>NZ_JBVIHP010000001.1:0-302527 GCF_055570235.1 Streptomyces sp. NPDC031274 | reverse complement strand
CACCACAGGGAGGAATAGCATCCATCTTAGGTGACACCCCGAGGGAGGGGCGGGGGGGCCGACAACTCCCCTCCCGCCCGCTCCCGCTCACATCCCGCTCACGCGCTCACCCTCATGCCGGCCCGACACCGCCCGTGCAGGCCGCACCGGGTTCCGGAGTCTGCTCACCCTGGACATATTTGCCAAGGAACTGCTCGACCCGGGGGTCCGATGCCCTGTCCACGGTGATCTGGCGGCCCCACGCGGTGAGCGTGAGGGCGTCCTTCTGCTCCTTGACCGGGCTCATCAACGTGTAGGGCGTTGTCCTGACCTTCTGGCTCAGCGTCTTTATGTCGCCGGCCGCCGCCTTGTCGTTGTACGTGATCCAGACGGCGCCGTGCTCCAGCGAGTGGACGGCGTTCTCCTCGCCCAGCGGCTTGTCGTACACATCGCCCTGGCAGTTGGCCCACGCCTGGCTGTGATCACCGCCCGCTGCCGGGGTCATCGGGTAGTCGACCTTCTTCGTGACGTGGTTGCGCCCCAGCTTCTTCGCGTCCCACGTCTTCTCGCCCTTGACCGGGGCCTGCGCGGCGGCCTCTTCCTTGTCCTTCTTCTCCGACGCGTCGAGCAGGACGTACGAGCCGAATCCGGCGAGACCGGCCAGTACGGCGACGCCCGCGGTGATGGCGATGACGCGGTTGCGCCGCTCACGCGCCTGCTCGGCGCGGCGCAGCTCCTGGATGCGGGCCTTGCGTGCGGCGGTGGTCGCGGTCTTCTTGCCTGTCTTCGAGGTGCTCTTGGAGGTGCTCATGTCCGGGGATGTCCTTGTCTCCGCCGCGCCCGGGGCACGGCGGTGGTGACGGTGATGGTGTGTGAGGTGAGCGGCACAAGCGCGCGACGGCGACCGCGTCCGTGAACAGCGGCGTGACGGGACAGGACGGGTTCGCAACGCGCGGAGGTCCGGTCTAGGTCCTCAGCACCTGAAGGACGTGGAGATCCGGGGCGTACCGGTGAACAGGCGTCGGCCGTACGGGAAGTGCGGTGGCCGGGGCCGCGGGCAGTCCCGCCTCCCCCAGCGTCGTCGGCACCGACGGCTCGGGCGCCGGGAGCGCGATCGCCGCGGCGTGCGTGACGGACGCGCACCGCTCGCCGGGAGGACAGCTGTGGTCGAGCGAGGCCTGCTCGGCGGATGCCGGGGCACCAGCTCCAGGCACGGGCGCGGCGGAATAGGAGGCGGAATAAGAGACGGCGACGCGGGCGCTCGGGGCGTCGTGATGTGCCGAGGAGCCGAAGCACACGCACAGGACAGCCAGCAGGGTGGCCAGGCTGATCCCGAACACGGTGCAGCGCGCGGCGGTACGCCGCTCTCCGTGCACCGTGTCCCGCAGACCTGACGCCATGGCCGCAGATATTAGCCGCTGCCGCTCCGGTGCCGAGCCCCGGCCTTCCCGCTCACACCGCGTGGTGCGCAAGGACCTTGTGCGGGTCCTGGGCGCCGGGCACGGTCGCCGGGTCCGCGTGCACCAGTACGGCGGTCAGCTTCGGCACCGCGTGCAGCAGAGTGTGCTCCGCGTCGACCGCGACCTCGTGCGCCTCCCGCACGGACAACTCCCCGTCCACGACGACCGCCACCTCGGCGCGCAGCCGGTGACCGATCCAGCGAAGGCGCAGCTCACCGACGCCACGGACGCCGGGAACCGTCAGGAGCGCTTCCTCCGCCGCGTCGACCAGGGCGGGATCGACGGCGTCCATCACCCGGCGGAACACCTCTCGTGCCGCGTCGCGCAGCACCAGCAGGATCGCCGCGGTGATCAGCAGGCCCACGATCGGGTCGGCGAGCCGCCAGCCCAGGGCCGCGCCGCCCGCGCTCAACAGGACGGCGAGAGAGGTGAATCCGTCCGTGCGGGCATGCAGACCGTCGGCGACCAGGGCGGCCGAGCCGATCTCGCGGCCGACGCGGATGCGGTAGCGGGCGACCCATTCGTTGCCGATGAAGCCGATGACGGCAGCGGCCGCCACCACCCAGAGGTGCTCCAGGGTGCGGGGGTTGAGCAGTCGGTCGACCGCCGCCCAGGCGGCGAAGGCCGCCGACGCGGCGATCGTCAGGAGGATGACGATGCCCGCGAGATCCTCGGCACGGCCGTAGCCGTAGGTGAACCGGCGGGTGGCGGCCCGTCGGCCCAGGACGAAGGCGATACCGAGGGGGATCGCGGTCAGCGCGTCCGCCGCGTTGTGCACGGTGTCGCCGAGGAGCGCGACCGAGCCGGTGAGCACCACGATCACCGCCTGGGCCCCGGCAGTGACCCCCAGGACGGCCAGCGAGATCCACAGCGCGCGCATTCCGCGCGCGGACGATTCGAGGGCCGGGTCGACCTTGTCCGCGGCCTCGTGCGAGTGCGGCTTCAGTACGTGCCCGGCCTTGTGCCGCCACCGCTTCGAGCGCCCCTCGCCGCCGGGCCCATGACCGTGATCGTGGACGTGACCGCGACTGTGGGCGTGACCACCATGCCCCCGGCCGTGGTTCTGGTGGTGCTCGTGCGAAGGGTGCGGGTGTCCGTGCTGCTCACTCACGAGTACGGCCTTCCGACGCGGGACGGGAGAGTGGACACCGCGAGGCGCCCGCACTCATTATGTGCGTATGAGCGCACGCATGCACCTATCACCTGCGCACGATGCGCACCCGCAAGATCCGGGCGCCGAGCACTTCACCCATGCGGCCGAGGTCCTCGGCCTCCTCGCCGACCGCACCCGCCTCGCCCTCCTTCACACCCTCGCCAAGGGCGAAGCGGATGTCACCACACTGACGGCCGCGTGCGGCGCCGCCCGCCCCGCGGTCAGCCAGCACCTGGCCAAACTCCGCCTCGCCGGGCTCGTTTCCGTACGGAAGGAAGGGCGCCGCATGATCTACGGCCCGCCCGACGGACACCTGCGCCGCGTGGTCGACGAGGTCCTGAACCTCGCCGACCACCACCTCAGCGGCGCGGCCACCCACGACTGAACGGGCCTCAGGCGTAGTTGCGCCTGCCTCGTCGGTAGGCGATCTCCCCCAGCGCGATGTCCATGACGAGGAAGGCAGCCAGCGGGATGCCGAGCAGCGGCACGAAGTAGCCGAGCACGGCGATCGCCGCCATCAGCGGGACCAGGACGAACGCCGGTACGTTCTGCCACGCCCCGCGCGGCAGCGGACGCCCGAAGGAACTGCCGCGCCCGCGCTGCCACCACATGCGGTACCCCCACACGATCATCAGGATCAGCCCGAGGGCGAGACCGGCGAGGGCGATCTGGTTGACGAGCCCGAACAGCGAGCCGGTGTGCGCGTCGATGCCCCAGCGGGTCAGCTTGGCGAGCACGGGGTAGTCGGCGAACCGCAGCACTTCGGTGACCTCGCTGGTCGCCGGGTCGATGGCGACGGAGTCCTGCTTCTCGGGCCAGCTGCGCTGAATCTGCCGGACGATGTACGCCGATGACGCGTCGGCCGGCGGCACGATCTCCACCGGGTTGGAGAGCCCCTCGCCACGGGCCGCCTTCAGGACGGCGTCGAGCCCGACACCCTCGCCTCCTGCGGCGCCGCCCGAGCCCGACCCGCCGTGCCCCGCGTGCTCTCCGCCGCCCGCGACGGTCGCCGTCAGCTCCGGCGTCGTCTGCCCGATGGCCTCGCGCAGGTCACCGACGCTCTCTCCCGCGTACGTCGACCAGGTAAGGCCCGTCGCGGACAGGAAGATCAGTCCGGCGGCGGCCCACACGCCCACCGAGCCGTGCAGCGAGAGCGTGCGACGGCGGCCGGTGGCACCGCGCAGCTTGGGCTTGCGCTGGGAGCGCCGGCGGCCGAACCACAGTACGAGGCCACCGCCCGCGATCACCCACAGCCAGCTGGCGGCGAGTTCGCTGTAGAGCCTGCCGGTCTCCCCCAGGTGCAGATCGCGGTGGAGTTCGTCGATCCAGGTGCGCAGCGGCAGTGCGCCGGTGGAGCCGTACTGCTCGAGGGCGCCGCGCACTTCGCCGTTGTAGGGGTTCACGAACACGGCGAGGGTGTGGTCGGCGCCCACGCCCGGCACTCCGGACAGGAGTACGCGGGTCGTCGCGCCGTCCTCCAGCGATGGCCGCACCGCGCTGACCGCACCGTCGGGGTGTGCCCTGCGGGCGGCGGCCACCTGCTGCGAGATCGGCAGCTCGGTCTTGTTCGCGCCGACGGGGACACGCAGTTCGTGGGAGTACACGATCTTCTCGGCCTGGTACGAGCAGGCGTACAGGAGTCCCGTGGTGGCGGCGACGAGCACGAAGGGGGCGATGAGCACCCCGGCGTAGAAGTGCAGGCGCAGTACGAGCGGACGCAGCGACGCCCATCCGGACCGTCCTGCGGAGGGCGGCGCCCCCTGGGTCTCCTGCCCGTCGTCCGGGGCGAGGAGTGTGGGTTCGGCGGACATGTGCTGCTCTCCTGGATGCAGGTGATGCGGATCGATCGGCCGTGGCGACCGGTGCAGGAGTCGGTTGGAGGGGCGCATAAGTTCCCCGCAGCCCGTCAATGCACGTGTGACGCGCACCACATAGAGTGGTGTGGCAGAGCCCAATCCACAGGGAAGAACCGGCCGATGGCCGTGTACTGCGCGATTGGCGTACCGCGGGCCCTTAACCGGCGGCAGGGGCAGGACTAGCGTCGGGAGACCGGGCGCCTCAGGGCCGGGAACCCCCGGAACCGGGCCCCGACACTCCGTTGGAGACGCGATGCTCCAGACACGCGAGTTGTTCGACAGCCTTGCCTCTCGTGCCGACCACCTCGACAACCAGACCCTCGCCGACGCCGCCGACGCCCTCTCCGCGTGCGAACAGGCCGCGACCGCCTGCGCGGTCGGCATGCTCGCCGAGAAGGAGGCCGACGAACTGCGGGCCTCCGTCAACCGCGATCTGAACTGTGCCGACATAGCCTCGGCCACGCGGCGCGTCCTGACGCGCGGCACGGACGCCGATCACGCGCTCCTTGCCGCGCAGTTGCAGGCGTGCGTGATGGCCTGCGAGCACAGCCACGAGCTGTGTTCCCAGCACGCGTCGCACCACGAGCACTGCCACCTCTGCTCCGAGGCCACGAACCGCGCGGCGTCCGCCTGCCGCGAGGTCCTGACGAGCCTGCGGGCCTAGCGCGCCGGGCACCGGACATCGGTCCCTTGCTCGGCCGTCCGTCCGGCCCAGCGCCCTCGGGGGCAGTTCGCACAGCATGGCCCCGATCCGGCAAACTGCCCGGATGGACTATGAGTTCTGGAACGACATCCACCACCGCGGCGGCATCGCCGCCGTCAAGAGCGCGCTGGAGGAAATTGCGGAGCGCGGTTCCGCCGAGGACGCGGACGCCGCGATGGATCTGGCCTGCCAGGTCATCGCCGACGACACCGCCCGACTCCAGGCCCGCGCGGATCAGGCCGAGGCCAGGCTGCGGATGCTGACCGACGAGGCGCGCGAGGTGGGGCGGCAGGTCGACGCGCACGCCGGAACCGAGGAGTCCGCCGAACCACCGGTGCGTGCGGAGCGCGAGTGACCGTCACCGGGCGCCGGGCAGCTGAGCCGCCCTACCGCTTGGCTCTTTCGGGGCTCCACCGCGGGCCTGCCCGGCGCTAGCGTCCCAGCGTCCGGAGCCCTGCGGGTGCCGCGTCCCGGCGGGCGATTCCTGATCACGGAGTTCGCCCTGCGCGGCAGCCCCAGCGCCGAGGAAGTGGCGGCCTGCACGCGGATGTGGACCTGTCCCCCGCTCACACCCTTCGACACGCTCGTCACACTCGTCGGCGAACTCCAGCAGAGCGGCTTCCGTGTCGAGTCCGTGCGGGAGATGACCTCGGACGCGGCGCCGTGCGGCGAGCTCATGTGTGTGCTCTACGAGGACCGGCGCGGCGACATCGAGGGGCGGTTCGGCAAGGAGGCCTTGGCGCACACCGATCCGCTCATGCCCCCTACCGCTCCTTCTGCCACGACCACATGGACTACTACCTGGTCGTCGTGCGCGCCCCCGAGGCCTGAAGGCCTGACGCCTCGCGTTCAGGGCGCGCCCGACGACCCGCCGCGAGTCAGCTCACGGTCACCGTGAGGACCGGCGACACGATGGCGCCGCTGGCCACGCGCAGCTCGTTCTTGCCCTTGAGGCCGAGCTTGGCGCGCAGGCCGTAGGCCCCGGACTTGTTGGTGACCGTGCTGGCGGGCAGAGCCTTCCACGCCCCGTGCTGCTTCTGCTGCAGGGTCACCTTGCTCCCGGCTTTCAGGCCGGTCGCCTTGCCCGTGATGCGCAGCTCCTGCCACGCGCGGACGTGGGAGACGGACGCCTTCGCCGTGAGCGTGGGCGCCGCGGCGGGCTTGGCCTCGGCCTGCGTGGGCTGCGGCTCCGGGCCCGACCCGTCGGCGAGTGCGGCGGTGGCGGGAATCAACAGCGCCGATCCGGCGAGGGCGGAGACGGCGGCGGTGCGCAGAAGGCTGCGGCGGCGGGTGTTACGCATAACGACAGTGATCCCCTTTGATGTCGGTCAGTACGCGGTCTTCATCGTGCGACGAGCCGCACAATGAGGAACATAAACGTACGCACCCGACATTGCGATCACCCGGAGAACGCGTAACGGAATCCGGTAATTTCGGTCACGGCGCCGCAACTGCCCCCACTGCTTCCCTGCGTTGCCCGTCCTGATCAGCGACGGATCAGCGGCGGATCAAGTGGCGGATCAAGTGACCGTGGGTGGCCGCCGTCGCGGAACTGACCAGCTCGGTCACCCGATAGCCGTCGATCCCGTCGGCCACGTCGTCGACGGTGTCCCTGCTCTCGTCCTCGCGTCACATCAGATCCCCAGCACGGCCTTCGCCGTCATGAAGTAGATGACCAGGCCGGTCGCGTCGACCAGTGTGGTGACCATCGGTGCCGACACCACCGCCGGGTCGATCCGCAACCGCTTGGCCAGCAGCGGCATCGTGCCACCGATGGTCGCCGCCCAGCCGCAGATGACCACCAGGGTGATCCCGACCACCAGGGCGATCTTCGCGCTGACGAACACCGCGCCCACGACCACGCCGAGGATCGCGAGCAGCGAGCCGAGGACCAGGCCGACGCGGCACTCGCGCCATATGACCTTCGGGAGGTCCGAGCCGCGCACTTCTCCGACGGCCAGGGCGCGCACGCAAGCGGTCGCGGCCTGGGCCCCGGCGTTGCCGCCCGCGCCGATGAGCATGGGGATGAACATGGCGAGCTGCGCGGCCTTCTCCAGAGTGCCCTCGAAGGACTGCGTCACGCTGACGGTGAGTGTCGCCGCGACGAGCAGCAGGCTCAGCCACAGCGCCCGGTAGCGCGCGAGCTGCCACACCGTCGCGGCCATGTAGTGCCCGGCCCAGGGCGCGGCGCCCGACTGCCGTGCGACGTCCTCGGTGTCCGCGGCCTCGATGACTTCGAGCGCGTCGTCGATGGTGAGCAGTCCGACGAGCCGGTTCTCGCTGTCCACGACCGCGAGGTTCAGATCGTTGGTCTCGCGCATCAGCCGGGCCGCCCGCTCGGCCGAGTCGGTCGCGTACACGGACGCGGGCTCGGTGGCGACCAGCGAAGAGACCATCGTCTCCGGCGGGCTGAGCACCAGCTCGCGCAGCTCCGCGATGCCGGTGAGGCGCTGCCCGTCGTCCACGACGGGCAGCGTGTAGACCGTCTCGGCCTGGCTTCCCTTCTCCCGTACGACCTCCAACGCCTGCTGGACGGTGAGGTCCTGATCGAGTGCCACTACTTCGGGGGTCATATAGCGGCCGACAGAGCCCTCCGGGTAGCCGAGCAGCGCGGAGGTCATCCCCCGTTCGTGCGCGCTCAGTCCGCCGAGTACCCGATGGGCGACGTTGGCGGGAGCCTCTCGCAGCATCCTCGCCCGGTCGTCGGGGTCCATGCCCTCGACGAGCTCCAGGAAGGTGCGATCGCGCAGTCCTTCCAGGATCTGCTGCTGGTCGACCGGTTCCAGCTCCTCGAAGACGGTCAGCGCCCTGTCCTTGTCGAGGAGCCTGAAGGCCTTCCCCGCGTCGGCCGCGTCCATCCGGCCGAGCTCGTCGGCGATCACGTGGGGAGGATTGGTCTCCAACCACTCCAAAGCACTGTGCAGTTGATGACTTTTGACTATGTCCTGCAACGACTCGGGCAGTTCCGGACGCAGCTCTTCGGGCAGGTTCGTCTGAGGCATGGGCAGGTCCTCGGCGCAGCGGTGAGACACAACACGGGCACCCAGGGACAGAGCGCGCCGCTGAAGGTTACACGGGCACGGTGAACGCGCCGACGTCACGGCCCTCCAGCGACCCGGGACCGGCCACCAGCTTGCTCTCTAACCCCTGGCTGCGCTACGGCGCGCTTCCTCGTCGGCCAGGACGGATTCGATGCCGTGCTGCCGTACCCCCAGAACCCGTCGGGAGTTGGCGGCCTCTGCGGCGGGGCCGAATGCCGCCAGGGCGCGCCGGGCCGCCACCGCCGCCGTGGTGTCAGCGGCCACGAGGTCGGCATTGATCGCGGCCGCGGCAGTCATTCCGGTGGCTGCGGAGAGGACGACTCCGGCCACCAGGTCGGTGACGTTGCCCGCTGCCCATACTCCCGGAACACCCGTGAACCCGGCCGCGTCCGACTCCACGTGACTGCCCACGCCCATTGGATGGTCGACGCTCGCCAGACCGAGTCCGGCCAGCATCGCGCCGCGCGCCTCGAACCGTGGTGCCACGGCGAGCGCCCGCACCGGAATGCTGCTGCCCGAGGCCAGCCGTACGCCGGAGAGCCGATCCGCCTCCACATCGAGGCCGACGACCTCCCCGTCGACCACCGCGATGCCACGGGCGCCCAGCTGCTCCCACTGCTCATCGGTCAGCTCGCCCGCGGTGTGCAGGAACAGGGTCACGTCCGGCGACCACTGACGGAACAGCAGCGCCTGGTGCACGGCCATCGGACCGGTCGCAAGGACACCGATCGGTTCGTCACGCACCTCCCAGCCATGGCAGTACGGGCAGTGCAGGACGTCACGGCCCCACCGCTCGCGCAGCCCGGGGACATCCGGAAGCTCGTCGACGAGCCCCGTGGTCACAAGGAGGCGTCGCGCGCCGTGGCTCCGGCCGCCCTCGGTGCGCACGACGAAGCGTTCACCGACTCGCCGGAGGTCCGTGACGCGGTCCGACACGATCCGCCCGCCGTACCCGGTTACCTCTTCGCGGCCGATCCGCAGCAGCTCTCCCGGTGCCGAGCCCTCTCGGGACAAGTACCCGTGCACTCCGTCAGCGGGAGCGTTGCGCGGTTCGCCGGAGTCGACCACCAGCACCGAACGCCTGGCCCGGGACAGGGTCAACGCGGCCGACAGACCGGCCACCCCTCCCCCGACCACCAGCACATCCACATCCACATCCACATCCACGCCTGCGAAGTCTTGCTCGTTCGACTCAGTCATGCCGACACCGTGCGCCGGATCGCAACAGGTCGGCAAGCTTCTTTGCCGCTCTAGCAATTTCGAGAGCCGGTCCGTCAAGGCGGGTGGCCGACTCGTTCCCGCTGTGCGGGTCAGCCGTCGACCAGGCGCAACGTGTCGATCCGGTCCCAGCCACCGGCGGTGACCCGTTCGCGCAGAGCGAGTTCGGCGCCGGCGCGCAACAGCAGGCGCTGGGGCGGAGCCAGGCGCACGGCGAGGAGTACGAGGGCTTCCAGGACGCTGTTGGCCAGGAAACGGACACCGACAAGGTCGACGACGACCTCACTGCTCCGTCGCGCCTCTTCGGTCAGAGCGTCGATCAGGGGGCCGCGGTGTGCGCTGAGGGCTTCGCCGTGCAGACGCACCCCGGGGCGATCGGCCAGGGGCATCATGAGCAGCAGGTCGTCGGTGAAGTAACCGCGCATCATCAGTCCCGGATGCTTGGGGCGCACCGGCAGAAGGCTGCGGGGGCCGTGGCGGTTCTCTGCGCGATGCCTCGTCGCGAGTACAGGATCCCGCTGGGTACAGCCGCTGGCGTCGAGGCCCCGACCCAGGCCCGAGTGATCGCCGGGAGGTCGATCGCCGCGCCAACAGCGGCCCATCGACCACGAACTGCTCCGAACCTACTCCCCGCACGTCCACGCCCGACAGGTCAATACCGGACGGCCGTTCGCGGCCTGGGCCGAACATTCCCGCAGGACCTTCCAGGGCGGGCTCCCCGCGTTCACCGCTCACATCGCAGATCCCCCGGGTCGACCGCGTCGGCCATCACCCCCATGCCCTTGTCGTTGGGGTGGAGGTGGTCTCCGCCGTCGAATACCGGCCCCAGCCGTTCCCGGTCGTACGGGCTGCGGAGCACCTTGTCGAAGTCGGTGACGGCGTCCAGCTCGCCGCTGTTCCTGATGAAGTCGTTGACCTCCTGGCGTACCGCCTCACCGGCGGCGTCGAACTCCGACCAGCCCTTGAAGGGCAACACCGTCCCGCCCACGACGCACCTACCCGCCGCGTGCGCCCGGTCGACGATCCGGCGGTATCCGGCGGTATCCGGCGATGAGCTGGTCCGCGGTGACGCCGGTGTGCGCCTTGATGTCGTTGATGCCCTCGAACAAGAACACCGTACGCACGCCCGGGTGGGAGAGAACGTCTCGCTCAAGACGGGCCAGGGCGCTTTGCCCCGCACCATCGGCAAGCACCTCGTTGCCTGAGATGCCCTCGTTGGCGACGCCCTTGATGCTGATGTCTGACGCGCTCTGCAGCCGACGGGACAAGTAGTCCGGCCAGCGGCGGTTCGTGTCGGTGGTGGACTGCCAGCCATCGGTGATGGAGTCGCCGAGCGCGACCACGGCGCCCGTGTCCGCCCCGCTCTCCACGCTGACCGATCCGCGGACCACGGTGCGGCGGCTCGGCTCACGGGCGGGGAGAGGGCTGTGGCTCGACTCACGAGCGGACAAGGGTCTGCGGCTCGGCTCGCGGGCGGGGAAGGGGCTGCGGCTCTGCTGCGTCATCGCGACTACTCCTAGTACGTGTCTATGCCGATGAAGGACTGGATCGCGGTGGCCGCGGCCCCGCGCGCCCACTCCTCGAAGGGCAGGGGACGTGTCATCACGTCGCACTGCGCGGCGGTACCGAAGGCGGAGGCGGTGAACGCGTCGCGGATCTGCTCGGCGAACAGGTCGTACGCCGCGAGACCTTCGCCGGAGATGATCACTCGCTGCGGCCCGAGGACGTTGACGACGGCCCCGATGGCACGGCCGATCGCCTCCCCGGCCCGTGCGTAGGCCTCCCGGGCGCCGGGATCGCCCCGGTGCGCCAACTCCAGGGCCGCGGCGGAGTCGGTGACCGGGGTGCCGGTCACCTCGCGGACGCGGCGGACGATGGCGGCGTCACCGGCGATTGCCTCGACGCAGCCGGTGTTGCCGCAGTGGCACGCCGGGCCCAGCGGGTCGATCGACAGATGGCCGATCTCACCGGCGACACCGTGTGCGCCGGAGACCACCTTGCCGTGCACCACGAGCCCGCAGCCGATGCCCGCGCCGACGGTCACCAGGGCGAAGTCGCAGATCCCCGCCCCGGCACCGAACCACTGCTCGGCGACCGTCAGCGCGCGGACGTCGTTGTCGACGGTGACGGGCAACCCGGTGACGGTGGAGGCCAGTTCGGCGAGCGGCACGTCCCGCCAGTCGAGGAAGGGCGAGTAGCGCACCACCCCGGCGGCGCGGTCCACGTCACCGGAGACGGCGATCCCGAGCCCGCGCACCTCCACGCCGAACCCCTCGGCCTCCGTGAGGAGTTCCTGCACGAGACCGGAGATCGAGGCGAGCACGGCGCCGGGGTCACGGTCGGCGAGCGGGAGGTGGCGGGCGACGCGGATGCGGCAGCACAGGTCGGTCAGGACCGCGATGATCTCGTCGCCGGTCACCTTGACCCCGATGAACAGGGCCCGGCCGCCGTCGACCCGCACGAGGGTGGCGGGCCGCCCGAGGGCGGGACGCGCCTCTTCGTCCGCTCCCTCGACGAGATAGCCGACCGCCATCAACGGCCTCACCGCCTTGGTGACCGCCGCCGAGGAGAGCGCGGTCCGCCGGGAGATCTCGATCCGCGTGAGCGGGCCGTGGGACAGAACAGTGGTGAAGACCAGGGAAGCGGCCGGTGTGGGTGCCGGAACCACGTCGATCCGAGGGGTCGTCGATCGCATGGCCGAAACGTAGGGAGTGTTCTTTTCCTCTGTCAATGAAAGAAGCAAACACCTTTCAAGAGTCCTCCGCAGAGGCTCTCCATCTTTCAAATGGGTGCAAGTATCAGGGTGTTGACAGTTGATCGAAGGCGGTGTTGGCTGCCGCATGTTCTCGAGGCGCTACCTGAACGTGAGGATCCATGCCTGTGATCTCCTTCGCCCCTGAGACCGGAGCCTGGCTGCTCTGCACTCCACGTACGTCGTACGCGCTCCGGATCGACGAGACCGGAGCGCCCTGCCATCTCGCGTGGGGACCACGGCTGACCCTGGCTCAGGCGCAGGAGCTCGCCACTCCCCCGGCCCCGCAGCCCAGCAGTTTCGAGGGGCGGCCGCCGGTCGGCGAGGAACTGCCCGTCGACGGCGGTGCACGGTATGGAACGCCCTCACTGCAGGTGCGCTTCGCCGACGGCACCCGGGCCATCGAATGGGAGGCGTCAGGCCACCGCGTCCATGAGCCGACACCGGGGCCCTCCCCGGGCTCCACCGAACTGGCCCTGGAGTTCCGCGACCGCCACTACCCCCTGGAGATCACCCTCCACTACCGCGTACACGACGACAGCGACGTCATCGAACGCTGGTCCGTGCTGCGCAACACGGGCGACGAGCCCGTGACGCTCCTTCGTGCCGACTCCGCCGCGTGGACGCTTCCGGCCAGGGACGACTACCGGCTCAGCCATGTCACGGGCCAGTGGTCCGCCGAGACCCAACTGCGCCGGGAGCGTGTGCCGTTCGGCGAGACGGTCTTCACCAGCCGCAGGGGCAACACCAGCCATCACGCGAACCCCTGGGTGATGCTCGACGCGGGTGACGCGACCGAGGAGCACGGCCAGGTGTGGAGCGCGGCCCTGGCCTGGAGCGGCAACTGGCGCGTCACCGTGCAGCGCACCCCCGACGGCCGGGCGGGATTCACCGGCGGCGCCGGCTACGACGGCATGACCCAGCCCCTCGACCCCGGCGCGGAGTTCACCACCCCTCGACACGCCGGTCTCTACGCGGACGGCGGATTCGGTGCGACGAGCCGCGCCTGGCACGCGTACGTCCTCGCCCATGTGCTGCCCCACCCCGACGAGATACGACCGGTGCTCTACAACTCGTGGGAAGCCACCGGGTTCGATGTCGACGAGGCCGGCCAGATGGCACTGGCGGCCCGGGCGGCGGCGCTCGGCGCCGAGCTCTACGTCATGGACGACGGCTGGTTCGGCGCGCGCCGCAGCGAGAACGCGGGGCTCGGTGACTGGACGCCGTCCCCGGACCGCTTCCCCAAGGGGCTCACGCCGCTGGTGAGCGAGGTGCACCGGCTCGGAATGCGCTTCGGCCTGTGGGTGGAGCCCGAGATGGTCAACCCGGACAGCGATCTCTACCGCCGGCACCCGGACTGGGTGCTGCACTTCCCGCACCGCGACCGCACCGAGCTGCGCAACCAGCTGGTGCTCAACTTCGCCCGCCGTGACGTCGCGGACTGGGCGTACGACTGGCTGACCCGCCTGGTGGGCGACCACGGCATCGACTTCCTCAAGTGGGACATGAACCGCGCGCTCAGCGAAGCGGGCTGGCCGGATCAGGCGGACGGCGCCGACCGCGTGGGGACGGCGTACGTGCACCACCTCTACGACGTCATCGACCGGCTCCGCGCCGACCATCCCGGCCTGCGGATCGAGGCGTGCAGCGGGGGCGGCGGCCGGGTCGACCTCGGCATGCTCTCCCGCACCGACCAGGCATGGGCGTCGGACAACACCGACGCGGCGGACCGCGTCCTCATCCAGCATGGCTATGGCCAGCTCTATCCGTCCCGGACCATGGCGGCATGGGTGACCGACGTCCCCAACCAGCTCACGGCCAGATCGGTGCCGCTGCGCTTCCGCTTCCACGTGGCGATGGCCGGGGTACTCGGGCTCGGCGGCGATCTCATGCGCTGGACCGACGGGGAACTGGCTGAAGGAGCAGCCCTGGTGGCCGAGTACAAGCGCGTGCGCCATCTCGTGCAGCACGGGACGATGCACCGGCCGCGCGGGCCGGTCGACGACGGCCCCACCGCGGTGCAGTACGCGGCGGCGGACGGTGGCGAGACCCTGCTCCTGGCCTGGCAGCGAGCCCCGCGTCACGGCGCCGCGTACCAGCCACTACGTCTCGGCGGCCTCGATCCCTCCGCCCGCTATCGTGACGCCCGCACAGGTGCGGTGCATTCCGCGACAGTGCTCGCCTCATACGGCCTCCGGCCCGAGCTGCCGCCGGGCGACTGGGCCAGCGCTGCGGTGCATCTGATCCGGGAACCCTGACAGGGCTCAGCACGCCTGGTACGCGGCTAGGGCCAGGGCCCTTCTGATGGATCTCCGTGGGAGAAGGAGCGGCGTTCGGTGCGTGCCCTCGGCGTGCGGCGTGAAGGGTCATGTGGCGGAGTCACCTGTCCCTTTGCGCCGCGCGGCGAGGGTGCGTGCCGGGCGTCGCGACGCCGCGGAGATCCATCAGAAGGGCCCTAGGCCCCAGCCATGGCGCGCCGGACGCTCTCGTGGAGCAGGGCGCGGCGCTGCTCGTGCAGCTTCTCGGGCTCTTCCGCGGTAGCGGCGTAGACATTGCTGACCGGTGACCACGCCATGGACATGGCGATGACCATGGCCATCACGTCGAACGGGTCCCCCTGGCGCACCAGGCCCGCGGCTTGCGCCTCGGCGATGGCGTGCAGCTTGCGGTCGTCGAGCCGGTCGGGGTCGTCGACCAGGTGGCCCGTCGGGCGTCGCTCCAGGCGCGCCCAGGTGGCGAGGCGGATGAGGTCGGGGCGGCGGAGGTACTCGTCGTAGAGACGCACCGCCCAGTCCGCGAGGTCCGCGGCATCGATCGGCACGACGTTCACGATCCGCTCCAGCGAACCGAAGAAGATGGCGTCGAAGAGCCCTTCCTTGTTCCCGAAGTAGGCGTAGAGCTGCGCCTTGTTGGTGCGCGCTGCGGCGACGATCCGCTCGACGCGCGCTCCGGCGATCCCGTGCTCGGCGAATTCCTGGGTCGCCACATCGAGGATGCGCTGGTACGTAGCGGCACCGCGTGCGGTCAAGGGCTGGTCTGCCATGTCCGTCAGGCTACCAAACAGAACAGTTGGTTTGCCTGACGGGCCGCAGTCCCCTACTCTCCGAATAGACCGAACAGTCTGTCTATGAATCTGGGAGAGAGCCCCATGAGGACCACTGTGAGCTGGCAGGCCGACGGCCCGTCGGCGACGCTGCGGCGGACGCCGCTGAAGCGGCGCGACCTGCGCCCCGACGACGTAGCGGTCCGTGTGGACTACTGCGGCGTCTGCCACACGGACCTGCACGCCGTCCAGGCCCATGACGGCGGCCACCCTCTCGTGCCGGGGCACGAGTTCACCGGTGTGGTGACCGAGACGGGGTCCGAGGTCACGGACTTCGCCGTCGGCGATGCGGTGGCCGTGGGCAACATCGTCGATTCGTGCGGGACGTGCGCCATGTGCCGGGCCGGGCAGGAGAACTTCTGTCATACGTTCCCGACGCTGACCTACGGCGGCGTCGACCGCCACGACGGGTCGACCACCCAGGGCGGCTACTCCCGCGAGTACGTCGTCCGATCGCGGTTCGCCCACCCCCTTCCCCCCGGCCTCGACCCGGCCGCCGCCGCTCCCCTGCTCTGCGCCGGGATCACCGTCTGGGAGCCGCTGCACGCCCTCGGTGTCGGTCCGGGCATCCGCGTCGCCGTGGCAGGCCTCGGCGGTCTGGGCCACCTCGCCGTCAAGATCGCCGTGGCGCTCGGCGCCGACACCTCGGTCATCAGCCGGTCGCTGGACAAGGCCGACGACGCGCGCCGCCTCGGCGCCCACGACCTGGTCGTCTCCACCGATCCGGCGCAGATGGCCGCCGCCCGGGACCGGTTCGACGTCATCATCGACACCATCGCCGCCCCGCACGACCTCGGCCTTTATCTGCGCCTGGTCGCGATGGACGGGACACTCAGCCACCTCGGGCACCTCGGCCCCATCACTCTGGAGACCACCGACCTGCTCATCGGGCGGAAGAAGCTGAGCTCCGCGGGGAGCGGCGGCAGGCCCGCTACCGCCGCCATGCTGGCCTTCTGCGCCGAGCACGACATCACCGCCGACATCGAGCTGCTCCCCTCGGCCCGCGTGAACGAGGCACTCGACCGACTCCGGCGCAACGACGTCCGCTACCGCTTCGTCCTCGACATGTCCGACCTGGACTGAGGACGAGCAGCGTCGTTACGTGGTATTCGCCCCGGAACGCCTCGGTCGGCTGGGCCCGGACCCGGGATTCCAGGTTGCGGGGGCGGCGGCCAGGGCCGGGAATGGACAGGGAGGCGCATCCCGCCCCACCTGCACGTTCGCGGCCCGCACAGCCCGCGCAACCTGGAGAGCCCGTAGAACCCGCAGAGCCCGAAAGGACAGACCATGACCGCCTGGAACGGTTCCGATCTGAAGCAGATCGGCACAGCCGAAGAGCTGGACCTGCAGTCCGAGCGCGCGGACGGCACCTTGCGCGCCCCTGTGACGATGTGGGTGGTCCGCGCCGGCGACCATCTCTACGTCCGCTCGGTCAAGGGCGCGGACGGCCCCTGGTACCGAGGGGCACAGACCCGTCGGCAGGGCTGTGTCGAGGCCGGCGGTGTGCGACGGGACGTGGCCTTCCATGAGGCGGAGCCCAGCGAGTACGCGAGCGTGGACGCCGCGTACCGCGACAAGTACGGGCGCTACACCGGCATCGTCGATCACGTCCTGACCGACAAGGCCCGCGCCTCCACCCTCCGCCTGGAACCCAGCTGACACCCCACGCGGATGGGGATGCACTCACTCTGACCGACGGCAACACGCGCACAACCACCCCACGCATCAAGGGAGTTCCACCCTCATGCGCGCCACCCTGCTGTACGCGGCCGACGACGTACGCGTCAAGGACGTCCCCGACCCTAAGATCCAGAACCCCACCGACGCGCTCAACTGACCGCTCCCCGACTGAGCCTCCTCAGTCAGCTCAGTCCGAAGGAGCGGCTGAGAGATGCTGGTCGGCGGCCCAGGAGGCGAGGATCCTCAGCCGGTCATGGGTGGGAGTACCGGCCGCGGCCGTCCAGATGACGAGCTGCTGGTCGGGGTCGGTGCTGGCGGTCAAAGTGTCCCAGTCCAGAGACAGCTCTCCCACGGCAGGATGATTGAGCGTCTTGGAGCCCACATTGAGTGTGGTGACGTGGTGGGCCGCCCACCACCGGCGGAAGTGCTCGTCGTGGACGGACAGTTCTCCGACCAGAGCGGTCACGCGGGGGTCGTCCGGGTCCTTGGCCACCTCCATACGGAACTGGGCCACGGCCGTGCGCGCGACTTTCTCCCAGTCGGCGTACAGCGACCGCATCACCGGATCGGTGAACAGAATCCGCAGGTAATTGCGGTGCTTCTCCGGCACCCGGGAAAAGTCGGTGATGAGGGCAGCGGCCAGCTGGTTCCAGGCAATGATGTCCATCCGGCGTCCCAGGACAACCGCGGGAGTAGCGGTGAGGTCGTCAAGAAGGCGCTGCAACTGCGGCTGGACCTTTTGCCGGGTGCGGCGCCTTGGGCGCGGGGTCTGCTTGCCCGCGAGGCCGAACAGGTAGTCGCGCTGGTCGTCGTCGAGGTGCAGAGCCTGCGCGAGAGCGTTCAGTACCGGCGTGGATGCCTGCAGACGGCCCTGTTCGAGGCGGGTGTAGTAGTCGGTGGAGATCGCAGCCAGCTGAGCGACCTCTTCGCGTCGCAGACCCTCGACGCGGCGGGGTCTCGGCGGGTCGGGCAGGCCGACGGTGCGAGGGCTGAGTTCGGCCCGGCGGACCTTGAGGAACTCGCCCAGCTCGTTGAGGTGCGGCTCAGGACTCATGGTCCCAGTCTCGCATCGCGGGCCTTCCATGAAGGGGGGAGAGTTTCTTCCCAGGAAGACCTCCTCCCAGGAAGAAACTCTCCTCTTTTCGTGATCCCCACGCGGTGTGAAAGTCGATGGGGAAACCGCTCGACGGCAGGCCGGAACGGCCCCGGAATAGAAATACGGGCGCCGAATTCTCTAGGAGACGACATGACAGACGACGTGGAGAACGACGTGGCGCAAGAACCGTCGGCCGCGCAGAAGGCGATCGGTGACGTCACGCCCAAGCTCGCCGACCTCACCGACCAGGTGCTGTTCGGTGACGTGTGGGAGCGCGAGGGCCTGTCTCCCCGGGATCGGAGCCTGGTAACTGTCACCGCTCTGATCGCGCTCTACCGCAGCGACCAGCTCGGCTTCCACCTCAAGCTGGCCCTGGAGAACGGGCTGAGCGAGCAGGAGCTGAGCGAGGCCATCACCCACCTGGCGTTCTACGCCGGCTGGCCCAACGCCATGGGCGCGGCAGGACAGCTCAAAACCATCCTGGCACCCGACGGCACCCAGAACGACTGACCTCTACGCCCTCCTCCCCTCCCCCTCTATGCCCTCTACACCCTTTACACAGGAGCTCTGCCCTCTTCTCATGAACAAGGTCATCTTTGTCACCGGTGCGGGCCGCGGCCTGGGCACTGACATCGCCCGCAATGCCCTCGACGCCGGCCATCAGGTCGTCGCCACCGGCCGCAGCCCCGAAAACGTGCTGCGGGCTCTGGGCGGCGAGCAGGACAATCTCCTGGTCACCACCTTGGACATCACGAGCCCCGATGCCGCACAGGCGGCTGTCGACGCCGCGGTCGCCCGATTCGGCCGCATCGACGTGCTGATCAACAATGCCGCCATGTTCCAGGCCGGCTACTTCGAGGAGATCTCGGACGCCCAGCTGAAGGTCATCGCCTCGGACGAACCGCCGCTGCGGTTCGTCGCCGGGGACGACGCCATTCCCACCGCCGAGGCCAAGGGCAAGGAGATCACCGCTCAGGCGACGGCCTCCCGCGCCCTGGGCAGCGACCTCGCCCACGCCGACGCCGCCTGACACCCGCCGCATCACCGAACGAGCAAGGAAACAAGGAGCACCATGGAATTCGTCAAGCCGAAGCCCACCGGCAAGGGCCCGCAGGACTGGTTCAACGGAGATGTCTGGTTCGACGTCATCCACGCCGGCCAGGAACCCTCCCGCGTCCGCGCCAACATGGTCCGCTTCGCCCCGGGCGCCCGCACCGCCTGGCACCACCACGCCGTCGGCCAGACCCTGCACGTCGTCGCCGGTATCGCCCTGGTCGGCACGCGTGACGGCACCGTCTTCGAGGCCCACCCCGGCGAGACCGTCACCTGCCCGCCCGGCGAAGAGCACTGGCACGGCGCCACCGAGGACCGCTTCATGCAGCACCTGGCGCTGTGGGACGGCACCGCGCCCGATGACGAGCGGCCCGAGACCACCTGGCTTGAGCACGTCACCGACGAGCAGTACGCCGCCCCCCGCACCCCCGGCCACTGACCGCACAGCCTCCCCCCCCCTGAAGGCCCTAAAGGCTAAAGGTCCTGAAGGAAGACAGAGACAGAGACACATGACTTCGACCATGACCGCACTGTTCGGCGGAACCGGCCCCACCTGGGAGCTCCGGCAGGTCCCCGTACCGCGACCCGGCCCCGGACAGATCCTCGTACGCGCCCGCGCCGTGGCGTTGAACAACGCCGACGCCTCCATGGTCGCGGACGCCGACCCGACGAACGGCGGCACCGGCAAGGAGTACCAGGCGGGCTACGAGTTCGCCGGTGAGATCGCGACCGTCGGCGGCGGCGTGGACACGGTCACGGTGGGCGAGCGCGTCATGGGCACCAGCCCCGCGAGCTTCGCCCAGTACGTCATCGCCGACCACCGGCATGTCGTCGCCGTACCCGGTGAACTCCCGTACGAGGAGGCGTGCGCGCTGCCCACCGGTCTGCTCACCGAGCACGGGGCCCTCATGGCCAGTGGCTTCCGGCCGGGCCAGTCGGTACTGATCACCGGGGCCTCATCGAGCATCGGCCTGATCGGCATCCAGATCGCCAAGGCCCTGGACGCCGGGCAGGCCATCGCCACCACCCGCACGGCCGCCAAAGCGGACCTGCTCGTCCGCACCGGCGCGGACACCGTGGTGGCGACCGGCGAGGAGGACCTCACGAGTGCGGTGCTGCACGCGACCGGTGGTGAAGGCGCCGACGTGGTCCTCGACCACGTCGGCGGAGCCGTCTTCGCCGCCTCCCTGCCCGCGACCCGCGTCGACGGATCGGTCGTCAACATCGGACGTCTGGACACCGCAGCCACCACCATCGACCTCGATGCCCTGTCCTACCGGCACCTGCGTCTGCGCGGCGTCTCCTTCGGCTTCACCCGAGCTGCGGAGCTAGGTGAGGTCATCTCCGCCGCCGGCCGACAGCTCCTGCCCGCGGTCGCCGACGGCCGTGTGCGCCCCCTCATCGACAGCAGCCACACGTTCGCCACCGCCACCGAAGCCCTCGACCGCCTGCGCTCCCACCAGGCCCACGGCAAGCTCGTCCTGGCGGTCCCCTGAGGGGTTGACCGATACACCTGTTTCCTGTCGTTCTGGCGGCGTCAGAGGTTGCCCGCCGCGCGCGGCCCCGGAAAGGTGGGCGCATGCGCCGACTCCTGCTGCTCGCCCCGCTGTTGCTGTTCACCGCCGCCTGCTCGGCCGCGCAGGCCTCCGAGGATGACGCGGCGGACGCCGCACGGGATGTGGCGAAGAAGGCGGGCGAGCGGCTCTACGGTCAGCGTCAGCGCACGGCGGAGGAGGTGGGGCGCTCCGCCTCCGGCATCGACGGGGTGGAGGTACTGCGCGTGACGGGCACCTCGACGCATGACGGGGACGGCATCGACGTGGTCGTCCGCACGTCCGGCTCCGCGTACAACAGATGGCGCGACTCCGATGTCGTCGCCGTGCAGCGCTGTTTCGCGGTGCGCGTGTCACCCAAGTCGGAGTGGCGCGAGGATCCCCGTGACGTGGACTGCCCGGACGGGCCTGCACTGACCTTCTCTCCGCCACCCGAACCGCCCCGACTGCCGTCCGAGGAGCTCCGCGCGCATCTTCCCCGGGTGCCGAAGAGCGGCCGGGTGGACGAAGCCGAGGTGCGCCACAGGCTCGCCGCGCTGGATCTCCATCCGGCGATCCGTACCGAAGTGAAGGCGGACGGCGGCCGGGTCGGCGTTCTCCTGTCCGTAAAGGGAAACGGCTTTGACGCGCAGGACTGCCTTCTTGCCCGCGTGAGCCCCGGCGCCACCGAGGTGTGGGTGCCGCCCCGGATCCAGCGGATGCCCGGAGAAGGCGGCTGCACCGTCGGCAACGCCCTGGACCCGCAACCATTGCCGCACTGAACGAGGTGCCTGGCTCCCACGGGCCACAGGCCTGCGTGCCCCACCGACGGCCGGAGCGTACGCAGGCGAGTCAACTCGACCTCGACAGAAGCCGTCCGGGACTTCGCGTGAGCTCCGTTCGACGGAGCCCGCCGAACCAGGCCCGGTTCGTCGATGATCACCCCGCTGACCGTCTCCTGGAGTATCGACCGGTACCTGCCGATGATCGACAAGGCCCTCACAAAGACCGACCGCTGAGCTCGCGCACTATGACGACCACCGCACGGGCCGTACTGGGTGGGGCGGGTCCGGGTGCTTTTGCCCGCACCACCCGGCCCCGCCCCACCCGATGGGCTCTGTCCCTCTTCATCGGAATCGTCGTACTGGCCTTCGCCCTGTTCGCGAGCGTCATGTTCGGCAGCCGCGTCACCTCCTTCCGCGTGAACCGGCTGCGCGGCCCGCGGCTCGCGGTCGCTGTCGGGACCGGCGCGCCCGATACCGTTCCGGTCTCTCTCAGCGCGCTCCTCGGCGCGATACTCGCCATGACGCTGGTGTACGTCTCCACCGGCACCGGATTCCGCAATGCGGGCCGTCTCGTCGTCGCGGGCATCGGCACCGCCGCCATGGCCACCGCCGTCACCCAGTACGTCGTCTACGCCGTGGAACGTGACAAGGCCACCGCGCTGACCGCGTACGTCAACGGCAGCCTGGCTGCGCGTGATTGGGGGCACGCCACCACCATCTGGGTCGTCCTCCTCGTCGTGGTGCCCCTCACGCTGCTCATCGCGCGTCGCCTGGGCATGGCGGAGATGGGTGACGACCTCGCCGAGGGACTCGGGTCGGCGCCGAGGGCCGCGAGGGCCAGCGCGGTCCTCCTCTCGATCGTGCTCTCGGCGGGCACCGTCAGCGTGGCGGGACCGATCGCCGTCATCGCCCTGACCTCGCCACGGAACGCCAAGCGCCTCACCCGGGGAACCGGCCCGCATCTGACGCTGTCCGCACGCACCAGGGAGGAATTACCGGGGTCCGACGCGGCAACCCTTTCGGGCCCGGCGCCGACTACGGGGCGAGCCGCTCATCGGAAACTCCCCGAAGGAGACGTTCCCATGAACCTTCCTCGAGCCCGTCGCTCCCCCAAGCTTGTCCCCGTCAGATCCCGCTTACGCGACTCGACGCGTGCCAGGCGTCTGGCCTCCCTCGTCGGCGCCACGGGCATCGCCGCCGCAGCCGTGCTGGCCGTACCGGGCACGGCCGCCGCACACGGCGTGGCCATGATGCCCGGGTCGCGCACCTACCTGTGCTACAAGGACCTGCTCGCCAACTCCTCCACCCAGATGCCGACCAACCCCGCCTGCAAGGCAGCGGTGCAGGACGCGGGCACCACGCCGCTGTACAACTGGTTCGCGGTACTCGACTCCAACGCGGGCGGCCGCGGCGAGGGTTACGTCGAGGACGGCACGCTGTGCAGCGCGGGCGACCGCAGCCCCTACGATTTCTCCCCGTACAACGCCGCCCGCACCGACTGGCCCGTCACCCATCTCACCGCCGGCGCCGACATCGAGATGAACTACAGCAACTGGGCCCACCATCCGGGCACGTTCAAGGTGTACGTCACCAAGGAGGGCTTCGACCCGACGCAACCACTGGGCTGGTCGGACCTGGAGAACGTACAGACCGTCCAGAACCCGCCGCAGCAGGGCGGCCCCGGCAGCGAGGCGGGCCACTACTACTGGGATCTGCGACTGCCCGAACGTACTGGTCAGCACCTTCTGTTCGTCCAGTGGATCCGCTCCGACAGCCAGGAGAACTTCTTCTCCTGCTCGGACGTGGTCTTCGACGGAGGCAACGGCGAGGTCACCGGATTGACGGGCGGCGAACGGTCCGGTGCGGCGGTGGCCGCGCTCGGCGCGGGCGAGAAGAACGCCGAGGCGAAAGCGGTACACGAGGGGCACGGAGGTGACGCGTCGGCAGCATCCCGCTCGGCTGCGGACATCACCCCGGCCATCGAGAGCACCGCCTCAGACTCGCCCATGGGCTCCCCCGCCCTCGGCCTGGTCGGCCCCCTCGCGGGTGCCGGCGCCGTCGTCCTGGCCGGGGCGACCGTCCTGCGCCTGCGCCACCGCAGGTCGGCTCCTGATTCCGATCAGTGAGCAGGCTGCGGGAGAGGTGACGTAGCTGCGCTTCCCTCACACCCCGCCCGCCGACCGTCGCGGCGGCGGGTGGGGCGGCCGAGCACAGCGTCGTACGAGAAGAATGCGTACGGCGATACCGGCGAGGGAAGTTCGACCATTCCGCCCTCATGAATTTCCGCCGAACCACGCCTTACGGGGAATTGTCGCGCTGCGGATGAGCGGCCAAACACCGCTGGCCAGCGGGTACTTATGCCGCCCGTATCGCGAATCCCCGCTCACATACCCTCGCGAGACGTATTACAACCAACCGCAAACCCCGGCAGTCACACGTAATTGCAAGCACCACGTACGCCTCATGGAGGTTATGCAATGCCCTCTCAACTCGTCAGCCGCCGGGTATTTCGTACTGCGTCCGCGATGACACTCGCCCTCGGTACGGCGTTGGCCGCTCCGCTCTTCCTGGCGGGCACAGCCGGTGCCGCGGTGCCGGAGGCCACCGCCGCGTTCAGCCCGAGCGATCACGGGATTCTCTACACCGCCGCCTCCGGCCAGACCAACAAGGTGGCCGTCACCGCGTCGATATCCGAAGGCTCCGAAGAGATCACCTACGTGATCGACGACGCCGTTCCGGTCAGCGCGGGAGGCGGTTGCTCCTACCCCGACGGCGCGGACCGCACCAAGGTCTCCTGCAAGGTCGCCACTCTGGAGACCCAGGACCCTTACGCCACTTTGAAGTTGGCCCTCGGCGACCGCGATGACACCGTCGCCTACGACAACGCCACCGACCAGACGTACTACTTCGCCTCGGCGGACCTGGGTGAGGGCAAGGACACCTGGACCCGGACGGGCTCCGTCGACGGCAACTCCGTCAAGGGCGGGGCGGGCGACGACAACCTCACGGTGGGCGTGGCCGGGGTGGCGATCGGCGGTGACGGCAAGGACACCATCCACGCCGGCGCCGGCAGCATCGCGCAGGGCGGCAACGACAACGACACGATCTACTCTGACGGCGACGACAGTGCCGCCGACGGCGGCGCGGGCGACGACGTGATCAAGGGCGGCGCCGGTGGGCAGAACCTGTCCGGCGGCGACGGCAACGACACGATCCGCGGCGCGGCAGGCGACGACTACATCTACGGCGGCAAGGGCAACGACGTCCTGTACGGCAACAGCGGTAACGACACGATCTACGGAAACAGCGGCGACGACGAGCTGTACGGCGGCGCAGGCACGGACACCCTCTCCGGCGGTCCCGGCAGGAACGTCGTCCACCAGGACTGACGCTCCACACCGCCCGGGGCACCGCGCGATCAGCCGCGCGGTGCCCCGGGTGCCGACAGCGATCCCCGACTCATCGACCTTCGGCTCAGCGGACTCGGTCGTAGACGAGAGCCAACGTGCCGTGCTCGCCTGCGGTCTGGCTGGCGAGCTCCCACTTCCCGGCGGGCAGGCCGTCGTCGAAGAGGCGCGGACCGCCGCCGAGGAAGAGCGGAAAGATCGTCAGCGCCAGCCGGTCGACCTTGTCGGCCGCAAGCAGCGCTTTGATGACACTCGCGCTGGAGAGCACGAGAATGTCGCCGCCTTCGGTCGCCTTCAGGTCATCGACCGCCTCGGCCGTCGGCTTGTCGACGATCGTCGTCCGCTCCCACAGCGCCTTGCCGAGGGTGGACGAGAGAACCACCTTGTCGGTTTCCACGAGCCACTTCGCGAAGGCCTCGTCGCGCGGGTCCGCTCCCTCCATACCGATGACGGTGGGCCAGAAACCGAGGAACCCTTCGGCGTTGACCCGCCCGAGCAGGGCCGTCGTCGCCGGCTCCCAGAGGCTGGTGAGGAGGTCACGGGCGACATCGGTGTGGGCGTACGGCATCACCCAGCTCATGTTCTGCGGGTTGTCCGGCGCCGCGTAGTGGCCGTCCAGGGAGAGGCTCATGTTGGTGACGACTCGGCGGCCTGCGGTCTGCTTCTGCTCCGTCATGTCGCGCTCCTAGTGTCGGTGTCACTGTCGGTGTCGGTGTCGGTGCATGTGTCGCGCATGCCCGTTGTGCCCGTCGTGTCCGTGACGAGTGCCGCCGCGAGCTTGTCGAGGCTCTGGCCGAAGCCGATCTCGATGCCCGCGATGAAGTCGGCGGAGTCGACTGTGCTGTCCGCGATCAGCCAGTGGACGTCGAGGTCCGCGCCTGTGCCGGTGGGATTCAGGCCGAGATCGACGTGGGCGGTGAAGGCGAGCGAGCCATCGGGAAGGAGCGGGGAGAGCCGGTAGGAGAGGCGCTCAGCAGGGCGAACGTCGTCGACAACACCCTGCGCGCGGCCGACGACCAGGTCGGATCCGTCGGCGTCCTCGGCATCGCGGTACTCGTGGACAATCCGTCCGCCCGATCGCGCCTCGAAGACGAGCTCGGAGACGCGGAGGCCGTCGGGGGTCCACCACCGGGCGAGCAGGGTGGCCTCGGTCAAGTGGCGCCAGACCAGCTCGGGGCGGGCCGCCAGTGACCGGCGGAACCTGAACGAACGGCCGTCGGCCCACCCCGAATCCCCCGCGGCGAGCCGCTCCGCCTGGAGCCTTGCCCCGTAGCTGTCGAAGGTCGCACGCGGGCCACCGCCCTGCTCGGCGGTGTCCGCGGCGTCAGCGAACCGGTTGAGTGCGGCTGCCAGGTCCCGCAGGGAGGCGGACCGGAGCGCATAGACGCGGCGCTGGCCGGTGCGCTGGGAGGTGACGACACCGGCGCGCTCCAGGACCTGCAAGTGCTTGGTCGTCTGCGGCTGGCGTGCCTCGGCGAGCTGGGCGAGGACCCCGACCGAGCGGGGCCGCTCGGCCAGCAGGCTCACGAGCCGCCATCGCGCCGGGTCCGCCAGTGCGGAGAGGAGTGCGTCCATGAGGTAAGTATTCGCGACGGAGAATATTCGTGTCAAGGAATATGCACGGACGAGCTCACACCCGTGGGTGCGCGGCGCCCAATCTGCGCATCTGCGCACCCACAGGCTGTTCGGCGGCCGCTGCCGCTGCTACGCGGTGACGGTGGCGGTGATGCGTCTGACCGAGTTCAGTGCAGTTCGTTCGGTTCAGTGCAGTTCGTTCGCTTCGGTGCGATGGCTCAGGCGACGGGGTCGCCGACGACTCCGCCGGTCGCCGCGCGGATCGCGTGGGCGTACCGCCGGGATACGGCTGCCACGTCGTTGAAATCCGTGAGATCGGCGCCGGTGAGGACGGCGGCGCCGATGTGTTCGTCAAAGAGCCTCACGACCGCGGCTGCGGCCGCGGCGTGCACCCGCACATCCAGATCATCGGCAGGCAGCCCCAGACGCCCGCCGACGATCACACTCATCTGCTGTTCCGTCTGGTCACAGGCCATGAGCCATGCCGTACGGAGCGCCGGCTCGGTGTCGGCGAGCCGAATCATCTTCATCGCCAGCATCTCGTCGGCGAGATCGACGGGCGGCTCCTCCTCGCGGAACCTGCTCAGTGCCGTGGCCAGGTGGTCCTCGACGGAGCTCTGCCGGGGCCATGTGCGCAGCACGCTCAGCAGGGTGACGACCCCTTGCATGACGATCGGCTCGGCGCAGCTCTCCTTGCTGCGGAAGTGCCGCCAGATGGTCCGCGTGGACAGGCCGACGGCCTCCGCGATCTGATCGCCGCTCGTGGCGGCCACTCCCTGCTCCCAGAACAGGCGCGCCGCCTCCCGGGAGATCTCGAGCCGCAGCCGCACACGCCGCTGCTCGCTCATCCCTCCTCCGCCGCTGCGCTTCTCCGTCGCCATGACGCCTCGTCGCCTTTCCCTCTCAATGTCCTCAAACGACAGTATGTCACTAAGTGACTATCGATGCGAGTAGGCGGCCCTGGAGATTTCACTTCCGGGACAATCGCCTCATGACGCACTCTGCACAGGAGTCCCGGGACGACGGCGGCTACCTCCTCGACAATGCGCGGTCCGAGGCGGGCATCCGTTTTGACGCGCTCAGCGAGCTCTTCGACCCCACCACCTTCCGGCACATCGAGGCCCTGGGGATCGCCTCGGGTTGGCAGTGCTGGGAGGTCGGGGCGGGCGGCCCCTCGGTGATGACCTGGCTGGCCGACCGGGTCGGGCCGACCGGCCGGGTGCTGGCTACCGACATCGACACTTCCTGGGCCTCCCGGGCGGCGGGCGGGGTCATCGAGGTGCTGCACCACGACGTGGGCCGGGACGAACCACCGGTGAGCGGCTTCGACTTCGTTCACGCCCGGTTGGTCCTTGTGCATGTGGCCGACAGGGAGCGGGCCCTGCGCGCGATGGTCGGCGCGCTGCGCCCTGGCGGGTGGCTGCTGGTGGAAGACGCCGATCCGGCGTCGCAGCCGCTGATCTGCCTGGACGAGTACGGGCCCGAGCAGGCACTGGCCAACAAGTTGCGCGCCGGATTCCGCTCGCTCCTCGCGGCTCGCGGTGCAGACCTGGCCTACGGACGCAAAGTCCCCAGGCTGCTGCGGGAGGCAGGGCTGACCGATGTCACCGCGGACGCCTACTTCCCGATCACGTCCGCGGCCTGCGACGTCCTGGAGGCGGCGACGGTCCGGCAAGTGCGGGACAGACTGATCGCGGCAGGGCTCGCGACCGACGAGGAGATCGACCGGCATCTCGCGAGCGTCACGTCGGGCCGTCTCGACCTCACCACCTCCCCGATGATCTCCGCGTGGGGCCGCCGTCCGTGACGGCCATCGGCTCGCGCTGTGCCCGCGTTCCGGGTCCGGCCAGGCGTCACCCACGCCCGCGATCACGAACTCCGTCAGGCTGATCCCGAGCCCGCCCGCCCTGTTGGATATTCACGCAAACGTCGAACGTCGCAGCGTTCACCCCGGCGGAAAATCACGTGCTCCAAAGATCTGCTCACGCTACTGTCGGCCCCATGAACGTCCATGGCCCAGTCACCACCGCGACCGCGCGAGCGACCAGCTCGCCGGTTGCCGCCGCCTGACGTACATCCCCATTCCCACCGGCGACCGGACACGGTCCGCCGGTGGTTTCCGTGGTGTTCACATCTCGGTTCCGGTGTGCGGACCCTCTGTCCGGTGCCTCCCCGCCGCGTACGCGAAGGAGCCACCCCATGAACACCGAAAAGCCCATCGAGATGAGTACCGAAGACGTCGTCCGCACGTTCGTCGAGTACTTCGAGGAGCGCGGCCACCGAAGGATCGCCGAATCGACGCTGCTGCCACCGCCCGGTGACCGGGTCCTCTTCACCACCTCGGGCATGCACCCGCTCACCCCGTACCTGGAGGGGCAGCCTCATCCGCTCGGCAGGCGTCTCGTCAATGTCCAGCGCTGTCTGCGCACCACCGACCTGGAGGAGGTCGGCGACTCCACCCATCTGACCGTCTTCGAGATGCTCGGCACCTGGTCGCTCGGCGACTACGGGGGACGCCAGAGCCTCGACTGGGGCCATGGGCTGCTCACCGACGGGTTCGGCATCGACCCGGGTCTGCTGCACGCCACCGTCTTCGGTGGCGACGACCAGGTCGGGCCCGACACCGCTTCCCTGGAGCTGTGGCAGGAGCGCGGGGTGCCGGTGGAACTGACCGTCGAGGACAACTGGTGGCCCAACAGGACGACGACCGGACCCTGCGGACCCGACTCGGAGATCTTTCTGTGGACCGGCGACACCCCGCCCGAGTCGACGCCGACGGGTGACGACCGCTGGGTGGAGGTGTGGAACCACGTGATGATGCGTCAGCGTCGGCTCGACGACGGCTCCCTCGTGCCGCTCCCCCAGCGCAACGTCGACACCGGGCTCGGACTTGAGCGCCTTGCCTCGCTGCTCCAGGGGCGGACGTCGGTCTTCGAGTGCGACCTCTTCGATCCCTGGCGGCGCCTCGTGCCGGGCCTGTGGCAGCTGGACGAGCCGTCGCTGCGGCTTGTCTGTGACCATCTCCGCTCGGCCATGGTGGTGATCGGCGACGGGGTGCGCCCGGCCAACACCGGCCGCGGCTACGTGCTGCGCCGACTCGTACGACGGATGCTCACCGTCCTGTGGCGGGAGGACCCCTCGCGCGAACTGGTCGACCTTCCGGGCGAGTTGGCCCGGCACACCGTGGACCACTTCCGTCAGGACGTGGATCCGGACGGTGTGCGCCGAGTGCTGCTCGATGAGGAACGGCGGTTCAGGCGGCTCCTGGAGCGGGGTCGGCAGGTACTGGCCAGGCCCCGGTTCCAGGGCCCGCTGGACGAGGAGGACCTGCACTATCTCCATGACACCCACGGCCTGCCGCGCGATCTGGTCCTGGCCTTGCGTCAGGGGTGACACCGGGGGCACCACAGTCCCGTACGCCGCCGTCGCACACGTCCGCCCAATGACCCATGTCGCATGACCCCGGACCCATGGTCGGATGCCTCTTGTCCCATGTCCGACAGTTCGAAAGGCAGACTTCCCATGATCAGCCAGTGGCAGCTGCGGGCCGCCTTCGCCGCACGGCTCTCGGAGATGTACGGGCGTGAAGTCCCCGCTTACACCACGCTCGTGGACGTCTCGCACGAGGTCAACAAGGACACGCTGCGCGCGCAGGGCGCCGACGCCGAACGGCTCGGGTCCATCAGCCGGGTCACCGCCGAGCGGCACGGCGCCATCCGCGTGGGCACCCCGGCCGAACTGCGCCACGTCGCGCGGATCTTCGGCGCGCTCGGCATGCGTCCGGTCGGCTTCTACGATCTTCGAGAGGCCGCCGCGAGCGCGGTGCCGGTCGTGTCGACGGCCTTCCGGCCGGTGGACACCGAGGAGTTGGCGCGCAATCCCTTCCGTGTCTTCACCTCGCTCCTCACACCCGCGGACCCGCGCTTCTTCGACGCCGATCTGCGCTCGCGCCTGGAGACGTTCCTGGCCGGGCGCGAGCTGTTCCCGCCGGAGCTGCTCGCCCTGGCCGACCGGGCCGAGGCCGAGCGCGAACTGCCCGAGGCGTACGCCGAGCGCTTCCTCCATCTCGCCGTCCAGGCCTTCGAGTTGTCCGCCGAGCCGATCGACCAGGCCTGGTACGAGGAGCTGGAGAGGGTTTCCGCCGTCGCCGCGGACATCGGCGGCGTCCGCTCCACCCACATCAACCACCTCACCCCGCGCGTCCTGGACATCGACGAGCTGTACCGGCGGATGACCGACCGCGGCATCGAGATGATCGACACCATCCAGGGGCCGCCCGATTGGAAGGGCCCCGACCTGCTGCTGCGCCAGACATCCTTCAGCGCCCTGGCCGAGCCGCGCGCCCTGCACCGCCCGGACGGCAGCGTCACCCGCGGTGCACTGCGGGTGCGATTCGGCGAGGTCGAGGCCCGCGGCATCGCCCTCACCCCCGAGGGCCGCGCGCTCTACGACCGCCTGCTCACCCTCGTCGACGACCAGGCCGCCCCGCACCCCGCAGCCGACCGCGCAGAACTAGCCCGCGCCCTGTGGGCCGCACACGTTCCCGCCACCGAGCGCGAACTGGCCGCGCGGGAGCTGGCCTACTTCACCTACCGCGCCGCACCCGACCGTCCGCGCGACGGCACCGAACCTCCCCGCACGGTGGCCGAGTTGGAGCGCCGAGGCTGGGTACGGGCCGAACCCGTCGTCTACGAGGATTTCCTGCCGCGCTCCGCCGCCGGCATCTTCCAGTCCAACCTCAGCGGCGAGGGTTCCCGGAACGCCGAGCAGGAAGGCGCCGCGTACGACAGCGACTGGCTGTCCGGTGCCATCGAGCGCGAAGTCCTCGACCCGTACGCCCTGTACGAGCACCAGCAGAGCCTCTCGCTCACTCAGGTGGGCCGCGAACTGGGCGTAGAAATCGACGGCACACACCACTGACGCTCTTCTCTCCACTCCACCCGCTCACCTCACCCAAGGAGCACCATGACCGGCACCACCGCCCTGCCCACCACCGGCGACCTGCGCAGCCGTGCCCGCACCAGTCTGCGGCGTGTCGGCGTGAGCGTTCCGGAGGGCAGCGACTTCCAGGCGCGTACGCCCATCACCGGCGAGGATCTGTTCGGCCTGGCCGGGGCGAGGCCCGCCGACTCCGAGGACGCCGTCGCCGCCGCACACGAGGCATTCCTCACCTGGCGCACCACACCGGCCCCGCGTCGGGGTGAACTCGTGCGCCGTCTGGGCGAGTTGCTGCGGGAGCACAAGAGCGACCTGGCCGACCTGATCACCATAGAGGCGGGCAAGATCCGCTCGGAGGCGCTCGGCGAGGTCCAGGAGATGATCGACATCTGTGACTTCGCGGTCGGCCTGTCGCGCCAGCTCTACGGCCGCACCATCGCCTCCGAACGTCCCGGGCACCGTCTCGCCGAGACCTGGCACCCGTTGGGCGTGGTCGGGGTCATCTCCGCGTTCAACTTCCCCGCCGCGGTGTGGTCGTGGAACACCGCGGTGGCGCTGGTCTGCGGCGACACCGTGGTCTGGAAGCCGTCCGAGCTGACCCCGCTGATCTCGCTGGCCTGCGACCGGCTCCTTGCCCGGGCCGCGGCGGAGGTCGGCGCCCCCGACGACGTGCACCGTCTCCTGCTCGGCGACCGCTCGGTGGGCGAGCGGCTTGTGGACGACCCGCGCGTCGCGCTCCTCAGCGCCACCGGATCGACCCGCATGGGTCGCGAGGTCGGCCCGCGCGTGGCGGCCCGGTTCGGGCGCAGCCTGCTCGAACTCGGCGGCAACAACGCCGCGATCGTGACGCCCTCCGCCGACCTGGACCTCGCGGTACAGGGCATCGTCTTCGCCGCCGCGGGTACGGCGGGCCAGCGCTGCACCACGCTGCGCCGCCTGATCGTCCACCGCGACGTCGCCGACACCCTTGTGGCGCGCCTGACGGCCGCGTACACCAAGCTCCCCATAGGGGACCCGTTCGACGAGAACACCCTCGTCGGACCGCTCATCTCCCCCGCCGCCCTCGACGGCATGCGGGACGCACTGGCCCGCGTACAGGCACAGGGCGGCAAGATCCTCGCCGGCGGCAACCGACGCCTGGCGGACACGGCGCCGCGGGCCGCGTACGCCGAACCGGTCGTCGTCCGTGTCGAGGAGCAGACCGACGTCGTACGCCAGGAGACCTTCGCCCCCATCCTGTACGTCCTCACGTACGAGACCCTGGAGGAGGCCATCGCGCTGCACAACGGCGTCCCGCAAGGTCTTTCCTCCAGCATCTTCACCCGCGACCAGCAGGAGGCCGAGCTCTTCCTGTCGTCCGAGGGCTCCGACTGCGGCATCGCCAACGTCAACATCGGCACGTCCGGCGCGGAGATCGGGGGCGCGTTCGGGGGCGAGAAGGAGACCGGCGGCGGCCGGGAGTCCGGCTCCGACGCCTGGCGCGCGTACATGCGCCCGGCCACCAACACCATCAACTACTCGGGCCGCCTGGCACTGGCCCAGAACGTGAGCTTCCTCTAGGGCTGCCCCGGGACGGCCCCCTCAGGCGTCCCGGTACCGGTCCAAGGTGGCCTGAGCCTTCGCGCGGGCTTCGGCCGTGAAGCAATCGGGGTTCTGCTTGATGAGGTAGGAGTGCGCGCGCAGGCTGAGAAGCCAGTCCTCCTCATCCTCGACGGTTTCGAGACGTTGGGTCTCCCCGCGCATCTTCTCGGCGGCCTTCTGAACCTTGGAACAGCCCTCTCCGCCCTTTTCCTCGACGTCAGTTGCGGCGGCCCGACCCGTGACGAACCCCCCGAGGGCGAGAACCACTGAGGCCAGTACGAGGCAGAGGATCATCCAAGGGACGGGACCTCGTCGTTTCGCGGACGAGTCGGGCGTCTGCGCTGTGCTGTTTTCCATGATCCCCCCACCGTGATGTGGCGGGGATCCTACAGCGGAACCCGCAGGCCTCCGACCGGAGTTCGATCACGGTCGGGTGCTCCGCAGTACTCAGCAGTACTCCGCAGTACTCAGCAGCGACTTTTGTCAGATGCGTTGACGAACCAACTACCGGCTCCTAGCTTCGTGTTCGCCGCGCTTCGTATGTCATATACGAGACGCGGTATGTCATACGCGGTGTACGCACGCCTCGCGTCGGCGTGTCGAGCCATAGTTCAGAGGAGAGAGAACCCATGAGTTCCCGCATCCGCAGGGGTCCCCGTCGAGCGGCCCCAGCAGCCATAGCCCTGTCCCTCCTCCTCGGCATCACCGCCACGGCGTGCGGGGACGACGGATCCGGTATCGCGGGCGACGCGGGCAGCGAGGGCTCCGGTAAGGGGACCATCACCTTCTGGGACAACAACACGGCCGTCCGTCGCGACATCTGGATGGAGATCATCAAGGACTTCGAGAAGAAGTACCCCGACATCAAGGTCGATTACGTCGGAGTCCCCGCCGAGAATGCCCAGTCGAAGTACGACAACTCGATCCAGGGCGGCGGTCTGCCGGATGTCGGCGGCGTGGGTGCCGCCATGCTCGCCGCGATCGCGGCCCAGGGCGCGCTCGAGCCGCTGCAGGACCGGCTGGCCGACAGTCCGCTGGACGGCGAGCTCAGCAAGAACCTGCTCGATTCGACGACTTCGGCGGGCGGGACGTCGCAGTTGCTCATGGTCCCGACGTCCGCGAACAACGGTGTCCTGTACTACCGCACCGACCTCTTCAAGGCCGCCGGTCTGGGCGCCCCGACCACGTGGAGCAAGTTCTACGAGGCGGCGGACCAGCTCACCGCCAAGGACAGCAACCAGTTCGGCTACACCATCCGCGGCGGTGTCGGGTCGATCGCCCAGGCCCTGGACGCGGTGTACGGGCAGAGTGGCATCAAGTCCTTCTGGAACGCCGACGAGACGAAGACCACGGTCAACGATCCCAAGAACGTCGCCGCCCTGGAGAGGTACACGGCCCTCTACAAGAAGACGACCCCGGCCGCCGACCTCAACAACAACTTCACACAGATGGTCGCCCAATGGGACGGCGGCCGGATCGGCATGCTGAACCACAACCTGGGCTCCTACCAGGACCATGTGAAGGCCCTCGGCCCCGGAAAGTTCCGCGGTCTGCCGAACCCGAAGACGACCGGCGGCAAGCGCGTCCAGGTGTCCAATCCGATCGACGGGCTCTCGATCTTCAAGACCAGCGCCAAGAAGAAGGCCGCCTGGAAGTTCATCGAGTTTGCCTCGTCCCACGAGGCCAGCTCCAAGTTCAATGAGTCCGCCGGTCTGATCCCGGCCAACAAGAAGGCGGTCAAGGACGCCTGGGTCGAGAAGTCGGAGCCGACACGCCTTGCCGCCGAAGCACTCAACTCCCCTGCCACCACGATCGTTCAGCTGCCGTACTACCTGCCCGACTGGAACACGATCTCGAAGGCCGACAACGAACCCGCCTTCCAGAAGGTCATGCTCGGCAAGACCAGCGCCAAGGATTTCCTCGACGACCTCGCCGACCAGCTGAACACCGCTCAGGCCGACTGGAAGCAGCTCAACTCCTGATCAGCGGAGATCAGGGGTCCAGCATGATGCCGGCGGCGACCGGTAGGTGGTCGCTGCCGGTGGCACCGTGCTGTTGAGATCGCCGAGCAGGATCACCCGGTCCAGTTTCCCGGCGGCGAGCGCCGCGCCCAGGAGACCCGCGCTCTCGTCCCGCCGCCCGGAACTGAAGTCGTGCCCCTGCACGCGGCCCGAGGGCAAGTGGTCTACGTACACAGCGATATCGCCCCATGGAGTACGGGCCTTCGCCCGCATCCCGCGGTTCCGGCCCTCCCTGACCCCCTCCGGTCTGACGTCCACGGCCCGGACGTCCGTCGGAGACAGTCTTTGGACCTGCGTGTGTCGGGTCGGATAGTGTCCCGGCATGCCAACTGAGGGCCCCCGCGATCTCACCGCTGTCTGCGCCGCGGCGCAGAGCGGCTACGTGCTGCAGGTCATACGTGACGGCGATTCCCAGCCGCTCGCCGAGAAGGAACTGCTCGACTGGCCGGACTGGCCGGAGTTCCCGCCTGCCGCTGCCCATGCGGCGGGGTGTGAGCTTGTCATGCTCGGCTACATGATCTGGCCTGACACGGTCACGCCCGACTCACTGATCGGGTGGCGCCGTGTCCCGGACGAGCAGGCATGGTCGGCGACGATCGGAAGCTTCCAAGACCTCCAGACCCTCGGATACTGAGGTTCAGGGACGGCTTCTCAGCGCAGGCTGGGGTGGAGTTCAGGGGGGCCGCCCAGGGTGTAGCGCAGGGAGAGCGGGGCGCTCCCGTCGATGTCGGTGATACCGAGGTGTGCTCCCAGCTCAGCGCCGATCAACGCCCTGCCGGAGAGCTGCATGAGATCGTCGGCCGCGTAGAGAGCCGAGATCACCCGGCCGGTGAACTGCGGGGATTCGCGCCTGGTGGTCGGCCGGGCTTCAACGGGCAGTGTTGCGAAGTGCGCGCGTGCGCGCTCGGTGTCCAGCCCGCCCATCCAGATCGAGACGGCGGCAACGTTGTGGGGGCGCAGTTCCTTGGCCATGTCGGCCGCCATCTTGTCGGCGCCTGCCTTCTGGGCCCCGTAGGCGGGGCCCAGGTGGTAGGACACAGCACCGTAGTAGCCCGTATTTACGATCAGTCCTCCGCCATTGGCGATCAGCAGGGGTGCGGCGTGGAAGCTTGCGACGTAGTGCGAGCGCAGGTCGACCGTGATGAGATCGGCTGTTTCCAGCGGCTGTTCCCAGAACCTCCCGGGGGGCGGAGCGTTGAGTGCCTGGGCCGCATTGTTGACCAGGATGTCGAGTCGGCCGTGATCGCGTTCTACCCGGGCGAACAGTTCCGCCACGGCCTCATCGTCGGCGTGGTCGACTGCCACCGCGACGCCTTTGCCGCCGGCTTCGTCGATGAGCGCCGCGGTCTCCGCGACTGTGCCGCCGTAGGGCGAGTCGGACGGTTGCCGACTGCGTCCGGTCACGTAGACGGTCGCGCCCGTCTGTCCGAGGGCGAGGGCAATTCCCTTGCCGGCTCCTCGGCTGGCTCCGGTGACCACCGCCACCTGCGGCCTGCTGTTGATCGACGCTGACATGGCACGCCTCAATGAGTTAGATGCGGATCGAACACTTTCGACTGTACGATGAGGATCGAACATGTCAAGTCGAGGGAGGATCCGCCATGGCCGAGCCGGTCGCGCGCCGCGTCAGGAACCTGGTCCACGCCGACCCGGAAGAGGTGAGCCTGCAGGCCGCACTCGATGCCCTCTCTGACCCGGTACGGCGTTCGATCCTGCGCGAATGCGCCGGTGAACCGGACTTCAGCCGGGCATGCGGCACATTTGACCTGCCGGTCTCCAAGGCGACGGCAAGCCACCACTTCGCGGTACTGCGTGCCGCCGGACTCCTGGAGCAGGTGGACAAGGGATCACGCAGGCTCAACCGGCTTCGCCAGCCCGAGTTCGACGCACGGTTTCCTGGACTGCTGGCACTCGTTCTCACAGAAGGTGCGCAGCCCCGACCACCCCAGGCTTGAGAGGCTGCCGACAGCGGGCGCGGACCAGACCGTCTCAACGAACCCAGTCCGCGTGTCTCGCCCAGTCCAGCCCATGCAGGTCTGCGACACAGGGGCGACCAACTTCGTTGAGACAGGACGCCGGAGCAAGAAGACCTGGCCTCTTCCGGTGGACCCGCACCGGCCGCCCGCGCTCCGGTCCGGGCCTTCGCCCTCTGCCACCGCGCGATACGGCCCCCTCCCGGCAGCGGCAATCCCGCGCGGCAGAAGGCTCACCCGGCGCTACGAGGTTCACGGCGCCGGTACGGCACCGATCTGCTGCATCACCCCGAGGAGATCAGGCTGGCCCCGTTCGCCGACGATCCGGCCGTCGGCCAGGTAGTAGAAGTTCATGGCCTGCACCGAGATCTTGTTGCCGCTCGCCGGGATCCCGAAGAATTCACCGTCGTGGGTTCCCCGCATGGTGAACCGCGCGGCCACGGTGTCGCCTTCGGTGACCGCCTCCTCCAGCGTCCACTGGACGTCGGGGAAGGCGCTGCGCATCATCCCGATGACTTCCAAGTACCCATCAGGCCCCCGCAGTGGTTCCGGGTGGCTTGGCGCGTGGAACACCGCGTCCGGAGAAATGACCTCGCGGGCGAGATCCTCGTTGCCCGTGTTGATGAACTCGACGAAACGGTTCATCACTGACTCGGTGGACTGCGATGGCATCTTGCTGCGCCTCTCCAGAGACGACGTTTGGGCGGGTACCTGCGAGCGTAACATCGAATCGATGTTCACATCGATTCGATGTTCGCGTGCGATGATGGACTCATGCTGGAACTCGCGATACTCGGCTTCCTCGCCGAGGGCCCCCTGCCAGGACACGAGCTGCGCCGCCGCGTCTCACAGCTGACCGGCTATACGCGGCCGGTCAGTGACGGCAGCCTGTATCCGGCGATCAATCGTCTGACCAGGGCGGGCTTGATCGAGCGGCGCGCCGACCCGGCCGCGGGGGCGGCCCGGTACGTGCTCAGCCTGACCGCGGCCGGGCGGGCCGACATGCTTCAGCGCCTGCGCAAGCCCGCCGACCACGAGATCACCGACTTCACCCGGTTCTACGTCGTCCTGGCATTCCTCTCCCACCTGCCCGACGTGGCCGAACGGCACGCGGTGCTGCGCAGACGGCTGGAGTTCCTGGAAGAACCGGCGAGCTTCTTCTACGACAACGAGCGGCCCCTGCGTGCCGAGGAGGTCGCCGACCCCTATCGGCGGGGCATGCTGCTCACCGCCCGCGCCACCAGTCGCGCCGAACGGACCTGGCTGCGCGAGACCCTCGGGGAGGAACCGCCCGTATTCGACACCGGATGCACCGACCGCGATCCGCATGCGCCCGCCGCTCCCGCGAGCTGACTGTCCACGGAGGTACCCCCATGCTTGCATCCTGGTACGACGACCAGGGACCCGCCGCCGATGTCCTGCACGTCGGTGAACTCCCTGATCCCGTCCCCGGCCCGGGCGAGGTCCGCGTCCGCGTCACCGTCTCGGGCGTCAACCCCGGCGACACCAAGAAACGGCGCGGCTGGCTCGGCTCGTCCATGCCCTTCCCCCGGGTGATCCCGCACAGCGACAGCGCCGGAGTCATCGACGCCGTGGGCGCCGGAGTCGACGTCCACCGCGTCGGACAACGGGTCTGGGTATACGGCGCCCAGTCCTACCGCCCCTTCGGCACCGCCGCCCAGTACACCGTCGTACCCGATCACCAGGCCGCACCCCTGCCTGACCACCTCAGTGACGAGCTGGGCGCGAGCCTCGGCATCCCCGGCATCACCGCCCACCGCACCGTCTTCGCCGACGGCCCGGTCGACGGCCAACTGGTCCTGGTCCACGGAGTTCTCGGCGGCGTCGGCTCCCTGGCCGCCCAGCTCGCCCACTGGGCCGGCGCCACCGTGATCGCCACCGTCCGCCGGACCGTGGACCTCGACCGCGTCGACCCGGCCGTCGCCCACGCCATCGCCCTGGACGCCGGCGAGCCCGCCGCTGCCATCCGCTCGTACGCGCCGCGGGGCGTCGACCGGATCATCGAGGTCGCGCTGTCCGACAACGCCGATCTCGACAACGCCGTCGCCGCCCAGGGGGCCGTCATCGCCGCCTACGCCACCCGCGCGGACCGCACTGAGATCCCCTTCTGGCCTCTGCTGTTCAACAACGTCACCCTGCGGCTGCTCGGCAGCGACGACTTCCCCACCGAGGCCAAGCGCCAGGCCGCCCGCGACCTCACCTCCGCCGCCGCCGTCGGCGCCCTTACTGTCGCCGTCGGCGACTGTTACCCGCTGGACGACATCGCCAAGGCCCACGACCACGTCGACGCCGGCGGTGGCCACGGCCGCATCCTGGTCACCATCCCCCAATAGCGCAGACTCGGAACACTGCCCTGCTCAACTGCCTGGCCCTGCGGGGCGGCGCCGTGCCGCCGTCCACCACCCGCTCCACCCAGTCCCGCGTCTTCCCCGCTCCCCCGCTCCCCCGGTCGTGAGCGCGACGCGCCTGGTAGGACGCCGCCATCGGGTGATCAGGTTGCGGCTGCCGGATGCGGCCCGCGCGGGCGACGGGAACACTGAGGGACGCAGGCCCGTACGCACGCGCCCACTCTTCGCCGAAGGGACATACCGTGGCCGATCTCTACGCCCTTGTCGCAGAGCACCTCGAGAAGGCCCGCACCGCCGCACACGGGCGCAGCGCCGAGCTGCTCCTGCACGACGGTCCACTGCGGCAGAGCCTCATCGTGCTCACCACCGGAACCGAGCTCGGTGAGCACGAGACGCCCACGGCCGCGACCCTTTTCGTCCTGCGCGGGCGGGTCGAGCTCAGCACGGCGAGCGAACCGCTCGAACTGGGCGAGGGCGAGTTCGCGCCCGTCCCGCACGAGCGCCACAGCCTGACCGCCCTGGACGACTCGGCCGTCGTACTGACCGCGGTCACCGGCATCTGAGCCGGGGCGCCACCGCGGCGCGACGGCTTCAACTCCGCGCGGCGGCCGTGAGCCACTCCTCGACCGTGACGACCTCCGCCCACTGCGGGAACAGCTTCCCGGTCAGGAGTTCGTGCACCTCGGGGTCCAGGTCGAGGCAGGCGTCCGACAGGACGGTGAGTCCGAGGTCCCGGTCGTTGGCGTGACACGCGGTGTGCAGCACCACGCCGCTGGTGGCGATGCCGGTCAGGACCAGGCTGTTGATGTCGCGCGCCCTGAGCACCAGGTCGAGGTCGCTGCCCGAGAACGCGCTCCCGCGCCGCTTGGTGACCACGGTGTCGCCCGGCCTGGGCGCGATGTCCGGGTGGATCTCGGTGCCGGGCTCGCCCTCGATGTGCAGGCCTGCCCGTGTCACGGCGGTGAGTGCCTTGTTTCGGGTGCTGACGTCCGGATAGCCCGGCCGTAACGCGATGACCACGTAGATCACGGGAATGTCCGCCGCGCGGGCACCGTCGATAGCCCGGCGCAGCCGCGGGAGATACCCCGAGCCGTCGTCGGCGAGGTCCACGATGTCCCGCTGCACGTCCATCACGAGGAGGGCGTTGTCCGCCATGTCCGTCGTCCCTTCTGCTCTTCGCCGGAGAGGGGCATGAGGCGGAGGCAGTTCCCCGCCGGTGCGATCATGGCGCGTGATGAACGCCGATGAGGAGTGTGCCGGGAGCGAGCCCGCGACGGAAGGGTGGCCGGACGTACCGGGTGACACCGCGCTCACCATCAAGGTCCCCGAGGCCGACCCGTTGGTCCGGGCGGGGTTCCCGGCCCATGTGACGGTGCTCTACCCCTTCGTGCACGAGAGCCGCCTCGACGCCGCCGCCCACCGCGAACTGTCCGCTCTCTTCGCCGGGCACGATGCCTTCACCCTCACCTTCGCGGAGTTCGCCCGCTATCCCGGCGTCCTCTACCTCGACCCGTGGCCGCACGCCCCGGTCACGGCCCTGGCCAAGGACCTCACCCGGCGCTGGCCCGATGCCGTGCCCTACCGGGGGATCTTCGACCCTCCGCTCGCCCCGCATCTGACGGTGGCGAACAACGAGGGCCCCGCGACCCAGGACGCAGCGTACGACGCGTTGCAGGCCGAACTGGAGCCCCTGTTGCCGCTGAGCTGTCGTGTCCGGGCGGTACACCTCATCGTCCGGGACGGCGCACGCTGGCAGGATCGCGCCGAGTACCGCCTCGCGGAGCACCCACGCTCACCGTGACCACCGTCGGCCGGTTACGGCCGCGGGGCGCCCAGGCGCACGGGAAGCTTCTGCACGCTGTTCCCCACGAAGGAGGCGTGCCGGGGAAGTTCGGGCTCCGGCATGGTGAGGTCGAGGTCGGGGAAGCGCGTGAACAGCTGCTCAAGGGCGATGGTGGCCTCCATGCGGGCCAGCGGGGCTCCCATGCAGAAGTGCGCGCCGTGGCCCAGGGACAGATGCCGGGTCGTCGTGTTGTCGCGGGTGATGTCGAACCGGTCGGCGTCGGGCCCGTGGGCCTGTTTGTCGCGGCCCGCCGCGGAGTAGCCGGCCATTACGGGGGTGCCCTGGGGGATGACGGTGCCGTCGAGCGTGAGGTCGCGGGTCGGGTACCGGAAGGGGAAGTAGCTGACGGGGCTGTCCCAGCGCAGGGTCTCCTCCACCACGTCGGCCCACGTCACCTTGCCGGACAGAGCAAGGGCGAGCTGATCGCGGTGGGTGCACAGGGCGCGTACGGCGTTCGTGATCAGGTTGAGGGTGGTCTCGTGCCCGGCGATGATCGTGAGCATCAGGGTGCCGATCAGCTCCTGCGGGCTGAGCCGGTCGCCGTTCTCCTCCCTGGCCGCGATCAGGGCGCTGGTGAGGTCGTCCCCCGGGTTCGCGGTACGGCCTGCGGCGACCGCGCTGAGGACCTCGATCATCTCCCGGTTGGCCGCCATCGCCTCTGCGGGGCCGATGTCGGTGGCGACGATCTGGTTCGACAGGTGGTGCAGGCGGTCCTGGTATTCGGCGTCCACGCCCAGGAGTTCGCAGATGACCCCCATCGGCAGCGGCATCGCGAAGTGCCTGCGCAGGTCCGCGACGCCGTCACCCGTGGCGGCCGCCTGGTCCAGGTCCTCCAGGAGCCCGGTCGTCAGGGCCGTGATCCGCGGCTCCAGTTCGGCCACCCGGCGCGGGGTGAACGCCTTGCCCATCAGCGAGCGCAGCCTGCGGTGGTCCGTGCCGTCGGCGGTGGTCATGCCCTGCACCGTCGCGAACGTCTTCAGCGGCCAGCCGTCGGCTATCTCGCCGGCCTGCAGCGCGGCGAAGTGCTGTGCGTTCTTGGCGACGTCGGGGTGCGAGAGGAACTCCTTGAGCGCGTCATGGCCGAGGACCGCCATGCCCTCTACGTCACCGGGCAGGACCACCGGCGTGACGGCGCCCTGGGCGAGGAGCCGGGCGTTGTCGGCGTGCGGACAGCCGCCCGCCGGGTCGAAGCGGTGCGGCTGGCTGGCTTCGGTGTTCACCTGGGGCGTGTTCAACGGGCTCTCCTGGTCGAGGGGCGGGTCGGCTGCGGCTCGGGGCTGCGGGGGCTGACGGTGTGTCCGGTCACAGCACGGGCTGGGGCTCCGGCGAGTGGGCGGGGTGCTGGGGCAGGACAGGGGCGGTGAAGCGGACCGGCAGCGCGGCAAGGCCCTTGCTCCAGGGCGACTTCATCCACTGCAGTTCGCTCTGCGGGATGGCCAGCTCCAGGTCGGGCAGCCGGTGGCGGATCGTGTCCACGGCGGTACGGGTGATGAGCCTGGCCGGGTCCTGGGCCGGGCAGATGTGCGGGCCCGCGCCGAAGGCCAGGTGGGAGCGGTTGCCCACGACCGGTGAGCCGTCGTCGGGGAGGATCTGCGGGTCCGCGTTGGCTCCGGCCAGACCGAGGATGAGCATGTCGCCGGTGCGGATGTGCTGTCCGCCGAAGGTCATGTCGCGGGTGGCGTAGCGGGCGGGGAAGTTCTGCGTGGGCGGGAAGCGCCACAGGACCAGGTCGAGCGCGTCGTCCACGCTGAGGTGGCCGCCGGTCAGTGAAGAGCGGAACTGCGGGTCGCAGAGCAGGATGCGCAGGGTGGTGGCGATCCAGTTGACGGAGGTCTGGTTGCCCGCGACGAACATGACCACGAGGTTGTGCAGGACCTCTTCGTCGGTGAGTTGGGCGGGGTGGTGCAGCAGTGCGGAGGTGACATCGTTGCCGCGGTGGCGCCGCTTCTCCTCGATCAGCTGGAGCAGGATCGCGCCCATCCGCTTGCTGGCGTCCGCGGAGCCGCCGGTGGCGGCGGCCGTTCCGGCGAGGGCCTCCACCAGATGGCGGCCGGTCTCGTCGTCGAGGCCGAGCAGCGTGGTGATGACGCGCATCGGCAGCTTGCGCGCGTAGTCGGCCACCAGGTCGGCCTCGCTGCGTCCGGCGAACGAGACGATCACCTCCTCGGCCGTGGCCCGCACGGAGCGCCGCAGTTCGTGGCCGTTGATCCCGGCGAGGGCGGCGGAGACGGCGGCGCGCATCCGGCGGTGCTGCTGTCCGTCGGCGAACAGCAGGGCGGGCCGCCAGCCGACCATGGGCAGGATCGGCGAGTCGGCGGGCACCCGGCCCTCCCGCAGCAGGCTCCAGCGGCGCGGGTCGTGCGAGAAGTCCTGCTCGTCGCGGGTCAGTTGCAGCATCTCACGGTGGCCGATGACCAGCCAGGCGTCGACGCCCGGGGCGATGGAGACGGGTGCCACCGGTCCGTGGTCGCCGCGCAGTTGCTCGTACAGGGCGGGCAACGCGTCGCCGTCGAGGTCGGGTCCGTACAGCGCGGTGACCGGGGCCGCGGCTCCGGTGACCGGGCAGCGGTCGGGCGGCCCGTCCGCCGCGTAGGGCGAGGTCATGAGGTCTCCGTGGCGATGTGGATGAGGTGGCTGACGAGGGCGATCAGGGCCCGCACCGAGGACGCGGGGTCGCGTGCGTCGCAGGTCACCACGGGGGTGCCGGGGAGCAGGTCGAGGGCGGCGCGCAGGTCGTCCACGCTGTGCAGGGGGCTTCCGGGAAAGACGTTGACGGCCACCGCGAAGGGCAGTCCGAGGTCCTCCAGGTTGCCCAGCGCGTCGAAGGACGCCTCCAGGTCACGCGTGTCCACCAGGGCAAGGGCTCCGAGCGAGCCCTTGGCCAGGTCCCGCCACGCGGGCAGGAACCGCTGCTGGCCGGGGGTGCCGAACAGGTAGAGGACCAGATCACCGTCGATGGTCATCCGGCCGAAGTCCAGGGCGACGGTCGTGGTCGTCTTGCCGCCGGTCACGACGGTGTCGACCCGGGCGCCCGCCTGGGTCATGACGGCCTCGGTGGACAGGGGTTTGATCTCCGAGACGGTGCCGATCAGGGTGGTCTTGCCGACCCCGAGCGGTCCGACGACCAGGATCTTGGCGGCGCCCACGACGCTGGAGGTGAGGTACTTCCCGGAGCCGGCTGGCTGCGGGGCCTCGGACGGCGCGTCAGAGGCGGCTTTCGAGACCATGGAGGACCTTTCTGAGCATGGTCACATCGGTGTGTTCGGCCGGAGGCACGGGCGGGCGCGTCACGATGAGTCCCCATTCGAGGAGATCGCAGAGCAACGCCTGCACGACCGAGGGGGGCTGGCCGATGTGGGCGGCCACCTCGGCCACCGAGAGGAGTCCCTGACAGTGCGCCAGGATGACCTGGTGCTCGGGCTGGAGCGACGCGGGGAACGCCGCGTCCGTCGCCATCACCAGGGACTCCCAGGCCAGGGCCTCGGTGTCGGATGCCGCCCGTCCGCGAGTGATCACGTACGGGCGGATCGCCGAGGCCGTCGGCTCCTCCGGCCGCGGGGTCGTCATGACGCCGAAGCGGCCGGATCCCGCGGCAGGCTGCTCAGGTGCGAGCCGATCTTCACCACGAGCAGCTGCATCTGCTGGGCCACCAGGCCGACATCGGCGTTCAGGTCAGTGGCGACTCCCAGGTGCGCGCCCACACCGGCGTGGGTGAACAGCACGAACCCGTGGTCGGTCTCCAGCATCAACTGTCGTACGTCGGCGCCCGGACCGTAGAGCAGCGCGGTCGTGGACCTGCCGGTCATGGTCATCGCCGCGCAGGCCGCGGAGAGGGACTCGGCTTCGGCGACGCTCAGGTCGGCCACGGGGCCGGAGAGGTTCTCCGCGGACGCGTGCCCGAGTCGCAGCCCGTCCTCGGAGACCACCACGCTGTGCCGGACCCCGGGGATCTCGATCAGCGGGCGGAGCATCCAGCCCAGGTCGGGAAGGGGGTTGATTATTCCGGTCACTGCCGGCCTCCGTCATGCTCGTCAGGGGTGGGAGATTGGGACGGTGCAGCGGTCGGCGGTGGCTCCGCCTGCCTGTTCGCCTCCTGCGCCGCGGACTGGTCCGCGTTCAGGGCCGCGCGACCGCGCAGCGAACCGGACACCACGCTGGCGATCGACGCGCGCGCCGCCTCCGGCGTCCAGGGGGTCGCGAGTGCGGACGTGGGTGCCTGCCGGCGCTCCGGCGTCGGCGGGCGGGTCGCTCCCGGGGCGGCGTGGCGGCGGTTGCGCCGCCGGGGCAGGCCTACCGCCGTCTCGCTCTCGGGCGGCGCGCTCGGAGCGGCTGCGGCCCGGATGTGCAACTCGTCGTGCTCGGCGGGGTCGTGCCGCTCAAGCTGCTCGTGCGATTGCGCGGGAGCGGGCTCGGCGATCCGCTGCGGCGGCGCCACCTGGGCGCTCACCCGATGGGATCCCGTGAGGCGCGAGGGAGGTTCGGTCAGCAGCCGGAACGGTACGAACGTCACCGCACGCGTGCCGCCGTAGGCCGAGGCACCGCTCAGCTCCACGTTGAAACCGAGCTCCCGGCTCCAGCGGCCCACGCAGGCGAGGCCGAGGCGGGGCACCGCGCCCAGGCGGGCCAGATCCTGGTCGTCGCGGAGCTGGCCCATCGCGCGGTGCAGCACGTCCGGCGGCATTCCGAGTCCGGCGTCGTCGATCTCCAGGACCGCTCCGGCGCCCACCTCGCGGATGGTGACGACGACGTGGGAGCGTGAGGGCGAGAACACCGTGGCGTTCTCCAGGAGTTCGGCGATGGCGTGCATCAGCCCCTCCACCGCGGGCGGCACGGCGTACAGCGTCTGTCCGCCGTGCACCTCGATCCGGCTGTACTCCACGATCCGCGACTGTGCGCCACGTACGCAGTCGTACAGCGAGACCGGCCGGGTCTCCCTGCGTGCGGGCCAGATCCCGCACATGACAAGGAGCGTCTGGGCCTTGCGGGTCATCTGTGCGGCCGCGTGGTCGGCCTTCATCACCTCGGCCATGAGGTGCGGGTCGTCGATGGAGCGCTCGACCCGGTCGAGGACCTGCTGCTGCACGGTGGCCATCGCGTGCATGGTGCGTGCGACGGACTCGAAGGCGGCCTGCACCGAGTCCCGCAGGCCGCGTTCGCGGCGCACCGCCTCGTCCGATCCGAGGGCCGCGGACACGGCGGCAAGCGCCCGCGCGAATTCCTCACCGGTGTCCCCCGGCGGCGCCAACGGGCCCGGCACACCCTCCAGGCGCTGCCCGGCGCGCACCCGCTCCGCGATGGCCGGGAGTCTCACACCGGCCAGGTGCTCCACTTCGGCCTGGCGGACCGCGGCAAGACGCTCCTGCCCGGCCCGGTCGGCCCGCTCCGCGGACAACTGCCGGATCAGCACGAACACCCAGGCGAGCAGCAGCACCGCGACCGCGGCGCCGCCTCCGGCCAGGACCCGCCGCCACTCGGCCGCCGCGTCCAGTGCGGCGAGCACCGCACCCGCGGCCGCCAGGACCACCGCCATCAGCCAGACCACGGCCTCGCGGCCCACGGAACCGCGCTTGAGACGGCTCACCACGGCGCACGCGCCCCGGCGACCCTGCACACCTTCAGCACAACGAACGAATCCTCCCCGAGCGCACCGAACTCCCTTACGAATGGGGAGCGTGGCGATCTTAGGTTAACTCGTGCCTTTTGGCTTCCCGTCGCGGAAGCCGACCTTCCGGCACGCATCGCCCTGCCGGGACTTGTTCGAAATCGCTGTCCGAACTCACCGTCCGGAAAGGGGGCACCGGGCGAGCAGCGCCGCCGGGTCGGCCACGTCCGGACGCGGCACGGTGCGGCTTGGCGGCGGCCGTTCACCCCGGTCGAGCCAGGTCTCCAGCGCCGCGCACCAGGTACCCGCCGTTGGACATGCCGGTGGCCAGCGTGCGCGCGGGAGCCCGGTGGTATCGCTGCGCTACCACTGTCCGGGCGGCGCGGGTGAGTTGAGTGACGCGTTCGTTCCATTCGGCGATCGCGTCGCCCGGCCCGTCCAGCCAGGAGCTCTCCTGACGTTCGGCGCCGGGGACCTTCAGCCTCGCCGACGACGCGCCGTGCCACCCTGACCCGCGCCGGGCTGTTCGGCTGCCGCCGGGACCGTGATCAGCGTGACGAGCAGCGCCGTCAGGGCGAGGGTGCTGCGGAGTGACCGAGTGGGGCGGACTCCGCGGGGCCGGGGCCGGGGCGGATCTGTGGCGGGCGCGGGTGGTACCTCCGGTGGATGTGAACGCGTACGGCGGCTGCGTGGAGGAGCGGCGGTGGCGGGGCCAGGGTCCGGCGCCACCGCTGTCAGGTGCTGTGGGGATTCGTCAGGGGCAGGTGCCGTCGGCAATGACGTAGTGGCCGATTGGCGACTCCTTGAGGGTGTGCGTGACGGCGGTGTTGTAGAGGCCCATGTGCTGGTTCGAGCCCTTGGCGTAAGCATGGCCGCCGCTGGTGGTGGCCCGGCCCGCCTGGACCTGCTGGTAGTTGTTCGCGGTCCAGCACCTGGCGGCGGAGCCCGTGGTGGAGGCGGTGACCTGGGCCGACCGCATGCCTTCCGTGCCGACCGTGTCGCGGGCGGCCACGCTGTACGTGTGGCTGCCGCCGGAGCTGAGGCCGCTGTCCGTGAACGGAGGGCCTGGCGGCGTGGCGACACGGGTGCCGTCCCTGTACACGGCGTACGACGCGGCGCCGTCGACGCTGTTCCAGTTCAGGGTGACGGACGTGTCGGTCGCGCCGATCGCGGTCAGGCCCTTGGGGGCGGGCAGGCCGCCGGGGTCGGGGTCGGAACCGTCCAGGCCGAAGAAGCCGGTGATCCAGTAGCTGGAGCAGATGGAGTCGATGAAGTTCGCCGTTCCGGTGGCGCCGCACTCCTGTGCGCCTGTTCCCGGGTCGACGGGGGTTCCGTGGCCGATGGAGGGAACGCGGTCGACTTCTACGGCGACGGACCCGTCCGTCCCGAGGTACTGCTCCCTGCGGGTCGAGTCGGGGCCGATGGTGGAGGTGCGGTCCGGACTCTGGTCCAGGCCGTTGACGGCCGTCCACTGGTCGCGCAGTTCGTCGGCGTTCCTCTTGGCGACGGTGGGGTCGTTGTCGCCCTGCCAGATCGCCACCCGCGGCCAGGGGCCGCCGTAGCCGGGGTTGGCCTCACGGACGCCCTGCGCCCAGGCCGATGGGGTGCGGTCGACGCCGGGACTCATGCAGCTGTACGCCGAGAGGACGTCGTCCGCGCAGTCGTACGGGAGGCCCGCGACCACGGCGCCCGCCTTGAACACGTCCGGGTAGGCGGCGAGCATCACCGACGTCATGGCGCCACCGGCCGACAGACCGGTGACGTATGCCCGTTCCGGATCGGCACCGTACGCGGAACCGGCGTGCGCCACCATCTGACGGATCGACGCGGCCTCGCCCTGCCCGCGCCGGGTGTCGCCCGGCTGGAACCAGTTGAAGCACTTGCTGCTGTTGTTGGCGGACGTCTGCTCCGGGAAGACGAGCAGGAATCCGTGCTGGTCGGCGAATTTCACCAGGCCCGCGTTGTCGGCGTACAGCTGCGCGCTCTGGCTGCAGCCGTGCATGGCCACCACCACCGCGGGGCGGGCCGACAGGGTGGTCGGCCGGTACACGTACATGTTCAGGCTGCCCGGATCGGCACCGAAGTCGGCGACCTTCTCCAGGGCGAGGGCTTTCGGCGCCGCCTGTGCGGCGGTCGACGGCGCGATCACCGCTCCGGCCACGACCAGGCCCACGACGGCGGTCACACGCCCCAGGGCCCGGCGCCAGCGCCCTCTTCCCTTCGCCTTCACCTTCGCCTTCGCCCGGGAAGGCGGCCCTTCGGACTCCTGCGGACTCAAACGTCTCTCGTACGACGGCATGGCGGCTCCCGACGGAGGGCGACGCGGTCTCCGGGGCGGATCACGCGACCCCGGAGGCCGTCCACTCCTGCTGCGGGCCGGGACGCCGGGGTGCCGGCAACCGTAGGAGCCACCACAACCTGGACAGAATGGCGACGAGCGCCACAACTCCGTCAACTGCCGCTGGTGTCAGACCTGTTGTCGCGCGGCCCTGTCCGTGCTACTAGCGGCGTCCTGGCCCGGCAGCCGTGCAGGTTCTGGTTGAGTTCCCGCAGAACGGCCTCCAACAGGCTGCGCGTGCCGCCCAGGGAGGGATCCGCGAGCTCGCCGTGTCCCGTGGATCCGGGCGAGCCCGGTCGTCCGCGCCGACCTGCCGTGTTCCGCGGGGTCACCGGCCGGTGTCGGAGGCGTCGGCGCTGGCGAGCCCCTTGTGGATGCGCTCCGCCCAGTTGTCGACGGCCTTCCAGTCCCGGTGGTCTCCGTACCGTCCGCCGCGTGCCCGGAAGGCCAGGTGCCGCCACCCCGGGACGTGATCGCGGTAGACCGCTCCGGCCAGCATCTGGTGCTCCCAGGGGCGGATGAGAGAGCGGATCCCGGCCAGTTGACGGGGCTCGACGCTGCGGCGGACGGGCCAGTGTCCCGCGTGGGGCGGCACGCTGACGCTGTACAGCCAGGTCGGATGCGTGGCCAAGGTACTGGGGTGGCTGCGGATGAAGTCGGTGGCCTGCCCGAGCCAGGCCCCGTGATGCACCGCGCTGCCGAGCACAAAAGCGTCGTAGCCCCCCGTCTTCTGCTCCGCGGCCAACGGGACGACGACCGTGACGTGCCCGCCCTCCGCGAGCCGGGTCGCGAGGCGCTCCGCGATGCCATGGGTAGAGCCGTGCACCCCGGTGTAGCCGACCAGGATGTTCATTCCATAGCTCCTCTTCGGTGACGTGGGCACGCGCCAGTTCCAGGGCGGTGACTTGGGACGGTGGTACGGCCTTTCCCGGGAGCCGCACGGGGATTTCGGAACATCCAGGATGCTCTCCGGACCGGGAAAGGCCGCCGTCCTCGCACCGGCGGGCAGACGCCATGGGCGCGTGCCGGGCGAGGCGTTGTGGCCGCGACGTGAGGCATGGACGCCGGGCCGGACGGTCTGCTGCCGCCCGCGGCTGTCCGCAGGTGCTCCCCAGGACGCGACACCCCGGCTCCCCCACTGTCGGTTGAAATCGACATGAAACGGTAGAACGCCGAGGTCTAGGGCATCCGCCACCATAGAGGGGGTCGACAACGTCGAACAGGCGTCTGTCGGCCACTGTGGCCACTCTCCACGAGCGGACGCCGACGGGGTGTGGGCGGCGATGCGCCGGGTACCTCGGTATGCCGGTACGGCGACACGCTCCGCCTCCACCCACCGCGGCCGGTTCGCCCCTCCCCGGCCGGCCTCCTCGGTGGAACCGTCCGAAGCACGTCCCCCGCCGGGACACGGCCCCGCCCGTGCGCGCCGGACCGCTCACGCAACACCTCCGAACACCCTGACGCAGGAGGCACCGTGGCACTCGTACGAACGGCAGCCCTCGACGCCCACTGGCGCGCGGCGAACTATCTGGCCGCCGGTCAGATCTACCTGATGAGCAATCCTCTGCTGACCGAACCGCTGCGACCCGAACACATCAAGCCGCGCCTCCTCGGCCACTGGGGCACCTCGCCCGGCCTCAACCTCATCCACACGCATCTCAACCGCGTCGTCAAAGAGCACGACCTGGACGCGCTGTGCGTGTGGGGCCCTGGGCACGGCGGTCCTGCCGTGCTCGCCAACTCCTGGCTGGAGGGCTCGTACAGCGAGACGTATCCCGACGTCACCAGGGACGCGGCGGGCATGGCGAAGCTCTTCCGCCAGTTCTCGTTCCCCGGCGGCGTGCCGAGCCATGTGTCACCGGAGACGCCCGGCTCGATCCACGAGGGCGGCGAGCTCGGCTACTCCCTCGCGCACGCCTACGGAGCCGCTTTCGACCACCCCGGCCTGCTCGTCGCGTGTGTCATCGGCGACGGCGAGGCGGAGACGGGACCGCTGGCGGCCTCCTGGCACTCCAACAAGTTCCTCGATCCCGCCCACGACGGCGCGGTCCTGCCGATCCTCCACCTCAACGGTTACAAGATCGCCAACCCGACCGTGCTCTCCCGGATTCCGGAGGCCGAGCTGGACTCCCTGCTCAAGGGGTACGGCCACGAGCCGCTGCACGTGAGCGGCGACGACCCGCGCAAGGTGCACCAGTCGCTGGCCAAGGCCATGGACCAGGCCCTGGAGCGCATCTCCGCGATCCAGCGCGCCGCCCGTGGCGGCAGCGCGCACGGCCGGGCGCGCTGGCCCGTGATCGTGCTGCGCACCCCCAAGGGCTGGACCGGTCCTGCGACGGTGGAGGGGGAGCCGGTCGAGGGCACCTGGCGTTCGCACCAGGTGCCGCTCGCTCGCGTACGTGAAGACCCCCACCACCTGGCGCAGTTGGAGGCCTGGCTGCGCTCCTACCGGCCCCAGGAGCTCTTCGACGAGCACGGCCGCCCCTGCGCGCAGGTCCTCGACTGCGTCCCCAAGGGCCTTCGGCGGCTCGGCGCGAACCCGCACGCCAACGGCGGGCTCCTCACGCGTGATCTGCCCATGGAGCCCCTCGAACACTTCGCCGTCCCCGTCGACAAGCCGGGCACGACCCTGCACGAGCCCACGCGGGTCCTGGGCGGTCTGCTCGCCCGGATCATGGCGGACACGTCCGAGCGCAGGGACTTCCGGGTCGTGGGCCCGGACGAGACCGCGTCCAACCGCCTCGACGCGCTGTACGGCGTCACGGGCAAGGCCTGGCAGGCACAGATCCTCGATACCGACGAGCACCTCTCCAGGGACGGGCGGGTCACGGAAGTCCTCTCCGAACATCTCTGCCAGGGCTGGCTGGAGGGTTACACCCTCACCGGCCGCCACGGCCTGTTCTCCAGCTACGAGGCGTTCGTCCACATCGTCGACTCGATGGTCAACCAGCACATCAAGTGGCTGGGGACCTCGCGATCGCTGCCGTGGCGCGCACCCGTGCCGTCCCTCAACTATCTGCTCACCTCGCACGTCTGGCGCCAGGACAACAACGGTTTCTCGCACCAGGACCCCGGGTTCGTGGATCACGTACTGAACAAGAGCCCGGAGGTCGTCCGCGTCTATCTGCCGCCGGACGCCAACACCCTGCTCTCCGTGGCCGAGCACGTCCTGCACAGCCGCGACTACGTGAACGTCGTCGTCGCCGGCAAGCAGCCCTGCTTCGACTGGCTCTCCCTGGACGAGGCGCGCGTCCACTGCGCGCGCGGCGCCGGTATCTGGCAGTGGGCCGGATCCGAGGACGGCGGGCGCGAGCCCGACGTGGTGCTCGCCTGCGCGGGCGATGTGCCCACGCAGGAAGTCCTGGCCGCGGCCGGTCTGTTGCGCGAGCAGCTGCCCGAACTCGCCGTCCGTGTGGTCAACGTCGTCGACATGACCCGGCTGCTCCCCCACGAGGAGCATCCGCACGGCATGCCCGATGCCGAGTACGACGCTCTCTTCACCACCGACAAACCGGTGATCTTCGCGTACCACGGCTATCCCTGGCTGATCCACCGCCTCGCGTACCGCCGCACCGGGCACGGCAATCTGCACGTACGCGGCTACAAGGAGTCGGGCACCACCACCACGCCGTTCGACATGGTCGTACGCAACGACCTCGACCGGTACCGCCTCGTGATGGACGTCATCGACCAGGTCCCCCATCTCGCCGTCCGCGCCGCTTCCGTCCGCCAGGCCATGGCCGACACCCGCTCCCGCCACCACACTTGGATCCGCGCCCACGGCACCGACCTCCCCGAGGTCACCGACTGGACCTGGACCGGCTGATGCCCCGACCACACCACGGAGGTGGGCGCCATGCCCACGCAACAGACCATCACCGCCGGCGTCGACGGCTCACACGAGAGCCTGGACGCCGCCGCCTGGGCGGCCCACGAAGCACTGCGACGTGACCTGCCCCTCCACCTCGTCCACGCCGGCGACCCGCCCGCTGACCGCACCCGGCTGCCGGAGATCGACGTCCCGTCCGGGCGCGAGAGCGGCGCACTCGGCCGTGCCGTCCTGCAGCTCTCGCGCGAACACCCCACCCTGGGGATCCTCGACGAACAGGTCACCGGATCACCGGTGGGGGCGCTGTTGGCGGCGGCCGGACATTCGGCTCTGCTCGTCCTCGGCTCACGCGGCTCCGGCGCCATCACCAGCGCCCTGGTCGGCTCGGTCGCACTGGCCGTCGCCGCGCGCGCCTCCTGTCCCGTCGCTCTCGTACGGGCGTCGGGCCACCCCGAGGACCGGGGCCCGACGGTGGGCCCGGATCATCCGGTCGTGCTCGGTCTCGACCTCGCCCATGGTGGCGACGAACTTCTTGAGTACGCCTTCGACGCGGCGGCGTCCCGCCAGGCACCGCTCCATGTCGTGCACATCTGGACCGCCCCGCTGATCCCTTCCGCCGACGCCATCGACCCCATGCCGGAGAAGACGCAACGCCTCACGGCCGAACTCGCCCCCTGGCGGCGCAAGTTCCCCGGTACGCAGGTATCCGACCAGCTCGTACACGGTCTCGCGGGCCACCACCTGGTCAAGGCGGCCTCGACCGCCAGCCTGCTGGTCATCGGCCGTCGTGTGCCTGTGGGGCCACGCCTCGGGAGGACCACGCACGCAGTGATCCACCAAGCGAAATGCCCGGTCGTCGTCGTCCCGCACTACTGAGGGATCACCCCGCCGCGGGCGACTCACCCGCGGCGGAGGATGCCAGGACGGCCGGTTACCGCTGCGCTCACCAGATGGCTGATGAAAAGGTGTGGAGCCCGGTGGCATTCGTCACCCGCCGGGCGCGGGGTGTGCTCGGCATCGTGGATGAGGCGGCGGGCGCGGTGATCCGTACGCTGACCGCAGTGGTTCTCGACCGCATCGATCTGGACGACATCGTGTCCCGCGTCGACGTGAACCGCATCGCGGATCGGGTCGATGTACAGCGGGTGGCCGACCGGGTGGACGTGGAGACGATCGCCGACCGCGTCGACGTGAACCGCGTCGCCGAACGCATCGACATACGACGGGTCACCGACCGGGTGGACGTGGAGACCGTCGCCGACCGCGTCGACGTGAACCGCGTCGCCGAGCGGGTGGACGTCAACCGGGTCGCCGACCGGATCGACGTCAATCAGGTCGCCAACCGGGTCGACACCGACGCGGTGATCGTGCGGATCGATCTGGTGGGCATCACCCGTGACGTGCTGTCCGAGATCGATGTCGGGCGGATCGTGCGCGACACCGGGGGCGGGATGGCGGCGGAGACCGCCGACGCGGTCCGCCGCCTCGGGAAGCGCGGGGACCGGAGCGTCAACCGGTTCAGCGACCGGCTCCTCAGGCGTGCGGCGCCGTCTCAGGACAACGGGGCCGGTCCGCCGCCCGGGCGTGCCCGGTGACCGTGCCGGAGGGCGGTCCCGCGCCCGAGACTGCCGGGATCGTCTCGCGCGGCATCGCGGCGCTGCTCGACGCCCTGATCCTGACGGTCATCGGCTTCACGGTCCAGGTCAGCGCCGGAATCGCGCGACTGCTCGTCGTGGGGCCCCCGTTCCGGTTCCCCGAACTCTCCGGCTGGCTCTCCGGCACCTTGGCATGGACTCTCGCCGTCCTGTACCTCGGCGGTTCCTGGGCCGTGGTCGGGGGCACGGCGGGAGACTGGCTGATGGGGCTGCGCGTCACCGACCACGCGGGCCGACTTCTCGGGCTGCCGCGCTCATTGGTGCGTGCCGCCCTGAGCGTGACGGTCCCGCTGGGCCTGTTCTGGATACCGCTCAGCAAACACCGCGCGTCGGTCCAGGACCTGGTGGTCGTCAGTACCGTGCGGTACGACCGGCGTTGACCCCGTCCAGCGATGCCGTCCACGCGTTCCCCCCTCCCTCGCGCCGTTTTCACCCGTGCCGGGTGGGGGCCGGGACCCGGCGGGGCAGCTTCGCGGCGGCACCGAGCCCGCCGAGCCCGATGACGCCGAGCACCACCAGCGCCACCGCGTACGGTCCCACCGCCGGGTTCGCGACAAGGATGGTGCCGGCGATCGCGGTGCCCAACGAGGAACCGAGGTTCGACACGCTGCGCGACAGACCGGATATCTCGCCCTGCTGGTCCTCGGAGAAGCTCGACTGCACCACGTTGACCGAGGGTGTCAGCATCACTCCCATGCCAAGGCCGATCAGCAGCAGCCCTGGGACGAAGGTCCAGACGTTCGGTGAACCGTGAGCCAGGGCGAGCAGCACACCGATGCCGCAGACCGTCGCGGCGAACCCGGCCATCACGAGCGTGCGTTGCTCACGCCGCTTCGCGAAGCGCTGGGCGCCGAGCGAGGACACGAGCAGGCCCAGCGTGGACGCGCTGAAGATCAGGCCGGTGTCGATCGCGTCGTACCCGCGGACGACCTGCAGATACGCGGCCACCACGAACGACACCCCCATGAGTATCAGCCACTGGACGTGCTGGGTGATCATGCCCAGGTTGGACGTGCGGTTGTGGAACAGCTCGGTTCGCAGCAGCGGTTGGGCCCCGGCCCGTTCCTTCGCCCTCACCCAGCGGAAGAAGCCCACCAGCACCAGGACACCGGCCAGCAGGAGACCGCCCATCAGCCAGAGGTTGTTGTCGGCTGCGAGGATCCCCATGACGACGAGGATCAGTCCGGTCGCGGACAGCACCGCGCCACCGGTGTCGAAGTCACGGGAGGGGTCCGGCGGGAGCGGGTCGTCGATGCGGCGGGTCAGCACGATGATCACCGCGATCACCAGGGCCTGGAAGACGAAGGACGCCCGCCAGCTGATGGCCGACGTGATGAGCCCTCCGATCAGCGGCCCCGCGGCGGCGCCGATGCCGCCCATCGCCATGATCGCCCCGAAGGCGCGGGCGCGGTCGGCCATGCTCGTGAACAGGAGGGTGGTGAGGATGTAGACGGGCGGGATGAGCAGCGCCGTACCGATGCCTTCGAGAATCGAGTTGCCCAGGATGAGAACGCCGAGGCCGGGTGCCGCCGCACTGATCAGGGCGCCGATCCCGTACACGGTCAGACCGATGAGGAGGCAGCGTTTGCGGCCGTAACGGTCGGTCAGGATGCCGCCCGGAATCATCAGCGCCGCCATGACAAGCAGGAAAATCGTGATCGCGGTCTGCACGCCCTGGACCGTGGTGTCCAGGTCATTGCTGATGTCCTTGATCATCACATTCATGTTCGAGCCCGCGAAACTGCAGATGAACTGGGCGAGGGCCAGCGGCGCGAGCACCTGACGCTGCCAAGGGCGCTTCACCTGCCGGGCGTCTGTTCCGTCTGGGGTGGATGGCACGGTCATTGCCTCGCCTCCGTTCGCGGGTCACGGCCCGGACGACGCTCGGTTCGCGGGCCGGACGACGGCCAGCCTCCTGGGCGATCTGTCCTGCGGCGTCACCCTCGGAGGGTGACGACCGGGGGTACCGGTCGGGGGCAACACTCAGGGCACAGCGGTGCAACCGGCACCCTCGTCGAGTACGGAGGTCCTGTCATGGCCACCTCGACCACCCAGCACCACACCCCAGGCGCCAGGCAGACGGCGGCCTCCGGGCTGACCATCTTCGCGGCGGTGCTGTTGTTCCTCTCCGGATCCATGGACTTCTGCCGGGGTCTCATGGCCGTCCTCAACGACAACATCTTCGTCAACACGCCCAACTACGTCTTCCAGTTCGACCTGACGAGCTGGGGCTGGATCCACATCGTCATCGGCACGATCGCGGTGGCCGTCAGTTTCGGCCTGTTCGTCGCCGCGAAGTGGGCCAGGATCACGGGTGTCGTCATCACCTCGCTGATGATCATCGCCAGCTTCCTGTCCCTCCCGTACCACCCCGTCTGGTCCATCACCCTGATCGCCATGGACGGGTTCATCATCTGGGCCCTGTGCGTGGTGGAGAAGGACTCCGTCTACTAGCCGAGGTGCCCCATGAAGGACAAACGGGCGCACACGGCAGACGATCGGGCGGAACGGATCGCTGAGTTCATCGCGCCGCTGCGGGTCAAACCCGGATCAAAAGTGGATCTGTCCAAGGATTTCGATCCCACTCACAAGAAAGGCATCAAGAAGAAGAAAGACGGACAGGAACTGCTCCGCAGCGGCGTCACCCTGCTGGCCGACTACCAGCGGCGGCTGGCAGCCGAGGGCACTCATGGGGTCCTGCTCTGCCTCCAGGCGCTGGACGCCGGGGGCAAGGACGGCACGATCCGCCACGTGATGAGCGGGGTGAATCCCCAGGGCGTGCGCGTGGCCGGCTTCAAGGTGCCCTCGGCCGCGGAACTCAGCCACGACTACCTCTGGCGCTACTCCCGCGACCTGCCGCGCCGCGGGGAGATCGGCATCTTCAACCGGTCCCACTACGAGGAGGTCCTGGTAGTGCGGGTGCATCCCGAACACCTCACCCGTCAGCGGCTGCCGGGGAAGGTCGACGGCAGGAAGGTCTGGCGCCGACGCTATCGGGAGATCAACGACTGGGAGCGGTATCTGACGGACAACGGCTTCAGGATCGTCAAGCTGTTCCTGAACCTGTCCAAGGAGGAGCAGCGCATCCGCTTCCTCAAACGGATCGACGTCCCGGAGCGCAACTGGAAGTTCTCGGCGGCCGACGCCCGTGAACGCACCATGTGGGACGACTACCAGACGGCGTTCTCCGAGATGCTGTCCGCGACCAGCACGCCCTGGGCACCTTGGTACGTCGTGCCCGCGGACCGCAAATGGTTCGCGCGCACCTGCGCGGCGGCCGTGCTCGTCCACACCCTGATGGACATCGACCCGCAGTATCCCGAGATCGACGACAAGAGCCGGCGCGCGCTGGATCTCGAGAAGCAGAAGTTGGAGGACGAGGCGCCCGCCGGGGCGCCCGCGGACCCGTACGTGTCGCCGGCCGCCTCGGGAGCCCGGCACCAGGGCGGCGACCGGAGGCGGGCGCGATGACGGCACAGGCACCCGACCACGGCCACCTCACACGGCCTGACGCCTGGTACGCCCGCACAGCCCTCTCGGTGACCGCGGAACTCGATGTCGACCCGGCCGTGGGCCTCGGCGCCGCGCGGGTGGCCGCGCGGCTCGCCCAGGACGGGCCCAACTCCCTGCCGGAGGAGCGGACGCCCAGCGGCTGGATCCGGTTTCTCGGTCAGTACACCTCGTACATGCAGATCATTCTCGTCGCCTCCGCCGCGGTGTCGCTCGCCATTCAGGAGTGGGGCACCGCGGTGGTGCTGCTCAGCCTGACCGTCCTGAACGCGGTCATCGGGATACGACAGGAGGGCAAGGCCGAGAGCGCCATGAACGCTCTCAAGGAGATGACGAAGGCCACCGCGCGGGTGCGGCGCGACAGAGCGGAGGCCGAGATTCCGGCGGAGGAGGTGGTCGTCGGGGACGTCGTCCTGCTCGCCGCGGGGGACGAGGTGCCCGCGGACGGACGGCTCGTCTCCACGAGCGCGTTGCAGATCGACGAGTCCGCGCTCACCGGGGAGAGCGTTCCCGCCGCGAAGGACTGCGCACCGGTACGGGTCAGCGGTCTGGGACCGGCCGACCAGACGAGCATGGCCTTCATGAACACCCCGGTCACGCACGGCAGCGGCGTTCTGGTGGTCACGGCCACCGGTGTCTCCACCGAACTGGGCAAGATCTCGGGGATGTTGTCGGACACCCGGCGTGAGGAATCGCCGCTCACCCGGGAGTTGAACCGCCTGACGCTGTGGATCGTCGGGGCGGCCGGCGTCACCATGGTCCTGATGTTCGCCCTGGGGCGCGGGCGTGACGTGCCGTGGGACGTGCTCTTCGTCAGCGCCGTGTCGCTCGCGATCGCCGCCGTCCCCGAGGCCCTGCCCACGGTGACGCAGGCGATCCTCTCGCGCGGCGGTCTCGACCTGGCCCGACGGAACGCGATCGTCAAGGACCTGCCCTCGGTGGAGACACTGGGCTTCACCTCGGCCGTCAACTCCGACAAGACCGGCACGCTGACGATGAACCAGATGACCGTGGTCGAAGTGGTGGATCCCTTCGACCGCTACACAGTCTCGGGAACCGGCTACGCCCTGGAGGGCCGGATCCACCATGCCGCGGGCAGCTCCCCCGGCATCGAGGACGCGATCCTGCCGTATCTCGTCGCCAGTGACGCCTCACTCGTGGACGGACGGGTGGTGGGCGACCCCACCGAGGGCGCGCTGCTCGTGCTCGGTCACAAGGCGGGCCTCGACGTCGACTCCACGCGTCTGCGGCTCCCCCGGCTCGCCACTCTGCCGTTCGACCCGGCGTACAAACTCATGGCCACCTTCCATACGGCTCACGACGCGAAGGGCGTTCCGGTCGTGCGCTGCTTCGTCAAGGGAGCGGCGCCTGCCGTACTCGCCCTCACCACCACCGCCCTGTCGCACGGTTCGGCCATCCCCTTCGACACCGCGCTGCGGACCCGGGCCCAGAGCGAACTCGAACGGATGGAGCAGGCGGGCCGCCGTGTGATGGCGGCCGCGACGCGTGACCTCGCCCCGATCGGGTTCACACCGGACGGGGATCTCCTCGCCCAGGTCACGGAGTTGTGCGTGACGAGCCTTGTCGGCATGGCCGATCCGCCGCGCGACGAGTCCCGGAAGGCCGTGGCCGCCGCCCAAGCCGCCCATATCCGCGTACGGATGGTGACCGGGGACGACGTCATCACCGGTGCCGCCATCGCCGCACAGGTCGGCATCGAGGGCGAGGCGATCCTCGGCGCCGACTTCGCGGCCCTGTCGCAGGACGAACGCCTTGCCCGCATCGACGACATCGGCGTGGTCGGCCGGGTGGCCCCCGAGCACAAGGTGCTCCTTGCCGAGACTCTGAAGCAGAAGGGTGATGTGGTCGCCATGACGGGCGACGGCGTCAACGACGCCCCGGCCATCAAGGCCGCCGACATCGGCATCGCCATGGGGTCCGGCACGGAGGTCGCCAAGAACGCCGGGCGGATGATCCTGTCCGACGACAACTTCGCCACGATCGTCCACGCGGTGGAACAGGGCCGCAAGATCTACGACAACCTCACCAAGTACATCCGCTTCGTGCTGGTGCTGCTCATCGTGTTCGTCCTGACGTTCCTCGGCGCGGCGCTCTTCGACATCGCCGACGGTGAGCCGTTCACCCCCGCCCAGGTGCTGTGGATCCACTTCGTCGTCAACGCCGCCTTCGGCTTCTCCCTCGGGTTCGACCGGGTCAGCCCCGGGCTCATGTCCCGCCGCCCGCGGCCTCGCGGCCGGCCCGTGATGACCGGTGCTCTGATGCTGACGGTCGGGCTCGCGGGGACGGCGGTGGCGATCGGTCTTCTGACCATGATCCAGCTCGGCGCGACCCGCTACGACAGCGTGCGCATCGGCAACTCCATCGCCCTCACCTCGTTCGCGCTGTGTCTGATCGTGGCCGCCCTCGAATGCCGCAACCAGACCGCCACGGTCCTTACGGCCGACACGTTCGACAGCAAGCAGCTGAACTGGACGGTGCTCGGGGAGTTCGTGCTCGCCGTCCTGGTCACCCAGATGGATGCCTTCAACCGACTGCTCGACACCACGCCGCTGGGCATCGGCCAGTTCGGGTGGGCCCTGCTCCCCGCCCTCGCGCTCCTCGCGCTGTGGGAACTGGGCAAGCTCGTCACCCGCCGCCGTCAGCTGCCGTCCAGCGCCGGGCAGAGGTGAGAGGCCGGTGGGCTGGACGCCGCCAGGGGTCAGAACACTGCGCACCTACCGACGTGAGTGGCTGCTCAAGGACCTGATCGCGGGTGTCGTCCTGAGCACGCTGCTCGTGCCGCAGGGCATGGCGTACGCCGAACTGGCCGGACTGCCGCCGATCACCGGTCTCTACACCTCCGTGCTGTGTCTGCTCGCGTACGCCGTGGCGGGACCCTCGCGCGTCCTGGTGCTCGGCCCCGACTCCTCGCTCGGCCCGATGATCGCCGCGACGGTCCTGCCGCTGCTCGCCGCGGACGGGGACAGCTCACGCGCGATCGCGCTCGCCTCGGTGCTCGCCCTGATGGTCGGTGCGATCACGCTCCTGGCGGGGGTGGCGCGGCTCGGTTTCGTCGCCGACCTCATCTCCAAGCCCACCATGATCGGCTACATGAACGGCCTGGCCCTGACCATTCTCATCGGGCAGTTGCCGAAGCTGTTCGGTTTCTCGACCGACGCCGACGGGCTGCTCGGTGAGGTGGACGCCTTCGTCCGGGGGGTGGCGGAGGGGCGGACAGTGGCTGCCGCCGTCGCGGTCGGCGGTGGCTGCATCCTCCTGATTCTGCTGCTGCAACGTCTGATGCCGAAGGTCCCGGCCGTCCTGGTCATGGTGGTCCTCGCGATCGCGGCGTCCGTCGTTCTCGATCTGGACGAGCACGGGGTGAAGACCGTCGGGCGGCTCCCCGAAGGGCTTCCGCCGTTCACGGTCCCGCACATCACCCTGGACGATCTGGGTCCGCTGTTCGTCGGCGCCCTGGGAATCGCCCTGGTGTCCCTGGCCGACACCATCTCCAACGCCTCCGCCTTCGCGGCCCGCACCGGGCAGGAGGTCCGCGGGAACGACGAGATGATCGCGATCGGCACGGCGAACATGGCCGCCGGTCTGTTCCAGGGCTTCCCCGTGAGCACCAGCGGGTCACGCACGGCCGTGGCCGAGCGGGCCGGGGCCAAGACCCAGCTCACCGGGGTCGTCGGCGCGGCGCTCATCGTCCTCATGCTCGTCCTGCTGCCGGGCCTGTTCCGCGATCTGCCGCAGCCCGCGCTCGCCGCGGTGGTCCTGACGGCTTCCCTGTCCCTTGCCGACATCGCGGGCACGACGCGGCTGTGGCGCCAGCGCAAGGCGGAGTTCTGGCTGTCCATCGCCGCCTTCCTCGGGGTGGCGCTGCTCGGTGTGCTGCCGGGGATCGCCGTCGCGGTGGGCCTGTCCATCCTGAACGTCTTCCGGCGCGCGTGGTGGCCCTACAGCACGATCCTCGGTCGCGTGGCCGGCCTGGAGGGCTACCACGACGTGCGGTCGCACCCGGCTGCCCACCGCCTTCCGGGCCTGGTGATCTTCCGGTTCGACGGGCCGCTGTTCTTCGCCAACGCCACGTCGTTCCGCGAGGAAGTCCTGCGCTACACCCACGCCGAACAGTCACCACGGCGTGTGCTGATCGCGGCGGAACCGGTGACCGACGTCGACACGACCGCCGCGGACGTCCTTGAGGAGTTGGACGCGGCGCTCCGGGAGCTGGGTGTGGACCTGGTCTTCGCCGAGCTCAAGGACCCGGTGCGGCGCAAGGTCGAGCGCTACGGCCTCGCCCGCACCTTCGACGCGCGCCGCTTCTACCCCACCGTGGAAGCCGCCGTGGACGCGTTCCGGTCGGACAGTGGCACGGACTGGGGCCCTGGTACACCGGGCGACCGGTGACCAGGGCCCCAGGGCTGGGAGGCTAGGTCCTGGACCCGCCCGCAGCGGAGACCGAGAGCAGGTGCGTGCCCCACGGCGGCAGATCGACGTAGAGCCCGCTCGCCGTCAGCTCCGTACCCGGGCGTTCGTACCGCTCGACGTCGAGGAGGCTCGCCAACTCCCATACGCCGTCGCCCAGTTCGTTCCAGGGGAGGCGGATGCGTGCCTGCGCGTGATGATCGGAGAGGTTCACCACGGTCAGGAACCGGCCCGCCTCGCCGGACCAGCACGAGGCGACCAGGTCACGCCCCGAGTCGTTGTCGGGCCAACCATCGCAGTCGAGGAGCTGCCACCGCCCCGTCCGCATTCCGCTGCGGCGCACGGCCGACAACAGCCGCTCGTGGAACGCCCTCAGGGAGGGGTCCGGCGGTTCGTCCGGACGGCGGTCGAGGAAGACCGGCAGGTGGACGCGGCGCCCGGTGAACTGGCCCTCGTGCCACAGGGTGGCGCCCGGCAGCGTGGCGATCAGTGCGGCCGCGGCCCGCTCCTTGGCCGGAGGCATCGTCTGGGCGGCCCGCGGCTCGTCGTGGTTCTCCAGGAACCGGACCAGTCCACGCTGGTACTGCTCCTCGGCCCGCAGGTGCCCCCGGACCGACTCGACGCTCTCGTTCAGGACCCGGTCGTAGAGACGCTTGTCGTAGCAGAAGTCGAACCCTTGCTGCTGCAGGTCCCATTCGAGATCCCAGTACGCCTCCGCGGCGAAGACCATGTGGGGGTGGCGACGGCGGACGGCGGTCATGACCTCGGGCCAGAAGTCCGCCTGCGGCCGGGCCCCCGCCCTCTCGCCCCACGTCCGCGCGAAGACGTCGTTCATCATCAGCATCGCCATGTCGCAGCGCACACCGTCGCAGACCTCGCCGATGCCCTTGAGCACTTCCTCGGTCGCCCGCCGCAGGGCCGGGGCGAAGGCGTTCAGCTGCACCACGTCCGGCCAGGGCGGGAAGAACGGGTCGCGGCCTCGCGCCAGCACGGCGCTCCCGGTGTCGAGGAACCCGGCCGGATCACGCCGTGCGTCCTCGGCGTCACCCTGCACGAAGTACTCGGGGTGCGCGGTCACCCAGGGGCTGTCCGGTGCCACGTGGTTGGGCACGTAGTCGAGCAGCAGACCGACTCCCCTGCGGTCGAGTTCGGCCCGGGCGGCGGCCAGGCCCGCCGCGCCGCCGAGCGCCGCGTCGACCTCGTAACGGCGGATGCAGTACGGCGATCCGGCGATGTCCTCCTCGCCGATGTCCGGGACGGCTGCGGCGAAGGCGTCGCGCAGCGCCGGGTTCTCCAGGGCGATGGCGCGCCCCTGCGGACTGCGCTCCCACACCCCCATCAGCCAGACGGCGTCGACCCCGGAGGGGGTGATCTCGTCCCACACGTCCTTGGGTACGTCCGCCAGGCCGGCCGGGCCACCGGTACGGAGGGCCGTCTCCCTCAGCCATACGCGGGTGTTCACCTCGTGCACGACAGGTTGCGCGGGCAACTCGGTCATCGTTTCGACCTCCTCGGGGTACCGGAGCGGAAGTCGTCCGCATCGAACGTGCCGAAGATCTTCATCAGGGCCGCGACGAGACCGGTCCAGCCGGTCTGGTGCGAGGCTCCGATACCAGCGCCGTTGTCTCCGTGGAAGTACTCGTAGAAGGAGACCAGGTCACGCCAGTGCGGGTCGTCCTTGAACTTCGCCTGGCCTCCGTACACGGGCCGCCCGCCGTCCTCGCCGCGCAGGAAGATCCCGGTGAGGCGGGAACTGATCTCCTCGGCGACCTCGTACAGGTTCTTCTGCACCCCCGAGCCGGTCGGGCACTCGACGGTGAAGTCGTCACCGTAGAAGCCGTACAGGTTGAGCAGTCCGCGGATGACGAGAGCGTTCATCGGCATCCAGATCGGTCCGCGCCAGTTGGAGTTGCCGCCGAACATGCCGGTGTCCGACTCGGCGGGCAGATAGGAGACCTTGAACTCCTCACCATGTACCCAGAACGTGTACGGGTGGTCCTCGTGCACCTTGGAGAGCGCCCTGATCCCGTAGGGGCTCAGGAACTCGTCCTCGGACAGGAGCCGGGCGAGTACGCGCACCAGCTTCTTCTCGTCAAGGACGGACAGCAGCCGCGGACCGCCCGCCACCCCGGTCTGCGCCGCGGTCAGCGACACGGAGAGCGAGGGGTGACGCTCGGCGAACCGCCGCATCCGATCGCCGAGACCGGACAGTCGCTCCAGCTGGTCCGGCCGGAAGACGGTCGACGCGCACAGCGGGAGCAGCCCCACCATGGACCGGACCTTCAGCCGCACCGCCTGCCCGTCAGGCAGACGCAGCACGTCGTAGAAGAACCCGTCCTCCTCGTCCCACAGCTCGTCGTGAAGGTCTCCGACCCGGTCCATCGAGGCGGAGATCCAGAGATAGTGCTCGACGAACTTCAGGACCAGTTCGTCGTAGGCCGGGTTCTGTTCGGCGAGTTCCATCGCGATCTGGATCATCGACTGGCAGTACAGCGCCATCCAGGCGGTGCCGTCCGCCTGCTCCAGGGTGCCTCCGGTGGGCAGGGGGGCGCTGCGGTCGAAGACGCCGATGTTGTCGAGGCCGAGGAAACCACCCTGGAAGATGTTCCGGCCGCCGGGGTCCTTGCGGTTGACCCACCAGGTGAAGTTCGTGAGCAGTTTCTGGAAGGTGCGCTCCAGGAACGCGTGGTCGGTGTGGCCGGTCGTGCCTTTCTCCACCGTGTACACGAAGTACGCGGCCCAGGCGTGCACGGGTGGATTGACGTCGCCGAAGTTCCACTCGTACGCCGGTATCTGACCGTTGGGGTGCAGGAAGTTGTCCCGCAGCAGCAGTTCGAGCTGCTCCTTGGCGAAGTCGACGTCGACGACCGCCAGGCCCACGGCATGGAACGCCAGGTCCCAGGCGGCGAACCAGGGGTACTCCCACTTGTCCGGCATGGAGACGATGTCGTCGCTCACCATGTGGAACCACTCGCCGTTGCGCAGTCCCGGCCGCGGCGGGCTCCACGGGGTCATGTCGTGTTCGCTCAGCCACTTCTCCAGGTCGAAGCCGTAGTACTGCTTGGACCAGAGCATGCCGGCCAGGGCCTGGCGCAGGACGCGTGCCTCGTCCTCACTGGCGTGCTCGGGAGTCAACTCCCGGTAGAACTCGTCCGCTTCGGCGATGCGGTCCTTGAAGACCGTGTCGAATCCCCGGGACAGGGAGAGCTGCTCCCCCGCCGGGCCAAGGCGCAGCCGCAGAGTCTGTGACCCTCCCGCGGGGACGGTGAGCGTGTGATGGGCGGCCGCCTTGGTGCCCTCCCGCGCCGGGTTGACGGCGCTCTCCTCCCCCGCGACGACGTACCGGTCCAGGGCGTTCTTGACATAGGGAGTGGCGTTGGGCGAGCCGAACAGCCGCTCGTTGTCGGTCTCGTTCTCCGTGAAGAGCAGCGGAACGGCGTCGGCGCACCGCAGGTCGTAGCTGCCGAGCTCGGGGTGGTCGGCCCGGATCGTGACGGTCGAGTCCGGCCCGTCGACCGCTCGCATCCGCGGCCTGGACTCCTCGCCGTTCTGCTCGTCCCAGGACCAGGTGTTGCGGAACCACAGCGTCGGCAGCACGTGCAGGGTCGCCTCTTCGGGACCCCGGTTGTCGACGGTGACCCGCATCAGGATGTCGTCGTGGTCCGCCTTGGCGTACTCCACCGTCACGTCGAAGTACCGGTCCTCGTCGAACACTCCGGTGTCCATGAGCTCGTACTCGAACTCCTGGCGCGTGCGGTCCCGGTTGACGGACACGAGATCGTTGTACGGGAACGCGGCCTGCGGGTACTTGTACAGGTACCGCAGGTAGGAGTGGCTGGGCGTGCTGTCGAGGTAGAAGTAGTACTCCTTGACGTCCTCACCATGGTTGCCCTCACCGTTGGTCAGGCCGAAGGCGCGCTCCTTGAGGATCGGGTCGCGGCCGTTCCACAGCGCGAGGGCCAGACACAGGCGCTGCTTCTCGTCGCAGATGCCGCCGAGGCCGTCCTCGCCCCACCGATAGGCACGCGACCGCGCGTGATCGTGCGGGAAGTAGGACCAGGCGTCGCCGCCGGGGCTGTAGTCCTCCCGGACCGTGCCCCACTGCCTTTCGCTCAGATACGGGCCCCACAGGCGCGAACGCCCGCTCCCGTCGCCCTTCGGTCCGACACGTCCGGCGTGCGTCCGCGTCTTCATGCGCGTCTCCCTGCCCTAGGTCAACCGGATGCGCCAGTCTTGGCGGGGGCCTGCCGACCCGCCTCACCTTCCGGGGGTGAGCCCTCCGCCCGGGCGACGAGGGTGAGCGCGATCTCGTACGCGGCCAGCAGTGCGCCGACCACGAAGAGGCCGGTCCACGACGACAGGAGCAACGCGACAACGGCCGCGACGACCACACCCGCCACCCGCAGCGCATCGGCGTGCTGCGCCAGCCACGGCCGCACCCGCGCGCCCTCCACCCGGTCCCCGGCCTTGGCCATGACATGGCCGGTGGCCCGCGCACCTTGTGTCACGTACCTGCGGAGCGCCTTCGGCAGGCGTCCGGGTCCCACCAGATACGCCAGGACGGCGATGGCGACACCCAGCCACAGCAGCTGGTCGCCCCGATCGCGCAGAGTCGTGAACACCGTCCGTATCGCGGCTTGTGCGCCGTCGCGGTAGACGCCCGACGGCACCTCGCCGAGCAGTTGGTCCCGGACCGCCCGCAGCACGGTCGAGAGCGCGGTGACGGTCACGACCAGCCACAGGCCGAGCTGGAGGATGGTGCGTCGCCGCTGAGGCGAGATCCACAGGGCGAGCCCGAGCAGCACCGGCACGGCGATCACGAGGCCGACCACGGCGCGCTTGAACAGCAGCACCGTCTCCTGCAGTTGACCCAGCTCGTGCCGGTTGTAGATCCGGATCTGAGCGAAGTTCGCGGGCAGCGATACGCCGAGCGCCTTCTCGATGCGGTCATGCAGGCCGGGCGGGAGCTCGCCGGAGGAGACGGCGGGCAGATCGAGCTTCTTGCCGAACATGGTGGGCAGCTGCTCCTCCAGGGACCGCAGCACGTTGTTGACCATCGGAAGCAGGTTGAGGGTGACCGTGTCACCGCTCACCCGTACGTTCTCGTTCTCCTTCTCGAGCACCGCGACGATCCGCTCGTGGGCGCGGCGGTTCGTCGCACGCCACAACTCCTGGAACCTGTCGTTGGCGATGAGCTTGGAGATCGAGTCCCGCACATAGTCCTGGACCGCCCCGGTGACGGGCGCCGCCAGGAAGGAGGCGCGCGGCGGCAGCACGTCGGTGAGCCGCTGCTTGACGTCGACCCGGTCGAGGATCTCGCGCGTCAGATAGGTGGAGACGGCGGCGTTCACGTCGGGATCCTCGGGCAGCGGCCCCACCGTGGCGACCCAACGGTCCGTGTTGAGGGTGGTCCGCGAGCCCCACACCCCCACGACCGAGGTGACCGCGAGGACGGCGACCAGAGCGATCAGCACGGCCGCGGCAACACGCCGGACGGACAGCAGACGGGCCCGGCGCCGTCGCTGGGTACCGGCCCGGTCACGCAGCTCACCGACCTCCGCACGCAGCCGCTTGAGTTCGGCCTCGTCGGCGCCGGCACCGGTGGACCCGGCGGCGTCACGGGCGGGCTCGGCGCCATCCCCTTGCGGTGTCTCTTGATGCGTCATGGGCGTCGCACCTCCGCCTCCTACCGTCCCGGCGCCCGCGCCAGGTTCCTTCACCTGCGGCGGGTGACGCGCCATCCCCGGTGCCGACGCTGTGATGACGGCCATGAACGGCGGCACTTTCCCGAGAGGAGACACGATGACTGGGATCGGACCGGTACAACTCCTGACGGTCGAGTTCGGACCCGACGCCAAGTTCGAAGGACGGATCATCGAGGAACTGGGGATCCTCGAGGCGAACGGACAGATCCGTGTCCTGGACATGCTCTTCGTGCGCAAGGAGCCCGGCGGAGATCTGTTCGCTCTCGACTTCCAGGCCGAAGGCATGGGCGAGACGGTCGCCGCGCTGCTCGGAATCTCGAACGAGCAGACCCGGGCGGCACAGGAGGCGTACCCGAGTCTGGCCGAGGGCAACGCATTCGGCCTGACCTCCGGCGAGATCAGGGAGATGGCCGAGTCCCTCGACCCGGGGGCCGCGGCGGCCTTCATCCTGCTGGAACACGTGTGGGCCAAGTACTTGCGCAAAGCCCTCCGTGACGCCGGTGCCGTCCCTGTCGCCGAGGGCTTCCTCACCGATGAGGCACTGGCTCCCGTCCTCGCCGAACTCACGGCGATGGCACAGAAGTTGGGTGACCCGGTCCGACCTGAGGTCCGGCCGGACCAGAAGCCCCGCAACCCCCGGAGGAGGGCCTGATGGCCGATCTCGTCGTACTCGGATTCTCGGACAAGGAGAAGGCGGAGGGAGTTCTGCGCCTCGCCAAGGAACTGTCCCGCCAGGAACTGCTCGACCTGGAGGACGCGGCGATCGCCTGGCGGACCATGGACGGCAAGCTCCATGTGCACCAGACGTTCAACACCACGGCCACCGGCGCGGCCGGCGGCGCCCTGTGGGGCTCGCTGTTCGGAATGCTCTTCCTGATGCCGGTGTTCGGTGCCGCGGTGGGCGCCGCCACCGGAGCCATCGCCGGGAAGCTCTCCGACATCGGCATCAACGACGCCTTCGTCAAGGAGACCGCGAGCACCCTCGAACCGGGACGCGCGGCTCTCTTCGCTCTCGTCCGGCGCTCGACACCCGACCGCGTACGTGACGCGGTACGTCCCTTCAACCCCACCGTGATCCGCACGTCTCTCACCAAGGACCGGGAAGAGGAACTGATCGAGGCCCTCCAGAAGAAGTGACCGAAGGCGGCCCGCCCGCTCCGGACCCGGGCCGCCTCGGCAAGCGCCATCTCCCACCGGAAATTCACCCGGGTGAGATGGCGCTTGCCGTGCGCTCCCGCTGTCCTGGCAACCCCATACTTGCCGCAGCCGCACCACTGTGCTCCGAGAGCGAGGTGCCGCCCATGGCAGAGTGCTCAAGCCCTTCACAGGACAGCGACCCGAACCAGGAGTCCACCTGCACAGCACCCCCGGTGCCCACCTGGCTCGTGCCCAGGCCCCGCCTGACCGACCGTCTCGCGAGAGGCGTTCTCGGGCCCCTGACCGTGATCGTGGGCCCTGTGGGCGCCGGCAAGACGGCCCTCGCCCTGGAGTGGGCGCACACCCGGCGCCTGCCGGGACCGCTCGCCTGGGTCGCCTGCGACGGCCGGACCGAGCAGTCCCGCGTCTTCTGGCCGCGCGTGATCGGCGCGCTGCGCGAGGCCGGCGTGGACGTGCCGGAGCCCGACACCTCGGAGGCGGAATCGCTGCTCGTGGCGACGCTCGCCGCCGGTCTGAGCAAGCGCGGTGAGCCGGTGGTACTGGTCCTCGACGACTTCCAGCCCGCTCCCGGATCCCCGATCGCGGAAGGGGTCAGCAGCCTCCTGCGGCACCTGCCGGGGGTGCTGCGCCTGGTGGTGCTGGCCCGCCGGGATCCTCCCCTGCATCTGCACCGCGGCCGCCTCACCAGCGAGGTCACCGAGCTGCGGACCGGAGACCTCGCCTTCGACGACCGGGAGACGACGGCGCTCCTCGCCCAGCACGGGATCGACGTGCCGAAGCAGACGGTGAGCGCGCTGCGGCGGCGCACGGACGGGTGGGCGGCGGGACTGCGCCTTGCCGCGATGTCCATGGAGAAGCAGAGCGATCCGGAACGGTTCGTGGCCCAGTTCGCCGGCGACGACGAGGCCATCGCCAGCTACCTCGTCGAGGAGGTCCTCGACATTCAGCCCGACGGCATGCGCCGACTGCTCCTGACGACGAGTGTGCTCGACCATGTGAACGCCGAACTGGCCATCGAGCTCTCCGGCGAGGACGCGGGCAGGCACTTCGCCGCTCTCGTCCGGGAGAACTCGTTCCTGCAACCCGTCGGCCAGGGCTGGTACCGGTGCCACCAGATGTTCGCCGACGTGCTGCGGATGTGCCTGCGCCATGAGAAGCCCGGCCTGATCGCCCCGTTGCACCGCCGCGCGGCGACCTGGCTCGGCGAACACGGTCTGCTGGCCGACGCCGTGCGGCACTTGCTCGCCGCGGGCGACTGGGACCAGGCAGGACGACTGATCGTGGACCACCTCGCGATCGGTCAGGTGCTCGGTCTGACCAAACTGCGGCTGTCGAACGAACTGACCCGGAAGATGCCCGAGCAGCCGCCGTCAGAGAGCCCCGAACCCGTCCTGCTCGCCGCGGCGGTCGCCCGGGGCCGCGACGACGATCCGGGGTGCTGCCGGTACCTCGAACTTTCCGAGCGGCTGATCGCGGAACTGACGGCGGACGAGGACCGCGCCACCCGGTGCCGCCTGGCCCATGCCGTGATCCGCATGGATCAGTTGCGCTCCCGGGACCCTCATCAGGCCCGTGCCGCCGCGGCCGACGCGGAGTCGGCCCTGACACGCCTACCGCAGGCGGTCCTGGCGCAGCACCCCGAGATCCTCGCGCTCACTCTGGCGATCCGGGGCAGCGGAGAGTTGCGGGCCGGTGGCCTCAAGGCCGCTGAGGCCACCCTCACCGGGGGGCTCAAGGCCGCGGGTGTCGCAGGGAACGGTGCGCTGCGCCGGGACTGCCTCGTCGAACTGGCGCTTCTTGAGGCGCTCCGCGGCCGCTTCCGGGGTGCCGACGAACTCGCCGCCCAGGCCGTCCAGCCGCCCCTGCCCTCCTGGACCGTCGCGGAGCGCTCGCAGGCGTCCCTGCACCTCGTGCGCGCCTGGGTCGAGCTGGCGCGTGGCGAGCCCGGCCGGGCCCGGCACGAACTCACCCGGGTCAGGGCCGTGCTGGACGGCCTGCCGGACGAGTTCCTCTCCGAGGTCGGCTCCCTGGTGGCGGGGCTTGCCACTGCGGTGGAGCGAGGTGGTTCGGCCCCTGCCCCGATCGGGGATGTGGCGGCCACGTCGCGGCTGCCACGTCCCGTGCTGCGGGCAGTGATGCCGGCGTGCGCCTCCCTGCTCGACTCCGCCCGTCGCAGGTTCACCGTCACCTCCCTACCGCAGCACACGGCCACGCGGCCGACCCTCGCCCTCATCGCCGCCCCGTCGGCCCCCACCGAACGGCTCAGCGCGCGCGAGCGCGACGTTCTGGGCCGGCTGGCTCAGATGATGACCACCGAGGAGATCGCCGAGGAGCTGTACCTCTCGGTGAACACGGTGAAGACACATCTCAAGAGCGTCTACCGCAAGCTCGCCGTGACCCGGCGCTCGGCCGCTGTCCGGCGAGCCCGCGAACTCCAGCTCCTGTAGCCGGAACTGATCCCGGTACTGGAACTGAAATGGGAACTGGAAAGGTAGCGGTGACTCCCCGGCCGCCCTATACGAGCCTCAGCGCGCGACCGCGCTCCACCGCCTCGGCCCGGGAGTTCACACCCAGCTTCCGGTAGACGGCGCGAACGTGGCTCTTGACCGTGTTGACCGAGACATACAAGTCGTCGGCGATCTGCCGCAGCGGCACCTCGTGCTCCAGTCGGCACAGCACCGCCAGCTGACACAGTGTCAACGGCTCCGTCGGCTGCGGTACGGGCCGCTCCGACCGCGCGGGCACCAGCGCGAGCACAGCCGCTGCTTCCCCCATCAGTACACCCGCGCTGCGTACATCACCCACGTCCCCCGCGATCCTGACCAGGGTTCCTGCGAACCAGACCAGACAGGTCGTCACGGTCGAATCGGCCGCCTGGGCCTCTGCGCTGAGCACATGCAACCGCCCGTTCAGGACGGAGACCTCGCCCGCCACTCCCCGCGAGCCTTTCCCCGGATCCGCGCACAGTGTCACGGACATGCCCCTCACCTCCCCATGTGCTGGGCATTACCCCTACACCCTGGGGCGGTCGGCACGGTTACGGAAGATGCCCGTCGGCTCTTTTCGACGCGACTCGGCCCTCCCCGTGAGCTGCGCCCGTGCCACGCTCTAGGTGCTGGGGTCGGGCAGCCGACGCACCTCAAGAAGTTCGAGCCCCAACGCCTGGATGCGGTCGAGGATCCCGTACAGCGCGGCCTGGTCGAGCCCCGCTCCCACCAGCACTGTCTCCGCGGGACGCAGCACGACCGTCAGCTCTCCGAACGCCGACCGGAAGGCCTCGCCGATCCTGCCCCGGACGCGGATCTCGAAGTCGGCGCCGCCGGGTGGTGTCCCGGCCGGTCCGGGCCCCGATTCCTCCTGTGCCCCGCCCATGGCGACACCTCCTGTACGACGGCCTGGCCATCGGCCGCCATCCTCGCCGCGGCGTGGCCGGACGGCATCACCTTGCGCGGGTGACGGTGCCCCACCTGGGCTCCCGGGCTCATCCGCTGCGGGTGAACCGGCGAGGTGACACCGGGCGGATGCTCCGGGTTCACCGAGAGGGAGGTTCGACATGGCGGAGCAGATCTCGGGGGACAAGGCGCGTACCAGTGCGCCCGAACCGCAGCCCCACATCAGTCCGGTCGCGCTCGGCGGAGTCGTCTTCGCCGTGTGCGTCCTTGGCATCGTCGGCGCGTTCAACGTGATCGCGGGACTCTCCGCGATCCTCGGCGACAACTATGACCAGTCGCAGGGCGACTACGCTTTCGACTTCGACGTCAACATCCGTGGCTGGGTCCAGATGCTCTCGGGTGTCGTCATTGTCGCGGCCGCGCTCAACATCTTCACCGGCCGTACCTGGGCCCGCGTCGTCGGGATCGTCGTCGCGGCGCTCAGCGCCCTGGAGAACTTCTTCTTCACCCCGTACCAGCCGGTGTGGTCGGCCATCCTCATCGCGCTCGACATCCTGGTGATCTGGTCGCTGACCATGTACGGCCACCCCGAGGCACACAAGGTCTACGGGGCGCCTCTGTAGCCGGCGGTCGGCCAGTCACCCTCAGCGCCTGGAGGTCAGGCCGAGCCTGCTGATCAGACGCCAGTCGAGCCGCGGCCGCTCCCGGTACGTACCCGGCCGGAGCCGGGGCACGATCACCCGCAGAGCCCCGGGCCGCACCTCGCAGTGCACGGGTACGCCCAGACGCACCGCCTCGCCGTCGATACCGACCGGGATCTCCTCCTGATCGGCATCGACGACCACGGAGGTGGCGGTCGCCCTGGTCAGTCCGGTGGCCTGCCCTCCTCGCAGGAGTCCCGCCGCCTGTGCGGCACTCGTGACCCGCACGCCGACGCAGCCCAGGACCCCGGCGTCCAACCGCGTCCGGCGGCCGAGCCCGGCGACGTCGTTGCTGCCGTAGGGGTTGTTGCTCACCAGCAGGGCCTGCGGGTCCGAGAACTCGTGGTCCCCGGCGTGCGCCGTCAGCCGCGCGCCCCCTTGGCCCACCAGGAGATCCGGCAGCAGCTTGAGCGTGGTGCGCCTCTTGTCGTCCCGGTAGGCCGGACTCTGCACCACCTCGGCGTACGCGCCGAACGACACGTTGTTGACGAAGGGCCGCCCGCCTGCCCGACCGAGATCCACCCGCAGCTCCACCCCGTCGTGCAACGCGTCCAGAGCCTTCGACGGATCCTCGCGGTCCAGGCCCAGATCGAGGGCGAAGTGGTTGCGGGTGCCCGCCGGTATCACCAGGAAGGGCAAGTCGAGGGCGGCAGCGACCTCGGCGACAAGCGCCTGCGTGCCGTCGCCACCGGCGACCCCGAGCAGATCGGCGCCCTCGGCCGCGCACTTGCGGGCGAGGGCCGCCACATCGGTCTCGCCGCGCCACTCCAGGAGCACCACTTCGGCCCCCAGCTCGCCCGCCCGCTCGCGCAGCGCGAAGCGGCGCACCTTGCCTCCACCGGAACGCGGATTCATGATCAGCACCGGGTGGCGGAAGGTCGCCGCCGGCCTCTCCGGCATCGGGTCCGAGGCCGCGTGCCGGGCGAGGGCCGCTCGGCCCGTGGCCGCCGCGAGGAGCCACAGCGCTCCGGACGCCACGACCACCCAGGTGAGCCGGGCCCGGGTGAACTCCACAAGCACCCAGATCGGAGCGGTGAGCGCGAGCAGCACCGCCAGGATCCTCAGCAGGCCCCGCCTGCTGAGGATCCACCAGACCGCGGCGGCCGTGATCGCCAGGCCCCCGAGCCCCACACCGAGCAGCGCGAAGGTTTTGAACCCCGCGAACACTCCGAGCACGAGCACCGCCGCGGCGGCGGATGCCAGGGACGCACGGGCCAGCCATCGCTGTCCTCGCATCGTCGGTTCCATGTCTCTCAGTCTCCGGCCCCGGAGCGGGCCGGGCCTCACCCCTGAGAGGCGACCTCACACCGACGGGGTGACGCCGGGCGGCCCGTTCGCGCCCAGAGTCCTAGGCGCCTGGAGGGAGCACACCATGACCAAGACCACGCACCGTCACCTCGCCCCGCAGGAGCGGGCGGACCTGGGAAGGGCCGGCCGGACCCGTGCCCGGCGGTCCGACCATGCCGAGTTCACGCCCGTACCGGACCGGCCCGACCCGATCGACGTGATCGAGCGGCAGTCGTCGAACAGGATCCCGGAGCTGGTGCCGATCCGCTACGGCCGCATGCTCGAGTCGCCGTTCCGGTTCTTCCGCGGAGCGGCGGCCATCATGGCCACCGACCTGGCCGCCACCCCGGCCAGCGGCCTGCGGGCCCAACTCTGCGGAGACGCGCACATGTTGAACTTCCGGCTGCTCGCCTCGCCTGAGCGGCACCTGATGTTCGACGTCAACGACTTCGACGAGACGCTGCCCGGCCCCTGGGAGTGGGACGTCAAACGCCTCGTGGTCAGCCTCGTCATCGCCGGGCGCGACAACGGCTTCAGCGCGGCGGAACGGGCCCGTGTGGTGCGTACGACAGTGCGTTCGTACCGGGAGTCGATGGGTGAGTTCGCCCGGATGCGGACGATCGACGTGTGGTACTCACGGATCGACGCGGAGGATCTGTACGCCGCGATGTCCGCCAAGCTGGACACGCGAGCGCGGCGGAGGGTGTCCCGCACACTCAGCAAGGCCCGCACCCGTGACCACCTTCAGGCGCTGGAGAAACTGGCCGGGGTGGTCGACGGCCAGCTGCGGATCACGTCCGACCCACCCCTGATCACGCCCCTCGACGACCTCATGCCCGGAGTCGAGCGCAAGCAGCTGGAACAGCAACTGCGGGAACTGGTCGACCGTTACGCGCTGACGCTTCCCGCCGACCGCCAGGCGCTGCTTGCCCAGTACCGAGTGGTCGACATGGCCCGCAAGGTGGTCGGGGTGGGCAGCGTGGGGACCCGCTGCTGGATCATCCTGCTGCTCGGCCGCGACGACAGCGATCCGCTCCTGCTGCAGGCGAAGGAGGCGCCGGCCTCGGTGCTCGCGGAGTTCGCCGGCGCGAGCAGCCACGTCAACCAGGGGGAACGGGTCGTGGCAGGCCAGCGTCTGATGCAGGCGACCAGCGACATGTTCCTGGGCTGGGAGCGGATCGAAGAGGGACTCGACGGCCGTCAACGCGACTTCTACATACGGCAGTTGCGGGACTGGAAAGCCATCCCCCAGGCCGAGTTGATGACCCCGGACGTCATGCGCCTTTTCGGCCGGATGTGCGGAGCGACCCTCGCCCGCGCGCACGCGCGCTCCGGCGACCGGATCGCCATCGCCGCCTATCTGGGCGGCTCCGATTCCTTCGACCGGGCCTTGGCGCGATTCGCGGAGTCGTACGCCGACCAGAACGAGCGCGACCACCGGGCGTTGGCCGACGCGGTGCGGGACGGCCGGGTGACCGCCGTGTCGGAGGAATCGGCTTGAGCGGCTGTCGGCCCGCCGAGCCAGTGGCGCAGGAACTCCTCCTGGGCCAGTATCCGGCCGACGGCGATGCCGAACACGATGGTGGTGAAGTAGAGGATCAGCCAGGACAGCACGGTGAACACCGAACCGAGTGCCGCGTAGCGCTGCTCGCTCATCCGTAGCGCGCGCGGCAGCCACAGCCCCGAGGCAGCGCTGAAAGCGGCCCCTCCTGTGCCCGCGAGGAGGGCCCCCGGCAGCAGGGGCAGCCAGGGCACCCGGCCCGCGAGCAGCAGGTACTGGGTCCACCACCACATCAGGACCCCGGCCAGCGACTGCAGGAGGACGCCCAGGACGGGTCCCGCGCCGAACGCCCGGTGCAGTGCGCCCTGCACGATGAGCATCGTGATCCACACGAGAAGCCACACGGCCCAGCGCCAGGCCACGAGCCGCACAGCGGAACGGGGCAGGTCCCAGGAGCGTTCGCACATCCGCTGCAGGGCGCGGGTGAAGGCCGTCGCGGACAGCAGCGCGACCAGCACGCTCATCGTTCCCCAGTTGTGCAAAGCGGTGTCCCCGCCCGTGGACACCACTTCGGCCCGTGCCACCACGGGCCCGCCCGAACCGAGCATGGTGCGCAGCGAGCGCAGCATTTCCTGCCTGACGGCGTGTGGGCTGAACGAGGCCACTGCGATGAGCATCGGCAGCGCCGCAAGAAACGCCTGCGCCGCGAGACGAGTCGACATGTCGAGAATGGTGACGCGCACAAGCTGCTGCACGACGCGCCCCGCCAGCGGCAGGGCCGCGAGGATCGGCATGACGGTGTCCTCTCATAGCGGGAGCCCGCTCCTGTCGGACACCCTCGGGGCCGCCGCCGCGCGGCACGTCGCCCGCTCCGGGTGACGTACGCCGGTGACCGCGTGAGGCCCTCCCACGATCACGGGGGTGCGGGAACCGCCTGCCAGGTCGAACAGATGGCCAGGCGCATATGCCCGTCCGGGGTGCGGTGCAGTTGCAGGCCGTCCGCGTTCGAGGTGGTCAGCGAGGGGTCGATGCCGGGGCGCGGTTCCGCGAGTTCGAGGGTGTCGTGGCGTGACACCGGCAGCCAGGCCGGTGGTCCTGGACTCTTCCCGTCATAGTCGGTCACCGCCAGCGTGATCCGGTCCTCGTGCAGGCTGATCAGCAGACGGATGCGCGCCGCCCTGCTGTGACCGATCACGTGGTGCGCCGCGACGCGTGCCGCGTCACTCATCCGGTGGGCCAGTGGCCTCGATGCCCCGGATGCCGTGAGCACCGTAGCGACCACTTCGGCCAGCACGTCCACGGAGTCCCCCACACGCGCGACTTCCAGCGCCAGGGCCGTCATGTGCCCGCTTCTCTGCGCGGGGCCGCCTGCCGCGTCCGAGGCCTGTGTGGCGATGCGGGGCAGCCTCGTCATACGTACGGTCCGTCCCATCGACGCCTCCCCACGCCGTGGAAACAGAGGGAACAACATGCGTACCGCACAGGGCGGTTCACACCCGGTGCGGGTGCGCGTACACCATGGGCGCCGAGGTCCGGGGCGCGGCTTCGACGCTACGGCGCCTCAACCGCACGGTCCAGGCCGCTTAGCGCCAATGCCCACGTTTCGCCAATCCCACGGCAATAAAACCGAGATGCCCCGGACAAGTGCCAACACGGCCCGATGGGTCCATTATGGAACCCCCTCGCTTCCCTGCCCCACCAGGGCGGATGCGGGGTGCACGGACCGCTGACGCAGGCCAGGCACGCAAGTGTGCCGCGGCCTGACCTCCGGTTCGTCGCGCACGATCACCCTGGACCCCGGTGAGTGAGCCCGATCCTTCTCCTCTCAGCACACGTCAGGCCTCGTCCACACCGGGGATGCCATCATGATCGACGGCGCCTTGCCCGCCACCGGGCATCTGCACACCTACAGCACTCAGGGCTATCTGGTCCTGGAGTTTCACGGCGAGATCGATATCAGCGCCGCCCTCGACATGGCTCCGGCGCTGGACGCCCACACGGCGCAGCCCGCCCTCGCGGTGATCATCGACCTCAGCCATGTCGAGTTCCTCGACTGTTCGGGCCTACGCCTCATGTGCCGGGCCCGACGACGCGTCCTGGAACACAGCGGAGAGCTGCAACTGGTCTGTGACCACCCGCTGATCCTGCGCATCCTGCGGGTGAGCGGCCTGTTTCCGGCCTTCGCCCCCGTGCCGAGCCTCAAGGAAGCGCTGAGCAGACCCGACATCGAAGAGGCCGGTTGACCACTCCGGTCGGAGCCGCCGTCCACGATCGGCCGGCTCCTGGCCTCGTACCGCACCTTCTGCCGGGCCTGACACGGCGGGCGTGGCCCTCGATCGATAGCCTGCGTCCTCATGACGCGCGCTTGGATTCTGCCGATACTGCTGCTGCTCTGCGGCTCGGTCGTTGCCGCTGGGCCGATCTCCAAGGGCAACCTCGGCGCGGCCGCAGCGCTGCTGCTGGTGTTCGTCCTGCTCGCAGGCGTGAACTCGCCTCTGATCTACCCGCGTTCGATCAGCGCCCTGGAGGCGCAGCGCCGCAGCGCGGTCGACGGAAGGCCGGTCGTCTTCTGGCGGCCGGGCTGCACGTACTGTCTGCGGCTGCGCGTCCGGCTGGGCCGCAGCGCCCGCCGTGTGCACTGGGTGAACATCTGGCGTGACCCGGCAGGCGCGGCGGCGGTCAGGGCGGCCAACGACGGCAACGAGACGGTTCCGACTGTCGTCGTGGCGGGCCGACCGCACGTGAACCCCGATCCTGGATGGGTACGGGAGCAGTAGGGGCATCTCGGCTCACGGACGTTCTCTGAGTCCCGCCGCCCTGGCCACGAAAGCCGCGTGCAGCTCCCGTACGGCCCTCGGGAAGGACTCGCTGCGGCGACGCTGGAGGACCACCAGAACGCGGGTGGTCTCGTCGGTGAGCGGTCGGTGCGTGATCATTCCGGCCCGCTCCAGAGGGTCACCCGCGACGCTGAAGTCGGGCAGGAGCGCGGCTCCGAGGCCTTCGGCCACCATGAACTTGCCCAGTTCCGCGCCGTCCGTCGAGTACGCGAAGGACGGCGGGGAGCCGCCGAGGAGGCGATGGGCGTAGCGGTGCATCACATAGCCGGCACGCATCGCGATGAACGGCTCCGTCTCCAGGTCGGCGGGTGAGACGACGTCCAGCCGGGCCAACGGGCTGTCCGGGTGCAGGCAGACGACGGGCCTGCCGCGCAGCAGCTCGGTGGTGTCGAAGTCGGGCGGGGTGTCGTCGCCGTCCAGGTAGTTGACCAGGCCCAGGTCGAAGCGGCCCTCGCGCAGTCCCCGGTGGATGTCGTCCTGCTGCGAGCCGACCATCTCCACCTGCGTCGCCGGGTGGGTCTCCCGGAAGGCGCGCACGGCGGGGACCAGGAGCGGGGCCGTGGCCGCGTTCACCGTGCCGACACGAACGACGCGGCTGGACTGGTGCTGGTCGTGCGCGGCCCTGCGCAGCCGGTCCACCGACTCCAGTACGCCGATGATGTGCGGCAGGAGCTCACGGCCCTCGTCGCTGACCTTCGCTCCGGAGCGGTGGCGGTCCAGGAGCGAGACGCCGAGCTCCCGCTCCAGGTTCCGCACGGTCTCGCTCAACGCGGGCTGAGAGAGGTGGAGTTCGCCCGCGGCCCGGCGCAGAGAGCCGAGCCGGGTGACAGCCTCGATGTACTCCAGCTGTTCTGTCCGCATCCCGCGCACCCCTCACCGAACACCTACCGTGGGAGGGAAACCCTATCAGGGCTTAGTGATTACCGACTCGACGCCTGCGGGGGCAGCTGCTTGAATCGAGGACATGAATGCAGTGCGACCCCACCTGACGCGGCGACGGTACGTCGACCTCGCGCTGGTGTGCAGCGCCTGCTGTCGCCACGGCCGCTGAGCATCCGCCGGGCACTGAACCCCATCTCGTGCGCGTGAACCCGCGAACTCTCCGTACCGCCGGGCCCTTTGACGGCCCACGCGATGCGCTGACGGGCCATACCGCACATATCGAGCCACGCCGCGCCCTTCGCGATCGTGCGCATCCACAGGCCCCGCGGACAGCCCCTCCCCGTCCCCGCGCCTCTCCCTCGCCTCTCTCCACCGGCCCCCGTGGCCGCGTACCCGAAGGACTTCCGCCATGGCCACCGTTCTCCTGCTCACCGGCAGCGCCTCCGCCCCCGGCTCATCCCGCACCGCCCGTCTCGTCCAGCACCTGGGCCGCGACCTTGCCGCACAAGGCCACCGGGTGCAGACGCTGGACGTCCGCACGCTGCCCGCCGACGCGCTCCTGTCCGCCGACACCTCGCATCCCGCCGTCGCCGACGCCGTCGCCCTCGTCGAGAGCGCCGACGCGCTCGTGGTCGGCACCCCCGTCTACAAGGCGGCGTACTCGGGCGTCCTCAAGACCTTCCTCGACCTGCTCCCGCAGTACGCGCTGCGCGGCAAGCCCGTCCTGCCGCTGGCCACCGGCGGCTCCCCCGCCCATGTCCTCGCCGTCGACTACGCGCTGCGGCCCGTCCTCACCTCGCTCGGTGCCGAGGTCGCCCAGGGCTGGTTCGTCCTCGACCGCCACATCACGGCCGCCGACGACGGGACGGTCAGCCTCACGCCCGACGCGAATGCCGGGCTCACCCCCGTCGTCGAGCGCTTCCACGAGGTGCTCGCGGAGCCGACGCGGCTCGCGGCGGCGTGAAGGGGTAATCGGCTTTCCCTTCCGCACCGAGCCGACCCACGGGCCCTCCCTCGCACCCGCTGTCACCCGCTCGCACCCGACCTCACCCGAAAGGCCCGCCCCATGCCCCGCATCCCCGCCTCCGACAAGGAGGCGATCGCGATCGCCCGCCGGGTGGCCGAGCGCCTGGCCGCCGACGACGCACGCCGCGACGCCGAGCGCGATCTGCCGTACGAGGAGGTGCGCGAACTCACCGAAGCCGGTCTCTTCACGCTCTCGATCCCCCGCTCGCACGGCGGGCCCGAGCTCGGTGCCCGCAGTCTCGGCGAGGTGTTCACCGAGCTGACGGCCGGGGACGCGAGCATCGGCCAGATCCCGCAGAACCACTACTTCTTCGTCAATGTGCTGGCCCACGCGGGCACCGAGGAGCAGCGCGCCTTCTTCTACCGCGAGGTGCTCGCGGGGCGGCACTTCGGCAACGCGCTCTCCGAACGGGGCACCCGCACGGCCCGTGAGTTCGCCATCGGCTTCGAGCCGCACCCGGACGGCGGCCGGGTGCTGAACGGCACCAAGTTCTACGCGACCGGTTCGCTGTTCGCGCACTGGATCCCGGTGTACGCCAACGACGAGGAGGGCCGTACGCACGCGGCCTGGGTCCCCGCCGACCACCCCGGCGTACAGGTCGAGGACGACTGGAACGGCATGGGCCAGCGCACCACAGGGAGCGGCACCGTCCGCTTCGACCAGGTGCGGGTGCCCGCCGAGCACATCGTGCCCGTGTACACGATCTTCGAGAAGGACGAGGTGTTCGGCGCCTTCGGCCAGTATCTGCACGCGGCTCTCGACACCGGCATCGCCGTGGGCGCCCTGCGCGAGGGCAAGCGGCTCATCCACACGCTGGCCCGCCCCCGCCTGGAGGCGGGCGTGGAGCGTGCCGCCGACGAGGGTGCCGTCATCGACGGCTTCGGCGAGCTCGCCTTGAAGGTGCGCTCCGCGCGCGCTCTGCTGCGCGATGCCGGTGACGCCCTGGACGCCGCCCGCGCCGACCTGACCGAGCAGAGAGCCGCCGAGGCGTCGGCCGCGGTGGCCGCCGCCCGCGCGCAGTCCGACGCGGTGGCCCTGGCCGTGTCCAGCGGCATCTTCGAACTCATCGGCACCCGCGCCGCCGACCGCGACCTCAATCTGCACCGGCACTGGCGCAACGCCCGCACCCACACCCTCCACGACCCACGCCGTCTCAAGCTCCGCTACCTGGGCGGCTGGGAACTCAACGACACCCCGCCGCCCCGCAACGGCCTGGTCTGAGACCGGTACCGCGTCCGCGTTCACCACCGCAGAGGACACCTCCACCCATGACCCTGACCTTCCACTGGTTTCTGCCCACCAACGGCGACAGTCGCCACATCGTCGGTGGCGGCCATGGCGTACCCACCGGCGCCGCCGGGGGCGACCGCCCCGCCACGCTCGCCTACCTCACTCAAGTGGCGCGCACAGCAGAGCAGTTGGGCTTCGAGGGAGCACTCACCCCCACCGGCGCCTGGTGCGAGGACGCCTGGCTGACCACCGCGATGCTGGTCGAGTCGACCGAGCGTCTGAAGTTCCTGGTGGCCTTCCGCCCCGGCCTCGTCACTCCGACCCTCGCCGCGCAGATGGCGGCGACCTACCAGCGGCACTCGGCCGGGCGCCTGCTCCTCAACATCGTCACGGGCGGCGAGGACCACGAGCAGCGCGCCTACGGAGACTTCCTCGGCAAGGACGACCGCTACGCACGCTGCGACGAGTTCCTGCACATCATCCGCTCCCTGTGGCGCGGCGAGACCGTCGACTTCCACGGAGCACACGAACGCGTCGAACAAGCCCGCCTCGCCCGCCTGCCCGACCCGGTGCCGCCCGTCTACTTCGGCGGCTCCTCGAAGGCGGCGGGCCCGGTGGCTGCCCGGCACAGCGACGTCTACCTCACCTGGGGCGAACCGCCCGCCCAGGTCGCCGAGAAGATCGGCTGGATCCGCGCACTGGCGAAGGCCGAAGGCCGCGAGGTCCGCTTCGGCATCCGGCTGCACGTCATCGCCCGCGACACCGCCGACGAGGCCTGGGCGCAGGCGAACCGACTGCTTTCCGGCACCGACCCGGCCGTGATCAGCGAGGTACAGCAGGGCCTGGCCCGCTCGGGCTCCGAGGGCCAGAAGCGCATGCTGGCCCTGCACGGCGGCTCCACCGAGCGCCTGGAGATCTACCCGAACCTCTGGGCCGGCATCGGCCTGCTGCGCGGCGGCGCGGGCACGGCTCTGGTCGGCTCGCACACCGAGATAGCCGACCGCATCGCGGAGTACCACGCCCTGGGCATCGACGAGTTCGTGCTCTCGGGATACCCGCACGTGGAGGAGGCGTACTGGTTCGGCGAGGGCGTCCTTCCGCAGCTCGCCGCGCGGGGTCTGTGGCGCCACCCTGCCGCCGCGTCACTCGACGCGACACCGGCGGCGGTGCCGTTCGCCTCATAGCCACGTGGCGTGTCCGAGACCGAACGCTTCCGGAGCCTTCAACCAGGCGACGTCTTGTCCAAGGTTCCCAAGACACTCAAACTCTGTTGTTGATGGTTCGTCGAGTTCATTGAGTGGCTTGTCTGATTCGGGGGACACAGTGGAACGGTTGACGGCTGCTGATCCAGAAGAAGTCGGGCGATACCGGACGATCGCCGAGCTCGGCCGGGGCGGGATGGGCCGGGTTCTCCTGAGCAGCGCCCCGGACGGACGGCTCGTCGCCCTGAAGCAGGTGCGGACGCAGTTCGTCGAGGACGACGGTTTCCGGGCCCGGTTCCGCCGCGAGGTCGAAGCCTCCCGCAAGGTGTCCGGTGCCTACACCTCAGCAGTGGTCGACGCCGATGCGGACGCGCCCGAACCATGGCTGACGTCGGAGTTCGTACCAGGCCCTTCGCTGCAGGAGGCGGTGGAAACCATCGGCGCGCTGCCGGAGGAAGCGGTACTGCGCATGGCCACTGGGCTGGCCTCTGCCTTGATCGACATCCACCGGGCCGGACTGGTGCACAGAGACCTGAAACCCTCCAATGTGCTGCTCGCCGACAACGGACCCATAGTCATCGACTTCGGCATCGCCCGGGCGACCGACACAGGAGGCGGCACCGAGCTGACCCACTCGGGCTGGCTGGTCGGCTCTCCCGGCTTCATGTCCCCCGAGCAGGCCGAGGGGCGGCCGTTGGGCCCCGCCAGCGATGTGTTCTCCCTGGGCACCGTACTGGTGATGGCATGCACGGGCAGGTGTCCGTTCGTCGGGCCCTCCATGCCACAGACCTTGTACAACATCGTGCACACCGACCCCGACCTCAGCATGATCCCGGCGAAGATACGCCCCATCGTCGCCCGGTGCCTGGCCAAGGACCCGAGCGAGCGACCGAGCCCCGGCCAACTCCTTCAAGACATCGGCCGCCTCACACCGTCGGTACGGCCCTGGCCGACCGAGGTGCACGAGTTGATCGCGGAGCAACAGGCCGAAATCGCCCGACTGCGCGAGGAGTTGGAGAGGCGCACGAACGCCCCGGAGGCCGAGCCGTCGATCGCCATCGACGTCCCGCCCGATCCCGTTCACCCCGTCGGCCGGGCGTCTCCACCCGCCCCGGTCCGGCGCCGGTTCGCCCTCGCTGCGGGTGCGGTCATCGCGGCCGGTCTGGGCGTCGCCACGGCTGTCGTCCTCCTGGATCCCGGGCGCGAGGGCGACGATCCTGGCACTGCCGCACCCCCGCGGGCCCCCAGGACGATAGAAAAGACGGTCACGGAGCCGAATACGGAACCAGACACCGAGGCCGAGGCGGAGAGGCAGCCGACCAAAGAGCCGACCACGCCTGCCGCCAAGCCCTCAGTCGCCACCGAGCCCTCCCGGCAGGCTCCGACGACGGCCGATACCCGGCCGAGCACGCGGCCTGCGGCGATTGCCGACTGCGGAGGTCAGCCGCTGAACAGACCGGCCGAAATGCTGCTCGCCTGTGGCGACGGAAAAGTCGGGCTCAAGGGTCTGGTGTGGTCGGACTGGGGCACGCCCGCTGCCCGTGCCACCGGGCAAGGGTGGGAGGTGGTCTGCGAACCCAGCTGCGCGAACGGCAGGGAAGTCCAGTACCCGGCGACAGTGACCGTTTCCGGCCTGGCAGCGGGGCGTTACACGATCATGCAGCTCAGATCCCCGAAAGCACCCGGTGACTCCATCGTGAACTACTCGCTCGACTCGTACGGGCCGACGCGGAGAAACTGACGGTTCCCCTCCTCGACGGGTGCTCATACCCCCCACGCCGTGAACGCCCCCCAGTAGACGGGAGAGGCGAAGGGGCGCTCCTTCACGGACCTCGCATGAGCAGCGTACTGGCGGCTCAGGGCTGACAGATGGCGATGCGAGTCCGAGTACTGCGCGAACTCGTCCCATGTGAGACTGCGCATCCACCTGCGTGAGCGGCGCAGCGCCGGTACCGGATCGTGGGTGAGGGAGAGGATCTCGTAGAAGCGTGTCATCAGGAAGGCGGTCGCCATGTCGTCCACCTGCCACAGACTGGTGACCGCGCAGGCCGCCCCCGCCTGGAGGAAAGCCGCCGGGAGCCCGAGGAACTCGTCGGGGGCCTCGATGATCGCGTAGTGCCCCGACTGGCAGGCGCTGGCCACCGCCATTCTGCAGACGGGGAGTTGCTGCCGCACGAGGGAGTCCATGTCCAGGCGGCCGTCGGCGAGAGCCAGTGAACCTCCCTGACTGTCGAATCCGGCGTTGCCGTGGCAGCCCAGGTGCAGATACGACGCCTCGGCGAGATGATCGAGCACCCAGCCAACGGTGGCCTCGGCCCCGACCGCATGGCCCACCTCGCTCGCCGGCTCGAACAGAGCGCGGATTTCCGCGAGTTCACCGCGCGTACCGGGCAGCGAGCCGTCGGGGTCGGCGACGGCCACCAGCCGCGGTGCCGCTTCCCGCGGCCGTGCGGCGCGGACGCGGCACGCCGCGTAGACCGCCGCAGACGGGGAGACGATCAAGTTGCCGACGTCGTCCAGCACGTCCTCGGTCCCTCGTCCCAGGGGCACGGCGTGCAGGGGAACGAGACCCAGGAGGCCAGTCGGCACGACGATCGCCTCGTGCCGCGCATCGTCCGCGAGCAGCTCGGCGATCGGGCGCATCAGTGGTTCGAGGGCCTTGAGGCGGTCCAGAGCCACCGGGAGCTCGCGCCGCAGCGTCAGCCTTGAGGCCTGCTGCACGAGCCACAGCCCCGTGGTGCCGTTGTCCGGATCCATGACCAGGAGATGCAGGAGGCTGATGCTGCTCACCTCAGGGACAAGAACGGCCCGCACGGTGGACTGCGCGTCCGGGATCGCGAGGACGTAGCTGCCCCACGGCGCGTTCACCAGGTAGGCGAGCGGCAGCCCGTCGGCGGCCCGGACGATGTCCCGCAGTTCGGTGGTACGCAGGAAGTCCTCGAAGCCCGGGATCGCCTGGATGTCTTCGACCACTGCGCGCAGAGCGCGTTCGGCCTCGGCCTGCTCGCGCGCCGCGGTGAACCCGCCGGACACCGTCTCGGACGGTTCCGCCAGCGCGGATCGGTACCGGGCCTGCGTCTTTCGGTAGCGGTCGGCCATGACGGGGTCGACGCGTTCGAGTTCCGCAAGTTCTGCCGCTCCCCGACCGGTCACCACCGAGAGCTCACAGGCAAGGCCCCGTTCGACCGCTTCCACCGCTCGCTCCGGACGCCCCGCCCGCGCCAACAGGAAGGAGGTCCAGCGTGCGAGCCGGTCCACCTGTACGAGCACGCCCCGGCGGCTGGCGACAGTGACTTGGGCGTCATAGAGCGCCGTCACGGCGGTGAGCATGTCCGATGCGACGTCGGCCGCCTCGGTCCAGCGTTCCTCCGAGGCGTAGGCGTTCACCAGCTCCCGGGCGATGTTGAGGTGCAGGGAAGGCTGGATCGCGGGCGGCGCGGCAGCCAGGGCCTCGCGGCGCAGCCGGATGCTCTCGGCGCTGTCCGGCCCTTCCAGGTGGTCACTGGCCTGGGCAAGGAGCCACGTGATGCGGCCGATGTTGAGGAGGCCGGGGATCTCGGCGGCCATATCGAGCGCCGCGCTCGCCGCGACCTTGGCGCCAGGGGCGTCCGCGGGGTCGTGGGTCAGCAGCAGGTGGGCGAGATTGCACTGCGCCTGCGACCACAGTGGAGGGTCGTCACCCGCACTCAGGCGGTGCAGAACGTCCCGGTAGCACTGCTCTGCCTCTCGCAGGTCCCCGGGCTCGGCACGGCGGTACAGCAGCAGACCGAGGTTGACCATGGAGTAGGCCCAATTGACCGCGGAACGCTCCGGAGACCTCTCTTCGAGGCCCGCCCTGACCCGGTCGATGCCAAGGCTGAGATCCGCGGGTCCGCCTCCCGGCCGCTCCCCGAGCAGCAGCCCGTAGTTGGTCTGGATGCGTGCCCAGAACTCGGGGTGCTCGCGGCGGTCAAGGGCGCTCGCGCGCGCCAGCAGATCGCGGGCGGTCTCCCAGACCTCAAGGCGGTCGCCGTCATCCCGCGCATAGTGTGCGGTGGCGAGGTTGTTCGCCACCTGCACCCACTCCAGACTGCCCTCGGGCAGTCGGCTCAGCGCGAGTTCGAGAAGCCGGTACGCCTCGGACAGGTCGGCGCCGAGCCCGGCATGGGCGACGCGCACCAGGCGTTCGCCGAGCACCGCGGCGAGCTCGGTCTCCAGCTCCTCCTCCCCGATGTCGGCGGCGAGCACCATCGCCTCTCGGGCCAGCGAAAGCCCCTCGGGGCCTTCGGTTTCGCAGGCCCTCACATACATCTCATGCAGCCGTGCGCGCAGATCGCCGCCGAACCGGCTGTGGACCTCGTAGTAGCGGCGCACCGCCACGTCCTGAGGTGTGCGGCTGTCGCACAGGTCTTCCAGCAGCCGTTGACGACCCTGCAACACCGCTTCGAGCGGAGTGCCGACGGCCGCGCGCAGCTCCTCACGACCGGCGTCGCGCACCCTCGTTCCGCCGGACAGCTCCGGGTGCGCGCGGAGGAGCTCGGCGAGTTCGTCCGGCCGACTTGTCAGCACGGCGTACAGCAGCTCGTTCACCCGGGCCTCGTCACGCTCCTGCGCGAGGTACCCGAGGAAGAACCTGTAGTTGTCGACCGTCGGCGGCCCTTCCGGCTCCAGCTCTCGGCATGCCGTCTCGGGGTCCGCCAGGTCTCGGTCGAGGTCGCGGGTCAGGACAACCGGAAGCAGCCTGCGCGGCAAGGGGATCCCCTGCCCGAAAGAGGCGTCACCGCTGAATGCGCCGGCCCGCTCGGCATCCTCCAGAAGGGAAACCACGGTCTGCGACGGATCCCCCCGAAGCTCGGCGAGGGAGAGCCCGATCAACAGCGGCGCCCCTGTTCCGGGACGAAGGACCAGCAACGGCGCATCGACATACGCCTTCGCTCCGCATCCAGTGCAGTTCATCCACGACACGCCGGGGCCGGGGACCTCCAGGACGTCGGCGCGCTCACGGGCGTCGACGATGCGCCACACCGGAGCCCCGCACTCCCGGTCGCATTCCTCACAGCGCCACGTGTAGGGCACCCTCGCCGAGATCGCCATTCCGCCCCGCCCCGTCCTCGCCCGCCTGCTACTTGCCGCTGGTGATCCGCGAGAGCAGGGCCGTGAAGACCCGGCCTAGGGCGGCGTCCCGCATGGCCCGCTTATGGATGGTCAGGCTCCATCTGCCGCGCGTGTCGCGCTTCACGACGACCTCGGTCTGCAGGAGCACCACCACGAGCACGGTGACCGAGAGGGAGACGGGGTCAAGGCGTTGCATCGGAGCCCGCACGTACTCGACGGCCTCGGCGACCGTCTGCGCCAAGTCGTCGCTCAGGGCCGCCGCGTACTCCAGTGCGGCGCGCGCCAGCTCCCCCTCACTCACCTCGGGTTGCCCTGGCCGCAGATATTCCTCCACATCCACGGGGTCCAGTGCGTCCCCCAACTGGGCATCTCTCCAGGGGCTTTGCGAGGCGACGGGGAGCAGCCCACGCTCCTCCACCACTGCGACGAGCGCCTGGACGGCAGCTTCGTCGGAGAGACCTCGGACACCCTGCTCCAACTGACCCTGACTCGACATGCCCCGATTCTGGCTCCCCCGCCGACGCTGCGGGTGTGATTTCGTCAGATGGCCCCCTCTCGCCACACTTCGAGCTCGTCGGCGATCCGTTCCGGGACGCCGGCCACCGGGCGCGTCCAGGCCCGTGCCCCGTTCGGAGAGGCGAGCGGCGCGGAAGCTACCGAGTGCGAACGCGGTGCGAAGTGCGCTCAGGCCCGAGAGGTCATTGACGAAGCGGCTATAGGGTTTTGCCTGCATACCTTCCCGGGGCGGGCCTCAGGTCGACGAGGCACCCAGCGTCACCGGTCCGTACCGCGCGGCAGGAGCCTCGGTCGTGAGGGCCCAGTAGCGGTCGCCGTAGGACCAGTGCCACCACTCCGTGGGGTAGTTGACCAGGCCGGCCGTGGCGAGGGCCGCGGTGAGGGTGCGGCGGTTGCGGCGGGCGGTCGGGGAGATGCGGTCGCAGTCCATGTAGCAGGCGCCGTCGCTCTCCTCCGGGCTCGCGTTCACCGGGGTGCCGAGGTCGAGTTCGGTGCCGGAGGCCGTACACAGGGTGAGGTCGATCGCGGCGCCCGCGACGTGCGGGCCCACCTCGGGCGGCGAGAGGGAGCGGCTCGTCTGTCGGCGCAGATACTCGTCCGACCAGTCGGGGTTGGCCTTCCTCAGCTCGGCGGCGTACTCCTCGAAGTACTGGATCTGGAGGGCAAGCGGGCGGTATCCCTCGGTCGCCAGGAGGCGCAGGCCCTCGGGCAGCAGCCGGGCCGCGCGGGCAAGGCGCCACGCGACGCCCTCCCTGAGCCGGGCGTAGGCCCCTGCCGGGTCCGCGAGGCGGTCGTCGACTTCCACGAAGGGAAGCTGGCGCAGGTCGACGAGGGCCTCGCCGCACTCCTGGACCGGTATGCCGACGACTCTGGGATCGTTCATGAGGATGATCGACGACATGCTTGCCCCTTCGTGGCGACGGTGGCGGGCACAGCTCCGGGGACGGGCTGCCGCCCGCCCCCGGAGTCCCCTCCGTGCCCTGGCAGGGGCGCTACGCGACGAGCGGCCCACACGACCGACGGTGTCGGTGGTGTGGGCCGTACGAGGCATCAGTGGCCTTCCCCCGTGCTTCCCCCGATGAATTCCGCTGAGTCCCCCGTTGTTTCCTGCGATCCCCCGTTGCCGTCGGCGTGTTCACCCGCCGACACACAGAGCATGGCGCACTCCGCTGCAAATTCTCTGCAAGTCGGCATCAAGCGGAGTGCGGCCCCGGCTCCACCGTCGGTGCTCGCACGCAGTCGCGAGCGCCGGGCGTAGACATCAACCCCGTAACCGGTAATTAGATCCTTCAGGTGACAACCCGACCGTGTCCAAGCCTCGGCCTCCCTGTTATCTCCCATGGCAACTTCGTGGTCAACGAGGAGGACTTGATGGAGAACATCCGGGAGCGGAAGCTCAAGCGCTATTTCACCGCGATCGACGCGGACGGCAACGGTACGCTCACGCGTGGCGACTTCGAACTCGTCGCGCGCCGGTACGTCGACGCGCTCAACCTGGCGCCCGACTCACATCAGGCCGAGAAGACCAGGACAGCGACTCTCAAGATCTGGGACGACTTGATCTCCCCGATGGATGCGAACGGCGACGGCAAAGTCTCCCCGGAAGAGTTCATCGCCGCTCTGCAGCAGTCGCTCGCGACGGACCGTGCGGCCTACGCCGAATCGATCCGGCCGTCCGCCAACGCCTACTTCGAACTCTGCGACGCCGACGACAACGGCGAGGTGGACGAACAGGAGTACATCCGTCTCATGGGCGCCGCGTGCGGCATCCCCGCGGATGAGGCCGCCGCCACCTACCGCACGCTCGTGCCCCCGGCGCACGACGGGATGACACGCGACAGCTGGCACCAGATGCTCCTGTCCTTCTTCTACGACGAAGAACCCGACTCACCGGCGAACCACATCTTCGGCCGCATCTGAGTCTCCCGTCTGAATCTCCCGCCGCACGTCCCCGCGCCGCGGTCGGTACGGGGACATGCTGACCGTCCGCCGGTCCCCTGACGGACAGCTTCCCAGAACCCTCCTCATCGACCTTCGGCGGTGATCAGTTTGTCCGGTGTCCGGTTGCAGAGCGAGTACGGACCCGAGTGCGCCGCGATCATCGGTGTCGCGTGCCGCCTGCCCGGGGGAACCGACAGCCCGGCGGCGCTGTCCGATGCGCTGTTCGCAGGCCGTGACCTGGTCACCCGGGTGCCCGGAGACAGGTTCGACCCGGCACTGTGGGCAGGCACCGACCCGTCCCGGCCCGGGCTGAGTCATACGGCGGCCGGCGGGTTCCTGGACGACATCGGTGGTTTCGACGCCGCGTTCTTCGGCATCTCGCCACGCGAGGCAGCTCAGTTGGACCCGCAACAGCGGCTGCTCCTGGAGCTGACGGTGGAGGCGTTCGACCATGCCGCTGTCGACCCGGCGCAGCTGGCCGGTGCCGCCGGCGCCGTATACGCCGGGGTGTCGACCCGCGGCTACTGGGAGTTGCTGTCAGCACGCCCCGAAGTCGTGGACGCACACTCGATGCTGGGAACCATCAGCGCGCACACCGCGAACAGGATCTCCTTCCTCCTTGACTGGCGCGGCCCGTCGCAGGCGATCGACACGGCCTGCTCCTCCTCCCTGGTCGCGGTGCACGAAGCGGCCGGCGCGATCTCTCGTGGCGAGGTGCCGATCGCGTTGGCGGCAGGCGTGGGGATGCTGCTGAATCCGGCCGACTACCTCGGGTTCTCCAAGGCCGGTCTGCTGTCCCCGACTGGCCGGTGCCGGACATTCTCCGATCGGGCGGACGGATTCGTACGGGCCGAGGGCGGCGGGGTGGTCCTGCTCAAACGCCTTGGCGACGCGCTGGCCGACGGCGACCGGGTTCTCGCGGTGATCGCCGGGTCGGGGGTCAACACCGACGGCAGGTCCTCGCCCGGCGGACTCACCCAGCCGTCCGTCACCGCCCAGCGCGAACTGCTGCGACGGGTCTACGCCCGCGCCGGTATCGGCCCCGACGAGCTGGTCTACCTGGAGTGCCACGGCACCGGCACACCGGTCGGGGACCCGGTCGAGTGCCGGGCGATCGGGGAGGCCCTCGGGACCCGCCGCCGGGAGGGCCGCAAGCTGCCGATCGGGTCGGTGAAGACCAACGTGGGCCATCTGGAGTGCGCCTCGGGCATGGCAGGCCTGCTCAAGGCTCTGCTCGTGCTCCAGGAGCAGCGGATTCCACCGTCGCTGCACACCCGGCCGCTCAATCCGGCCATCGACTTCGACGGCCTTGGCCTTTCGCCGGTCGACACCACCACACCGATCGAGCACGACAGTCCGCTCGTCGCGGCGGGGGTCAACTCCTTCGGGATCGGCGGAGCGAACGCGCACGTGGTCCTGGCCCGGCGGCTCGACGGGCAGTGGGGCCAGGAACGGTCCCGGCAGAGCCTGGTGCCCGAGGACGGCGAGAAGCAGCTCGTCCTGGTGTCCGGCCGAACGCCGGAAGCACTGGCCGAGGCGTGCTGGGCGATGGCCGATCGGCTGCTGTCGGAGGACGGCCACGGCGCCTCGCACGACTTTTACGACGTGGCCTACTCCTCGGTGAGGCGCAGGCGCCACGAGCATCGCTGTGCGGTGGTGGCGCGCAGCGCGGACGAAGCGGCGGACAAGCTCTACCGGATCGCCTCCGGGTACGCGGTTCCGGGGGCGGCGGCCGGTCGTGCCCGCACGCCCGGTCCTGACGTCGCCTTCGTGTTCTCCGGCAACGGTTCGCAGTGGCAGGGCATGGCCCGCGAGCTGATGGGGCCCGGCGGTGACGACGCCTTCGCGGCGAAGGTACGCGAGGTGTGCCGGGCGCTGTCGCCCATGCTGGGCTGGGAGGTGTCCGGTGCGCTGGCCTCCGGGGAGTACGACCTGGCCCGTACCGAGGTGGCGCAGCCGCTGCTGTTCGCCGTCCAGTTGGGGATCTGCGCCGCGCTGGCCGCGCGCGGGATCCGGCCCGGCATGGTCGTGGGGCACAGTGTCGGGGAGATCGCGGCCTCGTGTGTCGCCGGAAGGCTCGATCTCGAAACGGCCTGTCGGGTCGTGGCGGTCCGCAGCGCAGCACAGGGGCGGACCGCGGGTGCCGGTGCGATGGCCGCCGCCGCGGTGGACGAGAGCACCGCGCGTCGCCTGCTCGCCGAGGCCGACGGGAGGGTGGAGCTGGCCGGGGTGAACTCCGGCACCGATGTCACGTTCGCGGGGGACACCGAGGCCCTGCGGCGGATCGGCGAGAAGCTGACCGCCGAGAAGGTGTTCTTCCGCACCCTGCCGCTCGACTACGCCTTCCACAGCGCGGCGATGGACTCCGTACAGGACGAGATCATGACCGGTCTCGCCAAAGTCGAGGACCGTGAGGGTGGGATCCCGTTCTGGTCCACCGTGACCGGCGACCGGTTCGACGCCCCGATGGACGCCGGGTATTGGTGGCAAAACATTCGTCACCCCGTCCTGTTCGCCCCTGCTGTCGAGTCGATGTGTGAGGCGGGTGCCGGGATCCTGGTGGAGATCGGGCCGCACCCCGTCCTCAAGGGGTACCTCCAGAAGAGCTCCGGCGTAGCGCCACTGACCACACTCGCCCGTGAGAGAGGCGCGGACCTCGACGGGGTGGCCGCGGCTGTCATCGCCGACGGGGGCCCGGTGGCGGACTCCTGGTTCCCCGTACCCGGACAGATCGTCGACCTGCCGGCGTATCCCTGGCAGCGGGAGCGGCACTGGACCGGGGAGGCATCGTGGTGGAGCCGGGGGCCGGGCGACGGTGTGCTCTCCCACCCGCTCCTCGGCGAGCGGATCCCGGGGCCCGCGCCCCAGTGGTCCGGGGTGGTCGAACCCGCCCGGGTGCCGTGGCTGCTCGATCACCGGGTCGGCGGCGCGGTGACGATGCCGGGTGCGGCCTATCTGGAACTCGCGCTGGCCGCCCTGGCCAGGACAGGGCAGGACGGCCCTCTGCGAGTCGACGGGATGGCCGTCACCGCGGCGCTCACCTTCGACGCGACGGAACAGAGGCTGACCGCTCTGGTCACGGAGTTGCGGGACGGCCTGGTCACGATCTCCTCCCGGCCGCGGACCGATGAGGCGCGGGCCGATGAGCGCAGGCCCTGGCAAGAACATGCCCGGGCGAGAGTCCGCGCCCTGTCAGGAGACCGCGCTCGGCCGCTGGATCTTCCGGAGATCTCAGCGCGGCTCGCGCCCGGCGAGGAGCTGACCGGGGCTCAGTTCTACGCGATGACCACCCGGGCCGGCACCGACTACGGACCGGCCTTCCGGTCCCTGACCACGGCGCGGCTGCACGGGGGCGAACTGCTCGGCCGCTACGAGCTGCCCGCGACGGTGGCGGCCGAGGCCGGCCGCAGGTCCTGCGGGTACGTGGGGCATCCCGCTCTGCTCGATGCGATGGTGCACGCGGGCTCCCCCTTGCTGGCGCGAGTCCGCAGCGGCGACACGCTGTTCGTACCGGTCGGATTCGGCTCGGTCACCGTGTGGGCGCCGCCGCCGAACACCGGGGTGATCCATGTGCGCACCCGCTCGGCAGGACGGCGGGAGGCGGTGTGGGACGTCACCCTGGCCTCCCCCGGCGGAGAGGTCTTCTGCACGATGGACGGCCTGCGGGTCCAGCTCATCGAGGGGACCCCGCGGCCCCGGACCGGACTCTGGCGGATCTCGGAGCAGCCGCTCACCGCGGCCCCGGTGCCGGCCGAACGGCGCTGGGCCGTCGCCTCCGACACCGCGGGCGCCGTGCTGGCCGCCCCGATCGCCGACGCGCTGCACGCCGGGCCGCCCGTTCCCGCGCGATCGGGCTGGCATCTCACGGACCCCTACGCCACGGCCGTGGCCCTCGTCCTGGGCGACGACCCGGCGGGCGCCCCGCTTGAGGAGGCGACCCGGGCCGGACAGCTCGTCCGCGACCTGGTGCTCTCGGTGCGGGGGCGCACTCTCGACATCTGGCTGATCACCACCGGCCCCACCGTCGGCGCGGCGGCCTGGGGTACCGCACGGACCGTGGCCAACGAGGAACCGCACACCGTACGCCGGATCTCGGCCACGGACGGCCCGGAGACCGCAGGCCTCCTCGTCCGCCTGCTCACCGCACCGCCCGCCGGGGAGGACGAGTTTCTGGTGGCGAACGGGCAGGTCACCGTGGCACGGCTCACCGCTGTGCCGGCACCGGCCCTGCGGAACAGACCGATCCCCCGCCCCCGCGCGGCCGAGCAGGCGACGGTTCTGCGGGTGGCCGAGATCGCCATGACGCCCACACTGGCCTGGGAGCCGATCACCCGGCCCGTGCCCGGCCCGGGTCACGTACTCATCGAAGTACGGGCCGCCGGTCTGAACTACAAGGACGTCATGCTCGCCACCGGCCTGATGCGTGCGGAGCACGGCCAGCTCGACCGGCGTGGCGGAGACACGGACGGTGCGCCGCTGTTCGGCCAGGAGTGTGCCGGTGTCGTCACCGCCGTCGGCGCCGGGGTGCGGGAGTTCGCCCCCGGTGTGCGGGTGATGGCCATCGCACCGGGCTCGATGGCCACCCACACCGTGGCACAGGCATCGGCCACGGTCCCGATCCCTGATGGCATGACGTTCACGGAGGCGGCTGCCCTGCCTCTGGCGTACGCGACCGCGCATTACGGTCTCGACGTGCTGGCAGGGCTGGCCCCGGGCGAGACGCTGCTGCTCCCCGCCGCGGCCGGTGGCGTCGGACAGGCCGCCATGGCTCTGGCCCGGCGCGCCGGGGCGCGGGTGATCGCCCTCGCCGGAACCGAGGAGAAGCGGGATCTCGTACGGTCCCTCGGCGCGTGGCACGCCTTCGACTCCCGTTCAGCGGCCTTCGCCGACCAGGTCCGGGATGTCACCGGTGGCCGCGGTGTGGACGTGGTCCTCAACTCGCTCACCGGTGAGGCCGCCGCCACCGCCCTGGAACTCCTGGCCCCCGACGGGAGGTTCGTCGAACTGGGCAAGCGGGATCTGTACGCGGACGGGCACTTGCGGCTGGGCCCTTTCCTGAACACCCTGTCGTACTTCTCCGTCGACCTCGCCCAGCTCGTCGAACGTCGCCCCGCCACGGCCCGGGACGTGCTCGCGCGGGTCGCCGCGCTGGCAGCCGACGGTTCTGTCCCTCCCCTCCCCCACCAGGTGTTTCCGCCTGGTGAGCTGGACGCCGCGTTCACCCTCCTGAAGCGGTCCGCCCACACCGGCAAACTCGTCGTCGAGCTCACGGCGACACCTCGGCCCGCGCCGGCCCAGCCGGGCTTCGACCCCGAGGGCGGCTACCTCGTCACCGGCGGCAGCGCCGGGTTCGGAGCCGCGACCGCGCGCTGGCTCCACGAACTGGGAGCGGGGCACATCGTGGTCACCGGCCGCACCGGAACCGCCAAGGACCCGCTGCCCACCGGCGCCACGGTCCTCGCCGCGGACGCCACGGACGAGGCCGCGACGGCAGCCGCCGTACATCGCGCTTCGCAGGCACCCCACGGGCTCAAGGGCGTCTTCCACTGCGCCGCGCACTACGACGACGCGCCGTTGAGGGACCTCACCCCTGAACGGTTCGCCGCCGTGCTCGCCCCCAAGGTCCAGGGCGCGGCGCTGCTCGACCGTCTCACCCGGCACCTGGACCTCGACCACTTCGTCCTCTACTCGTCCATAGCCGCGCTGATCGGCAACCGGCTCCAGAGCGCCTACGGTGCCGCCAACCTCTGCCTCGAAGCGGTGGCCGCCCGCCGACGGCGCCTCGGGCTGCCCGCACTGGCCGTCGGCTGGGGACCCGTCGCCGACGTCGGCGTCGTCGCCCGCGAGGGCCTCACCGAGCCCCTGACCGGGCTCGGACTCGAACCGATCGCCCCTCAGGAGGCGTTGCACGCCCTCGGCCACGCCTTGGCCGTCGGCCACGACACCGCGCACCTCGTCATCGCCCGCGCGGACTGGGCCCGCTTGGCCGCGATGTTCCCCGGCTGCGCGTCCGCCCGATTCGCGCAGCCCGGCGCGGAGCCCGGCCCGGCCCGAGACGCGCCGCTGGCGCAGAAGATCGCCGCGGCCACCCCCGAGCAGGCACATACGCTCGCCGCCGGGACCATCACATCGATGATCACCACCATCACGAAGACTCCACTCGACCGGCTCGACCCCGGCGTCCCTCTCGACCGGCTCGGCATCGACTCCCTGCTGGCAACGGAGTTGTCGGTCCGGCTCCACCAGGCGTTGAACGTCCACCTCCCGGTGCTGGAGATCATCTCGAGCCGGGGCATCACCGAGCTGTCGAACCGGCTGCTGGCCGCATTGCCCAAGGAGCACGCCCGATGACCGACTGGCTGGTGAACATCGCACCCGCCCCGCAGGCGCCGTTCCGCGTGGTCGTCTTCCCGCACGCGGGCGGTCAGGCGAGCTTCTACGCCCGTGCGCTCGGCGCTCCGGACCGGTCCACGGCAGACGTCTGGGTGGTTCAACCGCCGGGCCGCGGCTCCCGTGCGCACGAGCAGCCCGTCAGCGACCTCATCCGGCTCACCAGGATGACGGCCCGCGAACTCGCCGCCACCCGTGACGACCGGCCGACCGCCTTCCTCGGCCATTCCAGCGGCGGCGTCTACGCCTTCGAGGTCGCCCGGGCCCTCGCCCGGGCGGGCCGGCCACCCCGCCGCCTCGGAGTCTCCGCCATCCCCGCGCCCGACCACGCCTACTGGCAGGACACGCTCCCCGCTCTGCTCGCCGACCCCGACGAGGCGTACCGCCGACTCGGCGCCGGAGCCATTCCCGGGGAACTCGACCACGACCAGGAGGCCATGGCGGCCTTCACCCGCCTCATCCGCGCCGATGCCCGGCTCTACCGAGGACTCGGCCGACGTCAGCCCGCGGAACTGGCCCAGCCTGTCTCCGCCTTCGCCGCCACGGCCGACCTCATCGCCCCGCCGGAGGAAATGCGAGGGTGGCGGAACTGGACAGCGGCCACCTGCACCGCGCACCGCTACGACGGCGATCACTTCTACATCAGCGAACGGCTCCCCACCGTTGTCGACGACCTCGTCGGCGACCTCCGCGACGACCTGGAACACGCCTGCTCGTCGCGGACCGCGCGGACCATGCCGTAGGGCTCGTCCATGCGGTCGCGTCCGCCGAAGGCCGAGTGGGCTCAGAGCCCCGGCTCGTTCCGTTCGCGCGCCTCGTACGCCGTGAAGACCTCCCGCGCCTCGGCGCGCAGCGCGCCTGCCCCCGCCCGGTCCCCGGCGGCCTCCCGCGCCGCGGCGAGATCGCGCAGGGTGCGGGCTCGGGGCAGGGGGAGCTCCAGGTCGTTCCAGAGGGCGGCGGCCGTGGTCAGGTGCTGCTCGGCGGTGTCGAGGCGGCCCGCGGCGAGCTCGCACTCTCCGAGGGTGCGCAGGCCGAGTGCCTCGCCGAAGCGGTCGCGCTGGCCGCGGCAGACGTCCAGGACGCTGCGGATCTCGATCGCCGCCTCGGCCGAACGGCCCAGTCTGATACGGGACTTGGCGCGGGCCTGCATCGCGTAGGCGAGCATGAGCGGGTCCCCCAGGGTGCTCAGGAGGTCCACCGCACGACCGGAGAATTCCTCCGCCGCCTCGTACTCGCCGAGCGCGCGGTGCACCAGGCCGATCGAGCGCAGCGTGAGGGACTCGCCGCGGCGGCTGCCGAGCCTGCGGTAGGCCCTCAGTGATTCGTCGAGGAAGGCGCGCGAGGCCTCGAAGTCGCCGAGTTCGAGCTGGACGGATCCGGCGTACCGGCAGGAGAGACCGACGCCCGGGTCGTCGCCCAGTTCACGGAAGCCTTCGACGGCGCGGACGAGCGTCTCCTGCGCGTCGCGCAGCCGCCCCGCTTCCCGCCGGGCGCTGCCGAGCCCGGCGAAGGCGGCGGCCCGGCCGCGTACGTCGCCGAGTTCGGCGCAGAGTTCGGCCGCCTGCGTGAAGTAGCGCTGCGAGTCGGCGAACCGGTCCTGTTCGTAGCGGAGTTGACCAAGGCCGATGAGCAGCAGGGCCTCTCCCGCTCTGTCCTCGGCGCGGCGGGCGGCCGCCAGGGCCGCGTCGTGGGTACGCCACCAGGCTTCGAAGCGGTTGCCGACGGTGTAGGCGGAGGAGCACAGGGCTGCCGCCGCCTCGCAGGAGAGGGTGTGCAGGTCGAGGGATGCCGCGCGTTCGACAGCGGCGGCGATCGCGTCGGCTTCGGCCTCGAACCAGGCGGCCGGGTCGGCGAGGGCCCGCTGGGTGGCCTCAGGGCCGACGGGCCTGACGAGGCGCCGCAGGGCGATCGCGGCGGGTCCGCCCGAGCCGCTGGAGTCCAGGAGCCCGCGGTGCAGTTCGACGGCGCCGGACGGCGTCGCGGAGGCGGCGCGGCCGGTCAGCCAGAGCCAGGCGCCCAGGGCGCGGCCGACGGCGGCCGCCCGTTCGGCGGGCGGGTCCTCCGCGTCGGCGCGTTCGGCGGCGTACACCCGCACCAGGTCGTGGGGCCGGTAGCGGGGCTGCCCCGCGCGGTCGACGCCGGTGCAGTGCAGGAGCTGGGCGTCGATGAGCTGTTCCACGACGCGGTCCGCCTCGGACTCGGGCACGTCGAGCAGCGCGGTCACCACCCACGCCGCCACATCGGGCGCGGCGAGCAGACCCAGGCGGCGCAGGGCGGTGCGGGCGGGGGCGTCGAGGGACCGGTAGCTCATGCCGAGTCCTGCCCGCACCTCGAGGTCGCCCACGGCGAGTTCGTCCAGGCGGTGACGTTCGTCGGCGAGCCGGTCCGCGAGCATGCGGGCCGTCCAGTGTCGGCGGGTGGCGAGGCGGGCGCCGGCGATCCGGATGGCGAGCGGGAGACCGCCGCACAGCTCGACGATGCGCCGGGAGGCGTCCGGCTCCTCCCTGACGCGCCGCTCCCCCGCGACGCGCCCGAGGAGCTCGGCGCCCGGCTCCGTGTCGAGTACGTCGAGATCGGCGCGGTGTGTGCAGGGCAGGGCACCGAGGCGCGCCCGCCCGGTGATGAGTACGCCGCAGGTGGCACTCCCCGGAAGCAGCGGGCGCACCTGGGACTCGCTGCCCGCGTCGTCGAGTACGAGCAGGATGCGCCGCCCCGCGACCAGACTGCGGAAGAGATCGCGCCGCTCGGCGTCACCGTCGGGCGGAACGGCTCCCAGGGCGTAGAGCAGGCGCCCGAGGACTTCCCCGGGCGCCACGGGGGCGGTGGCGCCCCGCAACTCGGCGTACAGCTGCCCGTCCGGGTACTCCTCGGCGACCTGGTGAGCCACCCGGACGCCCAGGGTGGACTTACCGACGCCACCGGGCCCGGAAAGGACGACGACCGGCATGGCATCGCGGGGACCCGACAGCGCGGCCCGTACGTCGGCGAGCTGGGTTTCACGGCCGGTGAAGTCGCCGATGCTGGGCGGCAGCAGGGCCGCCACCGGGACGACGGAGACATCTTGGGAGGCGGCAGCGTCGGGGGTTTGCCTCGCGGCGGGCAGCAGCGCTTCGTCCGCCCTGAGGATCGCCTCCTGCATCCGCCTGAGGTCGGGTCCGGGATCGATGCCGAGCTCATCGGCGAGTACGTCGCGGCCTTCCGCGTACACCGCGAGTGCGTCGGCCTGGCGCCCCAACCGGTAGAGGGAGAGCATCAGTTGGCTGCGCAGGCGCTCCCGGGTGGGATGCGTGGCGACCAGCGCGGTGAGTTCGGCGACCAGTTCTCGCTCGCGGCCCGTCTGTGTCAGCTCCGCGGCGATCCGTTCCTCCAGGGCCGCTTGCCGCGCCTCGTCCAGCTGGTCGGCCATGGCCCGCAGCGTTTCGCCGATCCCGCCGAGCGCGGGTCCGCGCCACAGAGCGAGGGCATCTCCCAGCAGGCATGCGGCCATGGGGTGGTCGCCGGCGGCCGCAGCCTGTCTGCCCTGGGCGGCGAGGCGGTCGAACTCGGCGCGGTCGACGAGGGTGGCGTCCGCGTGGACCAGATAGCCCGGCGGCCGGGTCTCGATGACATCGGCGGACAGCGCACGGCGCAGCGCGGAGACGTACGACTGGATCAGGGAACGTGCCGTGTCCGGCGGCCGTTCGCCCCAGATGGCGTCGATCAGCGCGTCGACGGACACCACACGCCCCGGCTCCAGGAGGAGCGCCGCGAGCAGCGCCCGGGGCTTGGGACCGCCGAGCATGAGCCGACGGCCAGCGCGCCACGCTTCGACCGGGCCCAGCAAACGGTAGTCGGTGTCCGTGTTCACGCCCGTCTCCATGGGTCTTGCCCCGCGCAGCCCTCACCGCCCCGGCCCCCCGAACGGCTGGTCATACTACGTCTGCCCACTGTCAACTCATGGGTACACCAGGGGAATCAGGCCATCCGCCGTCCGGGCACCGAGCGGATCCAGCTGCGGCCACCCACACTCCGGCCAGGAGTGTGTGACCCAGGACACTCCGACCGGCCGATGACTTGGCCGGGCCCCACCCGTCCTACTGGCAACAACACTCCGCGAGACGGGACGGCGTCACCATGACCGAAGCCACCAAGGGCCCTGCCAGCTACTTCCCTTCGATCGAGAAGAAGTACGGGCGCCCGATCGCGGAGTGGAAGGACCTCATCCTTTCCTCGCCGCTGACCCAGCACATGGAGCTCGTCGGCTGGCTCAAGACCGAGCACGGCCTGGGGCACGGACACGCCAACGCTCTGGTCGCGCACACCCTGGCCGAAACTCGCGCCACGTGAGCCACCGCTACCGGATCGCCGCGGCGCTCCCCGTGCGGTTGCGGCGCCGGACGAGCCGGTGGAAGGCCTTCGGCGCACGGGGCGGCGCGGGCAGGGTGCCTGCGACCGCGTCGGCAAGGAGCGTGGTGACCGTCTCCGCCGCGCAGGTGCGGTTGGCGCCGATGCCGCCGCTCGGCCCTCGCTTGATCCAGCCCACGACGTAGGCCCCCGGCTGTCCGGTCACCCTGCCGCCCTCGTGCGGCACGGTGCCGGTGGCCTCGTCGAACGGGAGCCCCGCGACCGGCACTCCGCGGTAGCCGATGGCGCGCAGCACCATGCCCGTCCGTATCGTCCGCTCGCCCGACGCCTCCACGACGCGCACGCCCTGGACGGCTTCCTCGCCGAGCATCTCCACCGGAGCGGAGTGGAATCGGAGCACGATGCGACGGCCCGGAGCCGGTGCCTCCGCCCAGTCGACACGGGCGCGCGTGACGCCTCGCAGGAGGGCCGCCTTGCCCTTCGGGTCGGCATCCGGACCGGACTCGTCGATGGCCGGGGCGGTCCGCGGGTCGTGGTCGTCGACGACCAGGTCCAGGCCCGGAACGTGCTGGAGGGCGAGCAGTTCGGACCTGGTGTACGCGGCGTCCTCGGGACCCCGCCGTCCGAGCAGGACCACTTCGCGCACCTCGCATGACCGCAGCGCCGCCAGCGCGTGGTCGGCGATGTCGGTGCGGGCGAGGCTGTCCGGGTCGGCGAGCAGGATCCGGGCGACGTCCAGGGCGACGTTGCCGTTGCCGACGACGACCACGCGCTCGGAGGAGAGGTCGATCGCGCCCGGCTCCGCGTCCGGGTGGCCGTTGTACCAGGCGACGAAGGCCCGCGCGGAGATGCTGCCGGGCAGTTCCTCGCCCGGGACGGCCAGCGTGCGGTCGGCCGACGCGCCCACGGCGTAGATGACCGCGTCATGATGCGCGGCAAGCTCCTGCGCGGTGACGTCGGCGCCCACATCGAGCCCGAGGTGCATCCGCACCCTCGGATGCGTGTGGAACCGCGTGAAGGTGTCGCCGACCTTCCGGGTGGCGGGATGGTCCGGCGCCACACCGAAGCGTACGAGTCCGCCGGTCACCGGGAGCCGGTCGATCAGCGTCACTTCGGCGCTGGTGTGCAGGAGCAGGTCCTGGACCGCGTACATCCCGGCGGGGCCCGTGCCGACGACGGCGACCTTCAGCGGCGCGAAGTCCGAGGGCAGGACGCGCGGGAAGGTCGGCTCGTCCCAGGCGTGGAAGTTCGGTCCCTCCGGGGCCGGTTCTGGCTCCTGGTCCGCGAAGTACGCCGCGTTGATCGTCGCGTACTCCCGCTGCGCGACGGGCAGGCTGTCCACCGGGAAGATCGCCTCGACCGGGCAGGCGTCGGCGCAGGCGCCGCAGCCTATGCAGGTCTTCGGATCGATGTGCAGCATCTCGGTGCTGCCGAACGCCCGCTCCTGCGGCGTCGGGTGGATGCAGTTGACCGGGCACACGGCGACGCACGTGGCGTCGTTGCAGCAGGTCTGGGTGATGGCGTAGGAGGTCATGTCGTCGGCTCGACTCGCTCGGCTCGGAACGGCTCAGATGAGGTTGGCGCGCTTGTAGAAGGCCAGGGCCGGCTTGGTGAGCAGGCGGGAGGAGGCCAGGAACTCCATGAGGCCCGAACAGCTGGAGCGCATCATGGACTTGTGGTGCTCGTTGTCCTTCGCCTCGGCGAGGGCACGCTTCTCGTCGAGCCCGGCGTTCGCGTACACCTTGGGGTTCACCATGCTGGTGACGATGTAGTACGAGGCGATGGCGACGACGAAGGCGTTGATCTGGCGGCGCAGCGGGCCCGCCCCGGAGAGGCGCTTGGTCGTCTGGTCGCGGGCGAACTTCATGTGCCGTGATTCCTCGACGACATGGATGTTGTTGATCGTGCGGACGAACGGCACGACGCGCTCGTCGCGCATCCAGTCGCGCTGCATGACGTCGAGCACCTCTTCGGCCACCAGGATCGCGGCGTACGCCGCCTCGCCGAAGGCCACCGTCTTGAACGCCCGGCCGAGTTCCATCGCGAACCGCTTGGGCCGGTAGGCGGGCGCGCCCAGCTTCTGGGCGCCGCGGGCGAACATGATCGAGTGCCGGCACTCCTCGGCGATCTCGGTGAGCGCCCACTGCACTTCGTCGCTGGCCGGGTTCTTCATGTACACATCGCGCAGCACCATTTGCTGGAGGATCATCTCGAACCAGATGCCCGTGCTGGCCACCGAGGCGGCTTCCTGCCGCGTCAGCTCCTTGCGCTGCGCTTCGGTGAGCTCCTGCCAGTACGCCGTGCCGTACAGGGAGCACCATTCCGGGCTCGCGCCGTGGAAGTCCCGGTCGAGAGGGGTGTCCCAGTCCACCTCGGTGGCCGGATCGTAGGCCAGCTCAGCGGCCGAATCGAGCAACCGCCGGGCCACGTCGTCCTCTTCGGGATGATCCGCGGGGTGATCCTGCGATGTCGGCCGAACAGTGCTGCTTGCCATGCTGCGGCTCCTTGACTCTGATGCGTACGTTCTCGTGTTCGCTCAGGCAACGGACCGGGGCGCCGTCCCACAACGCGCCGCGGCCCGCTTGTTAGACAGACCGTATAACAAGGAGAGCGGCGAGCCTACCCCCGAGTAAGAACTGAATCCGGGCACCCATCTGCAAGTTCTTGCACACGTAACCGCTTAGTTGAAAAGTCTTGCAGAAAGCATTGACGCGTACATGCATGGACGGCAGGCTCCGACTCGGAATCCCCCCACGGCAGCCTCTCCCCACGAGCAACTGCCCTTCTCAGGGCACATCTGTGCCCGGTCCCGAAGGAGCCGCACGATGCAGCACCGTTCCCGCCTCCTCGGCGCGACGACGGCCGGGGTCCTGGCCGCGGCCGGCCTCGCGACGTTCGCACCCACGCAGTCACAGGCGACACCGCCCGGCGGCAAGACCGTCACCGCCACCATGTTCGAGCGGCAGTTCGCGGATGTGGGCAAGGCCTGCACCGACCAGCTCGGCCCGGCGGGCTACGGCTATGTCCAGGTCTCGCCCGCCTCCGAGCACATCCAGGGCGGCCAGTGGTGGACCTCGTACCAGCCCGTCAGTTACAAGATCGCGGGCCGCCTCGGCGACCGCGCCTCCTTCAAGGGCATGGTCGACGCCTGCCACCAGGCGGGCGTCAAGGTCATCGCGGACGCCGTCGTCAATCACATGGCGGCCGGAGCGGGAACGGGCACCGGCGGCACGAAGTACGGCAAGTACGACTACCCCGGCTACTTCCAGGACGCGGACTTCCACACCTGCCGCACGAGCATCAACGACTACACCGACCGCGACAACGTCCAGAACTGCGAACTGGTGGGCCTAGCGGACCTCGACACCGGCAGTGACGCCGTGCGCGGCACCATCGCCGCCTACCTCGACGACCTGCGCTCCCTCGGCGTGGACGGCTTCCGCATCGATGCCGCCAAGCACATGGCGGCCGACGACGTCGCCGCCATCAAGGGCAAGATGAGCGACCCCGGATTCTGGGTCTCGGAAGTCATTCACGGAGGCGGAGAGGCCGTACAGCCCGACGAGTACACCGGCGTCGGGGACGTCGACGAGTTCCGCTACGGCGGGCACCTCAAGAGCGCCTTCCAGGGCGGCGACATCGCCCAGTTGAAGTCGGTCGCGGACGGCAAGCTGAGCAGCGGCTCGGCCCGTACGTTCGTCGACAACTGGGACACCGAGCGGGGCGGCTCGACGCTCACCTACAAGGACGGCGCGGCCTACACGCTGGCCAACGTCTTCATGCTGGCGTCCCCCTACGGCTCACCGAACGTGTACTCCGGCTACGAGTGGTCCGACAAGGACGCGGGCCCACCGAGCGGCGCGGACGGCTGGACGAACACGCACGCCCAACAGGCGGTCACCGGCCTAGTCGGGTTCCGCAACGAGGTGGGCGCCGCCGAGCTGACCGACTGGTGGGACAACGGTGGCAGCGCGCTCGCCTTCGGCCGCGGCGACAAGGGGTTCGTCGCCCTCAACAACGGCGACGGCGAGCTGACCCAGACATTCACGACGTCCCTGCCCGGCGGTACGTACTGCAATGTCGCCAAGGCATCACCGGACGACTGCGACGGCAACACGGTCACTGTCGGCGACGACGGGAAGATCGAGACGACCCTTCCCGCGCGTAGCGCTCTGGCACTGCACACCGGAGCACAGGCGGGCTGACTCTGCCCTGCCTCTGCCTCTGCTTACGCCAGCCGGAACACCGGATGACGTGGCGACTCGGCGGCGAACTCCTCGTCCGTCGAGTCGCCCGTCACGTCGAAGCGGGTTGCCGCGCGGCCAGCAACTGAGCGGCGCCCAGACGGGCTTGGCGCGCCGGTTCGGGCGAGCCTGATATCGCGGCCGTGACCATGGCCCCCTCCGCGAGCAGGACCAACGGGCCGACAGTCGGCCCCGATCCACCCGCGGCGGCCACGAGTCCGGCCATGTAGTCATGGAAGGCCCTCTTGTGCGCCCGGACACTGTCGGCCACCGCCAGATCGACGGCCCCCAGTTCACCGAACGAGTTGATGAAGGCGCAGCCCCGGAAGTCCGGCTCGGAGAACCACTCGTACAGCCAGTCGTAGACGGCGAGGACACGCTCCACCCCACCCGCCCGGCTCTCCGCGTACTCGGCGAGCCGGGTCCGCCAGCGGAGGTCGCGGCGCTCGAGCCAGGCGACGACAAGGTCCGATTTCGATGGGTAGACCTGGTACAGGCGCCTGAGCGAGACGCCCGAAGCCGCACGCACCTGGTCCATGCCCACGGCCTGGATACCGCGCGTGTAGAAGAGCTCCTCGGCGGCGTCAAGGAGTCTGCCCTCGGCTTCAGCGCGATCCATGCGAGCTCCCGGGGATGGGGACGAGACAGCGAGAACGGTCGTTCTCCGACACTACTACGCCACTGCGCACGCGCACACCGTTGCGCGAGAACGAGCGTTCTCCTACCGTGAGCACCCTCGCCGGAGAACGCACGTTCTCTCGGTCGCGACGTTCAGGAGAGAGCCATGTCCACACGGCCCCCCGTTCCGCCCTTCACCCGCGCCACCGCGGCCGAGAAGGTCCGCCTGGCCGAGGACGGCTGGAACAGCCGCGATCCCGAGAAGGTGGCCCTCGCCTACAGCAAGGACTCCCGCTGGCGAAACCGCGCGGAGTTCGTGACGGGGCGCGACGCCATCGTCGCCTTCCTCTCCCGCAAGTGGGACCGCGAGCTCGACTACCGCCTCATCAAGGAACTGTGGGCGCACGACGGCAACCGCATCGCGGTGCGCTTCGCCTACGAATGGCACGACGACTCCGGCCACTGGTACCGCTCGTACGGCAACGAGAACTGGGAGTTCGACGACGACGGCCTGATGCGCGTCCGGCACGCCTGCATCAACGACCTCCCCATCCAGGAGTCCGACCGCACGTACCACTGGCCACTCGGCCGCCGCCCCGACGACCACCCCGGCCTCGGCGACCTCGGCCTGTGACAGCGCAGCACGCAGGAGCGGCCCCTCCTGTGCGCTGTTCAGCCAGCTCCGTTCAGGTGGGTACCGCTCCCGACGAAGGTCTCAGGCGCCGCTCGCGTTGAGCATGTCCTCGCGCTCGACGATCTTCACGCGCTCGCGCTCCTCCGTCTTGCCGAGCGCCTTCTCGGCGGCGTCGAGGCGGTACCAGCCCTCCCACGTGGTGAAGCGGACGTTCTGCTCGCCGAGGAAAGCGTTCACGGCCTCCGGCTCGGGGGCGGTGGGCGTGTGCAGACGAGCGTTCGCGTGGTCGTCGAGGAGGCTGGCGACCGTCTCGTTGGCGTCGCCCTTGGTGTGCCCGATCAGACCGACGGGTCCGCGGCGGATCCAGCCGGTGACGTACGTCGACTGGAGGTGCTCGCCGGTCTCCTCGATGACCCGGCCGCCCTTGTCCGGCACCGTGCCCGAAGCGACGTCCCAGGGGAGCTTGGGCAGCTCGTCCGAGAGGTAGCCGACGGCGCGGTAGACGGCGCCGAGGTCCCAGTCCTTGAACTCGCCGGTGCCCTTCACGTTGCCGGTGCCGTCGAGAGCGGTGCGCTCGGTGCGCAGGCCGACGACCCGGCCGTCCTCGCCGAGGATCTCGGTCGGCGACTCGAAGAAGTGCAGGAACAGCTTGTGCTGCCGCTCACCGACGTCGCGGATGGCCCAGTTCTCAAGGGTCTTGGCGACCATGTCGGCCTGCTTGTTGCCGCGCCGGGTCGCGATCGAGCCGTCGTCGTAGTCGATGTCCTCGGGGTCGACGATGACCTCGATGTTCGGGGAGTGGTCGAGCTCGCGCAGCTCCATCGGGCTGAACTTGGCCTGCGCGGGGCCGCGGCGCCCGAAGACGTGGACCTCGAGCGCCTTGTTGGTCTTGAGCCCCTCGTGGACGTTGGCCGGGATCTCCGTGGGCAGGAGCTCTTCCGCCGTCTTGGCCAGGATGCGCGCGACGTCGAGCGCCACGTTGCCGACGCCGAGGACGGCGACCTTCTCCGCGTCGAGCGGCCAGGTGCGCGGCACGTCCGGGTGCCCGTCGTACCAGGAGACGAAGTCCGCCGCGCCGTACGAGCCGTCGAGGTCGATGCCAGGGATGTCGAGGGCGCGGTCGGCCGTCGCGCCGGTGGAGAAGATCACCGCGTCGTAGAAGCTGCGCAGGTCGTCGAGGTCGATGTCCCGCGGGTAGTCGACGTTGCCGAAGAAGCGGATCTGCGGCTTGTCCAGGACCTGGTGCAGGGCCGTGACGATGCCCTTGATCCGGGGGTGGTCGGGGGCGACGCCGTACCGGATGAGGCCGAACGGCGCGGGCATCCGCTCGAAGAGGTCGATCGACACACCGGGCTCGACCGCCACTGCGGATTTCAGCAGCGCGTCGGCGGCGTAGATGCCGGCCGGACCGGCTCCGACAACAGCTACCCGCAGAGGGCGAGACATGATCAGGTTTCCCTTCGAGCGAAGACATGGGGCTCGCCGGGAAGCCTAAACTAAGGCAATCCTAAGTTAGTACTCGGGCTGGACCTATGACCCCATAAGGCCAACTTATGGGATCGCGTAGGCAGGGTTTGAGTCGCGTCGGGCGTCTCCGCGGTTCCCTGCGCGTGGAGATGCGGGCGAGGCGTGAGGGAACTCGAGCAGGCGCCATCGCGTTGTCAACTCACCGAGCTCGCAAGCGAGTTGATGTCGAGATCACCCAGCACCGCCTAGTCCCTCGGCTCCCCTTCCACTCGCATTTCGCTCACATTCCGCTCTTCACGGAGGTCCGGAACCATGACCCGTAATTACTTAAATCACTCCCAGCCGTCCCGGCGCACCCTCCTCGGCGGCGCCACCGTCGCGGCCCTCGCGCTGGCGACCGGCAACAGCACGGCCCACGCCGCCACGGCCCCACCGGGCGCCACGTGGCCGACCGAGTTCCCGCTCCCCGACGGTTTCCTCCCCGAGGGAATCGCCATCGGCCGGAAGCCTTACGCCTATATGGGCTCGCGCGCCGACGGCGCCATCTACCGCACCGACCTGCGCACCGGCCGGGGCGAGCTCTTCCACGAGGGCGCCACCGGATGGGTGACGGTCGGCCTGAAGGTCGACGACGACGGCCTGCTCCACGTCGCCGGGAGCACCGGAGTCGCGCGGGTCCTCGACACCCGCAGCGGCAAGCTGGTGGCCACGTACCGACTGACGGAAGCCACCGGCCACTTCATCAACGACGTCTTCCTGCTCGGCGACCGCGCCTGGTTCACCGACTCGCGCGACAGCGCGTTGTACGGCGTGCCGCGCGGCAGGGACGGCCGCAGAGGCGAGGTGCGCGCGCTGCCGCTCGGCGGGGACTGGGTGCAGACGCCGGACGTGAACAACGCCAACGGAATCGTCGACACCCCCGACGGCCGGGGGCTCATCGTCGTGAGCAGCACACCGGGCAGGCTCTACCGCGTGCATCGCGGGACCGGACACGCCACCGAGATCACGCTGATCGGCGCGGACGACGTGGCCAACGGCGACGGCCTCTTCCGTATCGGCCGCACGCTGTACGTCGTACAGAACCGGTTGAACCGCATCAGCGTGTTCCACCTCGACGCCGGGGCGGGCGCCGCCACCCTGCGCCGCACGATCACCGACCCCCGCTTCGACATCCCCACCACCGCTGCCCGCTGGGGCGATCGCCTCTACCTCGTCAATGCCCGCTTCAGCAGCCCGCAGGAGCCCACGACGACGTTCAACGCCGTCGCCGTTCCCCTTTGATCCGAGGCCGGACGGCGCTCGGCGGGACCGATTGAAAGATCAAAGTGGCACCGGGTTAGCATATGAGCGCCGCCTAGCTCGAAAGATAAACCTGTGACTGTCAATGACGACTCGTTCACCAACTGGAAGAACCGCGAGGAGATCGCGGAGTCGATGATCCCCATCATCGGGAAGCTGCACCGGGAGCGGGACGTCACCGTCCTGCTCCACAGCCGCTCCTTGGTGAACAAGTCGGTGGTCAGCCTCCTCAAGACCCACCGGTTCGCCCGGCAGATAGCCGGCGCGGAGCTCTCCGTCACCGAGACGCTGCCGTTCCTGCAGGCCCTCACCACGCTCGATCTCGGCCCGTCCCAGATCGACATCGGCATGCTCGCCGCGACGCACAAGGCCGACGACCGCGGTCTGTCGGTGGCGGAGTTCACCGCCGAGGCCGTGTCCGGGGCCACGGGCGAGAACAAGATCGAGTGCCGCGAAGGACGCGATGTCGTTCTCTACGGCTTCGGCCGCATCGGCCGTCTCGTCGCCCGCCTGCTCATCGAGAAGGCGGGCTCCGGCAACGGCCTTCGCCTGCGCGCCGTCGTCGTCCGTCAGGGCGGTGAGCAGGACATCGTCAAGCGCGCCTCGCTGCTGCGCCGTGACTCCATCCACGGCCAGTTCCAGGGCACGATCACCGTCGACGAGGCGAACAGCACGATCATCGCCAACGGCAACGTGATCAAGGTGATCTACGCCAACGACCCCTCCGAGGTCGACTACACGGCGTACGGCATCAAGGACGCGATCCTCATCGACAACACGGGCAAGTGGCGTGACCGCGAGGGTCTCTCCAAGCACCTGCGCCCCGGTGTCGACAAGGTCGTCCTGACCGCGCCGGGCAAGGGCGACGTCCCGAACATCGTGCACGGCGTCAACCACGACATGATCAAGCCGGACGAGCAGATCCTGTCCTGCGCCTCCTGCACCACCAACGCGATCGTCCCGCCGCTCAAGGCGATGGCGGACGAGTACGGCGTGGTGCGCGGCCATGTGGAGACCGTCCACTCGTTCACCAACGACCAGAACCTCCTGGACAACTTCCACAAGGCCGACCGTCGCGGCCGCTCGGCCCCGCTGAACATGGTCATCACCGAGACCGGCGCCGCGTCGGCCGTCGCCAAGGCGCTGCCCGACCTCAAGGCGCCCATCACCGGCAGCTCGATCCGCGTCCCGGTGCCGGACGTCTCGATCGCGATCCTCAGCCTGCGGCTCGGCCGCGAGACCAACCGCGAGGAAGTCCTCGACTACCTCCGCAACGTCTCCCTCACGTCGCCGCTCAAGCGCCAGATCGACTTCACCAGCGCGCCCGACGCGGTCTCGAACGACTTCATCGGCTCGCGCCACGCCTCGATCGTCGACGCGGGCGCCACCAAGGTCGACGGCGACAACGCGATTCTCTACCTCTGGTACGACAACGAGTTCGGCTACTCGTGCCAGGTCATCCGCGTCGTCCAGCACGTCTCCGGCGTGGAGTACCCGACGTACCCGGTGCCGGTGGTCTGACCCCGGCAGGTCTGATCCCGGCAAGGAGGCGGGGGGGGGGGGGGGGGGGGGGGGGCGCCCCCCCCCCCCCCCCCCGCCTCCGTCGTACGTCCGCCCCCGCCTCCGTCGTACGTCACCGATCACCCTCCGAGCAGCCTGCGGGCGCCGAGAGCCAGCGAGATCTCCACGACGTCGCCGACGCGGGTGAGGCTGCGGCCGGTCAACTGCTCCACGCGCCGCAGCCGGTTGAGGACGGTGTTGCGGTGGCAGTAGAGGCGGGCGCCCGCGCGCTGCGCGGAGCCGTCGGTCTCCAGCCAGACGGCGAGCGTGTCCAGGAGAAGGTCGCGGTCGGCGGGGTCGAGGGAGCGCAGCGGACCGAGAACGCGCTCGGCGAGCGCCTCCGCGAGTTCGGGCGACGAGACGACGAGGGCGTCGGGCAGACGTTCGTCCAGAAGGACGGTGCCGCCGCTGCGGGGGCAGGCGCGCAGCGCCGTGTCGGCGAGCCGGCGGGCGTGCGGGACGGCGGCAAGGCCCTCCACGGGTGAGCCGATGCCGGCGCGGGCCCCGGCGGGCAGGGCGAGGGCGGCGCCGAGCGCGGACAGTTCGGCCGCCGGGTCGCCATCGGCGTCGCCGAGCAGCACCAGGGCGTACTGGACCCCGGGAGCGGAGTGGCGCAGCATCCGCGTTCCCGTCGGCAGAGTGAGGTCGCAGTGGCTGTCCTCCCCCGCCAGGGCGATCACCGCGTACCACCCGTCATCGGGCAGAGCGAGGACGTCGGCGGCGGTGGGCAGGTCGGTGAGGCGCGCGCTTCCGTCGAGGAGACTCGCGGTCAGCAGCCGCAGCCGGTTCTCGTGCTGCCAGGCCATGCGGCGCTCGGTGCGGCGGTAGGCGTCGGCGACCACGCCGCAGTGCTCGTCGACGAAGTTCCATACGTCCGTGGCCACATGGATGAGCAGCCCCATGTCGTCGGGATTGCCGCGCGAGACCTCCTCCACCAGGCCCTGCCACACCATCGCCCCGCCGAGCCGGAAGGCGTGCAGCAACGCGTCGAGGGGCAGGCCCCGTTCGGCGCGCGCCCCGGCGATCTGGATGGACGTGCGGTGGGCGTCCTCCCTGGTCTCCCCCGGCTGGAGGAGCGAGGTGACGCTGCACCGCAGCGAGCGGTGCACCTCCTGCCACACCTCGGTGGGGCGGGCGTCGATGTCCGGCCGGTAGGCGGGCTCCTGCTCGCGCAGTGTCGCGACGAGCCGGTCGGTCATCGAGGCCAGGTCTCTGAGCAGAGCGCGGGTCGCCCGGTGCAGCACGGCGACGGCATCGGCGTCGAGGAGGGAGCGCGAGCCGGGTGCGATCGGGGCGATGGCGGGCACTTCGTGCAGGGGCCCGACCCGTGACCGCAGAACGTGTGGCATGGGGCCTCCCCGGGGAATGTGCGCACAGCAGGATCTTCCTGACGCCCGAAGAATGGCATACCGCCCAGTCGGTACCTAGAGGTGTGCGGCAATCTCCACATCACGGTCCGGCAACCCGCCGTCACCGGCGAGCAGTCGCGACAGCTCGACGCGGGAGCGTATGCCCAGCGCGGCGAACACATTGCGCAGGTGGTGGTCGACAGTGCGGTGGCTCACCGAAAGGCGCACCGCCACTTCGCGGTTGGTGGCTCCCTCCGCCACATGACGGGCGATACGTTGCTGTTGCGGGGTCAGTGCAGCCAGCGGCCCGGGCCCCGGCTCCCCCGCCACCGCTTCACCGGCGGCGCGGAGTTCACCGCGGCTGCGGTCCGCCCAGGCGCGCGCCCCGCACCACTCGAAGCCCACCAAAGCGTCCCGCAGCGGACCGCGCGCCTCGCGGGTGCGGCGCCTGCGGCGCAGCCACTGGCCGTACAGCAGCTGCGTACGGGCGCGTTCGAACTCGCCGGGCGAGCGGTCGTGGTGCGCGAGTGCGTTCTCGTACGCGGCGGCCGTCTGCTGCGGCGGGGCGAGGAGGGCACGGCAGCGGGCCAGCTGGGCCGGGGCGAGCCGGTCCACGGTGGATCCGGCCCAGCGGGTGAACTCCGCTGTGGCGCTCTGGGCTTCCGCCGTGCGCCCGGCCTTGACGGCCGCTTCCACGAAGCAGGGCACGGCCAGCATCCGGACGGCGAAGTGCCCGCGCCGTGGGCCCGGGGCGACCAGTGGAGCGAGCCGGGCGGCCGCGTCCGCCGGACGTCCTGCGGCGAGATCCGCGCGGGCGACGGCCCAGACGGCGAGCGTGGCGGCCTGGGTGAGCCCGTGCGGCCCCGCGCCCGCCGCCACGGCCGCAGCGTGCGCCGAGCAAGCCTCCGCGTCGCCCTCGACGGACGCGGCGAGGGCGAGTACGGCGTGCAGGGAGACCGCGACATTGGGCTGCCCGATGCGGTGCGCGGCCCTGAGTCCTTCCAGGGCGTGCGCCCTTGCTCTGGTGTGGCGGCCCGCGCGCAGTTCCCCGTAGGCCAGATGTTCAAGGGCGCGTGGCAGCAGGACCTCGGGGCCATAGGCGCGTACGGCCGCGAGTGCTCGGGCGCCCGCCCGGCAGGCGCTCTCCACCTCGCCGACCACCAGAGCCGCGGATCCGGCCCGCAGCAGCCCGGCCGGTTCCGCCGTCGTGGGTACGTCGTCCACGCAGCGGCGCAACAGGGCGTGCCCCTCGGCGGTGCGGCCCGCGAGGACGGCGCACATCCCGGCGCGGTAGGCCTCGAGGGACGGGTCGTCGGCGCATACGGGTAATCGCGCCATCGCCTCTTGGTAGGCCGCGACGTCGCCCATCGCCCAAGCCGCCTCCGCGGCGCCGATCAGCGCGTGGCGTGCCGGTTCCGGCGGGAGCAGCACGGCGGCGGTGAGCAGGGCCTCCCTGGCATCGGCGGCCGGGCCGTCGGCGAGCGCGAGCAGTCCGCGCACCCGGTGGACGCCGCCGTGGGCGGGGGCGGCGGCGGTGCGAGCCAGGAGGGCGCGGGCCCGTACGGGGTCCCCGGCGAGGCGGGATGCTTCGGCCGCGTCGGCAAGGCGGTCGGTGCGCAGCGTCGGGTCGGCGGTGAGCTCCGCGGCACGGGCCAGGGCGGTGGAACGCTCGGCGTGCGGGCGGGGTGCCCTCGCCGCGTCGGCGAGGGCTCCGGCGAGCATCGCGTCGTGGTCCCCTGCCGCGCAGGCGAGTTGGATCAGTCGGGAGAGGTGGTCCCGACAGACCGCGGCGAGGCGGGCGTGGGTGGCTCTGCGGCGGGCGATCGGGGTGCGGCGCAGTACCGCGCGGCGCAGGAGCGGGTGAGTGAAGTGGATGCGACCGCCCGCTCCGACGACCGCACCGGCCGCTTCGGCGGGCGCGAGTCCCGAGGGGGCGGCGCCGGCCCGCAGCAGCAGGGCGAGGTCCGCACCCGCGCCGTCGGGCTCGTGCTCCCCGGCCGCCGCCGCGAGCAACAGCAAGGAGCGGGCGTCGCCGGGCAGCTCGTCGATGTGGGTGGCGTAGTCGTCGAGGAGGTCTTCTCCGCCGGGCAGGGGGTCGGGCAGCGGGGTGCGTCCGGCCAGCTGGTCAGGGGTCAGGGCCTCGACGAGCGCGGTGAGCAGGCGCGGATTCCCCGCGGCCTCGCGTATCAGCCAGGCGCCGACGACGGGGTCGGCGGAGTGCTGGGTGAGACCGTCGAGCAGGGCGACGGCCGCGTCGTCGCCGAGCGGACTCAGACGCAGGGCGGTCAGACCGCTCAACTCGCCCGCTCCTGAGCGGTGTTCGGCGAGGGTGAGCAGGACGGCAACGGGTCTCTCGGCGGGCAGCCGGCGGAGCTCCGCCAGGAGCGCGGCCCGGGCCGTGGGGTGCCAGGTGTGTACGTCGTCGATGCGGACCAGTAGCGGACCCTCCTGCGGCAGCGCTGCCGGGACGACTGACTGTACCGACGGGACCGGGTCACAGATCGCCCGCGCGTAGTCCACGAGTGCGGTGCGGCCCAGGCCGGGCTGCCCGGTGAGGACGAGCACACCGCCGCGACCGGCGCGCAAGCTTCCCACCAGGGATTCCACGGCGGCGATCGCCTCGCTGCGGCCGTGGAGCTCGGGGGGCCTCAGCGCGCGGGGTACGGTCGTCGAAAGGGTCACGCCCGCACGTTACTTCCGCGTAACACGGTCCGGAAGTCCCGCGTCCGCAGGGCTGGGCACGCCACCAACGGCCGCCGTCTCCCGGTGTGCGCGGGCACAGTCGGGGAGGGGCGCGGGACGCGCGTCGTCCGCCGCCGATGGCCCGGCAGCGGACGAGGGCCCCCAGTGACGGAGCATCAGGATCAGGAAGTGTGCGGGCAGTTGCCGCGGTACTCCTCGATCGTGAGGCTCGGCTTCGGCAGCGGGCAGAGGAACTGCTCGTAGCGGGTGTCGTTGTCGATGAACCGCTTCAGCCAGGAAATGCTGTACTTCGCGATCGTCGTGTTGGAGGAGTTCGGGGTGAAGTGGGTGGCGCCGTTGAGCTCCAGGTACGCCTTGTCCAGGGAGCTCGGCAACGACTGGTAGAACGGCTCGGAGTGGGTGGCGACGGGGGCGACGGTGTCACCGTCCGCGCCGACGACGAGCGTCGGCGTCTTCAGCTCGGGCCAGGTCGTGTCGAGGTTCCAGCCGGTCAGCGGGATCGCCGCCTTCAGGGACGTACGGCTCTTGGCGGCCTCCAGGGTGCCTCCGCCGCCCATCGAGTGCCCCATCACACCGAGTCTGGAAACGTCGACGCGGCTCCGTACGGAGCTCGTCTTCGTCAGGTAGTCGAGCGCGGAAAGGAGTTGACGTCCCCGGCTGTCGGGCTGGTCGAGCGTCGTGAGGGTGTCGATGGTGAAGACCACGAAGCCCTGGGACGCGAGCCGCGGACCGAGCCAGGCGATGCTCGACTGGTACGCGGTGAAACCCGGGGAGATGACGACCGCGCCGAAGGTGCCGTCGGCGGTGGATGTGGGGTAGTAGACGGTGCCGCCGCCGAAGCCGGACACGCTCAGCGAGGAGACGCTGGTCTGCGAGACGGCGTAGGAGCCGCGCGTGGCCTCGATGCTGGAGACGGTCGGCGCGGGGCCACGCTCGTACGGGTTGTCGGCGGCGGCCTGGGCGCCCGGTGCGAGACCGGTGCCCAGGAGGCCGGCGGTGGCGACCGCGGCGGCCAGAGCTGCCCGCACCACAGGGCGGGAGAAGACGTGCAGGCGCACGGAGGGGTCCTCTCTGTCGTGGCGGGGCCACACAGGAGGAAGGAGATACGCCCCGGTGGAGACCGCCGTGTTCGTTGGCGGTCCCCACCGTGGCGGTGTTGACGGCGTGTCGACATCGGCGAAATCACCGGTGTCGTGCGGACGTCGTCCCCCTCATCCCCGTCATCCCCGTCATCCCCGTCATCCGCGCAGCGGGCCCTCGCATGTGTAGTCCGAGGTTCCGGCGCGTCCGCCGGTCCAGATGTCCACCTCGCCGAAGGCGCAGTTCATGTCGGTGAGGTTGTTGTCGCCGCCCGACGCGCGGTCGAGGATGTAGGCATCGACGGTCTCGGACATGTCCTTGAAGACCAGATCGGGGTCTGCCGCGTCGCCGAGGTTCGCGGTGATCCGGCCGGTGCACACGAACCGTGGGCGTGCGGGGGCGCTGGTGGCGCGGCAGTCGGGCGCGATGCCGGTCGTCGCGGTGAACGAGGAGCGGACCTGGGCGGCGGTGCTGTCGCGCAGCCGGTCGACAGGGACGTACTCGGTGTCGGGGACGAACAGGTCGTCGACGTGGGCGATCTGCTGGTCGAGGAAGGCGTCGTAGGCGCTCTGCAGCCCGGCGTCCCTGCCGAGGCGGTCGCGCCACGCGTCGAACGCGCCCGGGTCGTCGGAACGCAGATGGCGGTACATCTCCTTGACCAGCGCGGGGCGTTCGCTCCACAGGAACTCGAAGAACGTGCCCGCGTAGTCGTAGAAGCGGAAGCCGTCACCGTCGTAGGTGGCGTGCAGCAGCTGGTTCACGCTCATGCGCGGCCCGCCGCCCGCGGTGTCGTCGATGATGCCCTGGATCAGGGACTTGCGGACCTTGATGCCGTCGTCGCGCGTGGCACCGTCGAAGAACTCCGCCGTGCCCTCGTCCATCGCGGTCGTCCGGTCGCCCTCGTACCAGCGTCCTTCGCCGAAGAAGCCGGGTACCGCCCAGCGGCCGTTGAGGTAGTGCGTGTACTCGTGACGGAACAGCTCCTCCAGCGTCAGCGTGGAGTCCTGGGGAACGCGCCGCTGGTAGGTGTAGAAGGTCGCGCCCTGCTCGATGTAGACGCCGCCGTTGTCGGTGCCCATGCCGGTGAGCAGCGGATGGAAGTTCTCGTAGTCGGCGCGCGAGGCGTACAGGACGGTGTTCAGGGTGGTGTTGGGGTCGCCGCCGAGCGGCTCCTGGGTGCCGACGACGCGGTGGAACTGCGCCTTGACCTGCTTGCTCGCGTAGTAGAGCTGGTCGACGGCGTCCCGGTCGAGGGCGGTGCGGACCTTCATGCCGCCCTCGTCGTAGGTGTACGTCTGTGGGAAGAGGCGGCGCTCGATGTCGTCCCTGCACACCTTGTACGGCTTGCAGGCGTCGAACTCGATCAGCCAGGTGACGACCTTCGCCCACGGAGCGCTGCCGTCGCCGAAGGTGCGGGCGGTGATGTCCAGGAGCGGGCCGAGCCCGGTGACGATCTCGGTGCGCAGCGCGTCGATCTGGCCCATCCGGCCGTACTCGCTCACCGCGTCGCGCACCACCCAGGCATTGGGCCTGCCCTTGAGGTGGGTGTATCCGCCGAACGTCTTGAACGCGGCGCGGTAGGAGGCGTCGGCGGCCACGGCGGCGCGGAAGGCGGTGTCCTGGTTGCCGGGGTAGACCCCGAGGTAGTTCAGGGAGAGCGCGGCGAGGGCGGCACCGGCCCAGCCGGTGTCCTGGGCGGTGTCGGGGTGGGCGGCGTCCATGGTCGCCAGGACCCGTTTGACGAGCGGGAGTTGGTGCTGACGCAGCCCCGCCGCGCTGGCCGCGGTCAGCGCCTCGCGGAGCGTCTCGGCGTTGGAGCGGGTGGCGTCGAAGGCGTGGGCAGTCCTGCCGAAGGCATCTACGGCCTGCCGCATGGCGGCCAGGGTCGCCGGGTCGGTGATGTCGACCTCGTCGTGCGAGAAGCCCTGGTAGGAGACGGCATGCAGGTACGTGAACATCTCAAGGAGGTGGCTGTCGTCGGTGCCGTCGTGGGATGCGGCGAGCTGGGTGATGCGCTGGGAGACGGCCTGGATGTGCGCCCGCGACATCACCGGGGCCAGGCGCTGGTCCCAGCTCCAGAGGAGACCGCGCAGACAGCCGTCGGCGGTGACGGCCGGATCGGCGAGGAACGCGGTGAACTCCGCGGGCGACAGGCCCTTGACGCCATCGAGGGTGCACGGCACCGACTCCTTGCCGACGGTCGCGCGGGGCACGTCAGCAGCCGTGGCCCTCGCCTTCCCCTTCGGCTTGTTCGTACGGGGGCCGGGGACGCGGCCATCTGTCAGGCCGCCGGGGGCGGGGAGCTTCAGGGCTGCGGACTTCGGGGCTTTGGCGCGGCGGTCGACCCGGTCGAACGGGCTCGGCGCCTCAGGCCCCGGCGCGGCGGGTGAGGCGGTGGCCGGGCGCTGGGCCGGAGCGGTGCCGTCCGCGCGAGCGGCCGGTGCGGCTGTGGCGCACAGGGTCACGGATATCGCCGCGGCGAGCACGGATCTGCGCAGGGTACGGGGCTGGTGCACGACAGGCTCCTGATGTGTGGGAGGTGGGCCGAGCAGTGCGTACGCAAGGCGCGAAGGAACTCTCCCGGACCCCAACTTGCCTATGTACAGCGGTGTTTGAGGAGTAGGAGTCGCGCCATGTGATGCGTAACGTAGTAATGTGAAATGGTACTGACAACCCCTCAGGCGCCGAAGCTGCCCACAACTCCCCTACCTCACAGACGCGTTGGCCCTGGCCACGCACACTGACGGCACATCAGACCCTGAGCGAAAACAACGTGACATTGTACGCTGGTGAACCACTCGGGCACGGGCTCGCGGGCCACGGCGCGCGGGCCACGAAGGGATCACCGCCATGGGCCACCTCACGCAGCGCACCCTCGTCACTCCCCGCGAGCGGCTGCGTGATCAGGTCGCCCACCATCTGCGGGCCGCGCTGATATCCGGCGAACTCAGGCCCGGCGAGGTCTACTCGGCGCCCGTGCTCGCGGAGGACTTCGGGATCTCCGCGACGCCGGTGCGCGAGGCGATGCTCGATCTGGCCCGCGAAGGCCTGGTGGAGCCGGTCCGCAACAAGGGCTTCCGTGTCACCGAGGTCAACGAACGCGATCTCGACCAGTACTCCGAGATCCGCACCCTCATCGAAGTCCCCATGATCGGCCGCATCACCCGGTCCGCATCGCGCGCGGATCTTGAGAAGCTGCGCCCCGTGGCCGAGGAGATCGTGCGCGCGGCCCGCGACCACGACCTCATCGGCTACCTCGAGGCCGACCGGCGGTTCCACCTCTCCCTGCTCGCGCTCGGCGGCAACGACCGTCTCGTCGAAACCGTCGGCGACCTGCGCAAGCGCTCCCGCCTGTACGGGCTGACGGCACTCGACGAGCGCGGGCGGCTGATCCCGTCCGCGCAGGAGCACATCGAGCTCCTCGACCTGATGGTGGCGGGCGACGCCGAAGGCGCGGAGCAGTGCATGGCACGCCATCTCGGGCATGTGCGCTCACTGTGGGCCCAGGGCGCCAAGGAGCAGGACAAGGTGGAGGACACCGTGTAGGGCAAGGAGTAGGGCTCAGCAGGACCTACAGGATCTACTCGCGGGTTCGTTTGATTCTTCAACGCACCGCGCGACTCATTGACGCGGACCGTTCACCTCTTTATGGTCGCCTGACCTTCCCGGCGACCCCGCAACGGAGCACAATGAGGTCCCTCCCCCGCACGGTCCGGTTCATCGCACCCCTCCTCGTGGGTGTGCTTGCGGCGGCCGTTCCCCCCACCGCGGCGGCCGACAACGCGACCCCGAGCACCGAAGAGCCGACGACGCCCGCGCCCTCCCCCGGTGACGGCTGGACGATGACGTCGACCCGCATCGACGCGAAGGACACGTACCACGCCTTCGTCGGCAACGGCTATCTCGGCCAGCGCGTCGCCCCCAACGGAGCCGGATACGCGGCCTCCGACGGCGCCAAGACCGGCTGGCCGCTGTTCACGCCCCGCTACGACGGTTCCTTCGTCTCCGGGCTCTACGCGCACAACAAGGGCACCACCGAGAACCGCCAGGTCGCCGCCGCCCTGCCCACCTGGACTCCGCTCACGGTGTCCACCGGCGGGCCCGGATCCGAGACGTTCACCTCCAGAACGCCGACCGCCCGGATCTCGCACTACCGGCAGAGCCTGGATCTGCGCCGCGGTCTGGTGCGGACCAGACTCACCTGGACGGCCGCCGACGGCCGGGCCACCGATCTCGTCTACGACGTCCTCGCGGACCGCGCCGACCCCCACGTCGGCGCCGTACGTCTGCGCATGACCCCGCACTGGAACGGCGACGCGAAGGTCACCGACCGTATCGACGGACGCGGCGCGCGGCGCATGACGCCCACCGGTGGCGGCGCCCGCTCCGGAGGGCGGACCATGGCCGTGGGGTTCCGCACGGACGGCACGAAGGCCGAAGGGGCGGTCGCGTCGACACTCCGTGCCGGGCACGGCGTACGTACAGGAAATGAACAAACCTCAGCTGGCGCACGTAAGTTGAGCGCCCATCAGTCCGTCGGTCTCCCCGTCCGGTCCGGCCGGACCTACGAACTCACCAAGTACATCGGCGTCGACACCGCACTGACCTCGCGCTCCCCCGAGCGCGATGCCGTAGCGGCCTCGCAGCGGGCGGCCGGGCACGGCTGGGACGCGCTGTTCGCCCGGCACACCGCCGCCTGGCGCAAGCTGTGGCGCAGCGACATCGAGGTGCCCCGACAGGGCGACCAGGGTGACCGGGGCAGGCAGGGCGATCTCCAGTCGTGGGTGCGGTCCGCGCAGTACGGGCTCCTCTCCAGCACCCGCACCGGCTCGGCCGACAGCATCTCCCCCACCGGTCTGAGCAGCGACAACTACGCCGGGCTCGTCTTCTGGGACGCGGAGACCTGGATGTACCCGGCACTGCTCGCCGCCCACCCGAACCTCGCCAAGTCCGTGGTGGAGTACCGCTACCGCACCCGGGACGCCGCCCGCGCCAACGCGAAGAAGCTCGGCCACCGCGGCCTCTTCTACCCCTGGACCAGCGCGAGCAAGGGCGACCTCACGTCCGAGTGCCACAGCGTCGACCCGCCGCACTGCCGCACCCAGAACCACCTTCAGAGCGACGTGGCCCTGGCCGCCTGGCAGTACTACCTCGCGACCAAGGACACCCACTGGCTGCGCACCCGCGGCTGGCCGGTGATCCAGGGGATCGCCGAGTTCTGGGCCGACCGAGCCACGCGCAACGCCGACGGCAGCTACTCCATCAAGGACGTCGCAGGACCCGACGAGTACAGCAACGGCGTCGACGACGGCGTCTTCACCAACGCGGGCGCCGCCACCACGCTGCGCACCGCCGCCCGGGCCGCGAAGATCCTCGGCAAGGACACCCCGGCGAGCTGGGGCACCGTCGCCGACAAGCTGCGCATCCCCTACGACAAGAAGAAGCAGGTCTTCCAGCAGTACGACGGCTACAAGGGCTCGGTCATCAAACAGGCGGACACCGTGCTCCTGATGTACCCGCTGGAGTGGCCGATGTCGAAGCGGGCCGCCACCAACACCCTCGACTACTACGCGGCCCGCACCGACCCCGACGGCCCTGCCATGACCGACTCGGTGCACGCCATCGACGCCGCCTCCATCGGTGAGCCCGGCTGCTCCGCGTACACCTACCTGGAGCGTTCCATCCGGCCCTTCGTACGCGGCCCGTTCAACCTCTTCTCCGAGGCGCGCGGCGACAAGGCGGGGGCCACCGACCCGCTCTCGGGCTCCCCGGCGCAGAACTTCACGACCGGCCAGGGCGGCTTCCTCCAGGTGTTCACCAACGGCCTGACCGGGCAGCGGCTGCGCGAGAACAGCGTGCACCTCGACCCGATGCTGCCGCCGCAACTGTCCCAGGGCGTCAAGCTGAACGGGCAGCACTGGCAGGGCCGTACGTACGACATCGCCATCGGAGCGCACGGGACCACCGTGCGTCTCACCCACGGCGAGCCCTTCGAGATCGAGACCCCGCAGGGCAAGCAGGTCGTCAGCCAGGGCGCGCCCGCCCACATCAAGACCCGCCGCCCGGACCTCGAACCGACCGACAACCTCGCCAGGTGCCGTACGGCGAAGGCGACTTCGGAGCAGCCCGGCCAGTACGCGGGCGCCGCGTTCGACGGCAGCACCGCCACCGCCTGGGTCTCCGACGCCGCCCGCGCGACCCTCACCACGGACCTCGGCAAGGTCTCCCGTATCTCCAGGATCACCCCGCACTGGACGGGCGTGAAGCCGACCAAGCACACCGTGCAGACGTCACTCGACGGGCGGCACTGGAGCAATGCCTCACCGGACGGAGACACGGCAGCCCGCTATGTCCGGGTGAAGATCACCTCCAAGAGCGCGAAGAAGCCCGCGGGCATCCAGGAGTTGACCGTCAACCGATAGATCGCGGCGGGGGCGACGGTAAGGGCGTGAAAAGGAGTGCCTCCACCGTCGCTCCCGTTGTTAACCTGCCGGTCGTGGCAGACGAGGCGTACGAGAATCCGAGACTGGCGGCGCTCTACGATCCGCTCGACGCGGACCGCGGCGATTTGGACGTGTACGCCGATGTGACAACGGAACTGAGAGCACGTCAGGTGCTCGACGTCGGCTGCGGCACGGGTACGTTCGCCCTGCTCCTGGCCGGGCGCGGGCTGCGGGTGACGGGCGTCGAACCGGCTGCGGCCTCCCTCGACGTGGCGCGGTCCAAGCCCGGCAGCGAGCAGGTGCGGTGGATCCACGGCGACGTGACGGCGCTCCCGGAGCTGTACGTCGACCTGGCCACCATGACCGCCAACGTGGCCCAGGCCATCGTGGACCCCAAGGTGTGGGACGACACCCTGCGCGGCATCCGTGCCGCGCTGCGGCCGGGCGGCCGTCTCGTCTTCGAGACCCGCGACCCGGCCCGGCGGGCATGGGAGCGGTGGAACCGTGCCGCGACCCGCCGCACGGTCGCCGTAGAGGGCGTCGGTGACATCGAGACCTGGGTGGACGTCACCGATGTCAGCCTGCCGCTGGTGTCCTTCCGCCACACCATGATCTTCACCGCGACGGGCGAGACCCTCACCTCCGACTCGACCCTGCGCTTCCGCGAGCGCGAGGAAGTGACCGCCTCGCTCACCGCGCACGGTTACGTCGTGGACGAGATCCGCGACGCCCCGGACCGCCCCGGCATGGAGTTCGTCTTCTTTGCCCGCCGCCCGGAGCCCGGCGAGGCCATCAGTGCAGCTTCATCCGGTACGTCAGCGGCGAACGACCGGTGACCAGTACCCGTATCCCGTCCGGCGTGAGGGACCCGTTCATCCAGGTGTAGCGCTCCCCCGGTTCGACCACAGGAGGCTGTTTGCCGCCCTTGCCGTTCCCGGGGCCGAAGGTGATCCGGTCGTCGCCGACCGTGTAACTCGCCTCGCCGCTGACCAGCTGATAGGTGTCCTTGGCCCCGGCGACCGCCTCCAGGCCATCGCCCGACAGTTCCCCGCCCCGCCGGAAGCACAGCTCAAGGGCAAGGGGCACCGCGGACTGCGACACCTCGAAGGAGAGCTCCCAGCCGCCGCCGTCCGTCTCGCGCACCAGGATCTCGGTACGCAGTGCCCGGTGCTCCTTGGGCCGGTGCGGGAAGTCCATCGCCGACCAGAAGCGCCCGTCGTCGGTGAGGGGGTACAGCCCGTCCTTGCGCCTATGGCGGCGCGGCAGCGGTTGGTGGAACGCGGCGCGGACCTCCGCGTGCAGCCGCCACGCGTCGCCCCACCGGTCGAGGCCTTCGGACCGGAAGGGGCCGAGCGAGAAGAACTGCGGGGCGAGCCGCAGCGAGTCGAGGATCGCGGCGCCCTTGCGCATCTTGAAGAACGTGGGGTTGGTGGAGAGCCCCGACGAGATGGCGTGCGTCCGCGGCAGGTCCGTGCCGCCGAAGATGCTCGCCGTTCGCTCGCCACGGCGCACACGCACCAGGCGGCAGCTGTCGTCGTGGTGCTCGAAGTCGGTCGGCGGTGCTTTCACCGCCGGCAGCTCGCGGGCGAGCTCGGGACGGTCGAGGACCTCGGCGAGCCGGTCGCCCAGCGGGGTCTCTCCGAAGGTCTGACCGGCTCCGCGCTCCCGCAGCAGCGCGGCGACCGCCGCGAACGTGCCGTTGCCGTCGCGGATCGCCAGCTCCCGGTACTGGAGCCAGAACTCCGGCAGATAGCGCAGTGTCGCCTGGTCCTGGCGCCGCGAGTGGACGGACTCCACCTCGCCGTTGGGCTCGGTCACGTACAGCGAGGCCGTGAGGTTGTCCCGTACGTGTGCGTACAGGTCGCGCCGGTCGTGGAAGCGGGCGATGGTCAGCAGGGCGGGGTTGGTCACCACCGCCGAGTAGGTGGGACTGCGCTCGCTGTACTCGCCGCCGGAGAGCTGGTCGATGCCCTCCGCGAGCCAGGCGTCGATGCGCCGGGGGTACGAGTGGTCGGGCCAGCGCCGGTGGATGCGGGAGAGCGCGGAGCACACCAGCCAGCGGTGGTTGGCGGTGTGCACACCGCCGTTCGCGAGGCCCGGACCGGCCTTGCGCAGGATCCGCTCGACCGTGGACCGCAGCTTCGCGGTGGCCCGTTCGCCGTCCTTGTCGAGCAGGGCGTGGGCGATGTTGAGATCGACGACGGAGAAGGCGGTGTCGGGCGGTGAGTGGACGGCGCCCTGGTCCCACAACCCGTCGTCGAACTGTTCGTCGGCGAGCGCGTCCGCGAGTTCTTCCAGCGGGCCCAGGAGCGCGCCGTCGTGGTGATGCCCCGACGTGGCGTGCACGTAGACGGAGGTGAGGGTGCGCAGGCTGCGGGCGGCGGCGCGGGCCTTGCCCTGGTCGCGCAGCTCGGTGATGTTGCCGTCGTACCCGTCGAGGACGGCGGTGGCACGCGCGTCGGCGGCCGTGGTGAGGAAGTCGACGAAGTCCTCGTCCCGCCGGGGTCGGGCGGATCCGACGCCCTCCGCCGCTGCCGCCGTCTGCCCCGAGATGCCCCCGAACCCGGCCGCGGTGGCCGTGGCGGAGGTGGCGATGAAGGTTCTGCGGGCTATCACGCGGTCTCCCCATGAGGCATGCGTACGTGGCGTACGTCGATGGCGGTGAGTGCCATGGCCAGCGGCCCGGGCACGAGGAACGCGAGCGGCAGCATCATCCAGGCGCACAGCACGGCCGCCGCGAGGGCGAGCAGGACCAGGGCGCTGCCGCCCACGTCCCGCGCCGAGTCACCGGCGGCGGCGCGCACCGCGGCCCGCCAGTCGCCGGTCGATTCGGGGCGGGCGCAGGCGCGCAGGCCCACGATCACTGCGCAGGCTCCGATCGCCGCGGCCGTCACGGCGAAGACGCGGGCACCCGGCAGCCCCGCCCCGGCAAGTGCCAGATCCGCCGAGAACAGCAGCGCCCCGGCGAGGGCGACCGCTCCCGCGACGAGGTCACCGGGACGGAATCGTGCACGGAGAAGCGCCACGTACCGCCCCGCCGTGACGGGCTTGTCGTCCCTGGTGCCGCGCACGAGGGCGCAGGCGGTGGAGAGCGCCGCCGGAGCGGTGATCAGCGGCAGACAGGCGAGCGCCGTGACCACGCCCAGAGCAAGGACATCGGCGAACAGAGTCATCCGCGGCCCGAATATCTCGCCCGTCTCGCGGGTCCGGGCGCTCATCCCTTGACCCCGGAGTTGGCCATGCCCTCGACCAGGAAGCGCTGGAAGGCGAGGAAGAACAGCACGATCGGCAGGAGCGCGATCACCGACATGGCGAACATCGGACCGAACGCCGACTGGCTCGACGCGTCCACGAACGACCGCAGCGCAAGCGTCAGCGTGAATTTCTCCGGCGAGAAGAGATAGATCAGCTGGGTGAAGAAGTCGTTCCAGGTCCAGATGAAGGTGAAGATCGCGGTGGTGATCAGCGCGGGCCTGGTGAGCGGCAGGACGACAAGGAAGAAGCTCCGGAACGGACCGCAGCCGTCGATCCTCGCCGCCTCCTCCAGCTCACGCGGAAGCCCGCGCATGAACTGCACGATGAGGAAGACGAAGAAGGCCTCGGTGGCGAGGAACTTCGGCAGGATCAGCGGCCAGTAGGTGTTCACCATGCCGAGCTGGTTGAAGATGATGTACTGCGGGATCAGGACGGCGTGGTGCGGCAGCATGATCGTCGCGATCATGAAGGCGAAGAGCGGTCCGCGGAAGCGGAAGCGCAGCCGGGCGAACGCGTACGCCGCGAGGGAGCAGCTCAGTACGTTGCCGATGACCGCGCCGCCCGCGATCAGCAGGGAGTTGGAGAGCAGCCGTCCTACGGACACGTCGTCCACGCCGTCGAGGGCGGTCGTGTAGTTCGACCACTCCAGCTTGCTCGGCAGCAGGTTCAGGCTCGCGATCACCTCGTCGGCGGGCTTGAGCGACGTGGCGACGAGCCAGGCCAGCGGATACAGCATCACCAGGAGCGCGGCCAGGCATCCGACGTGCAGGGCCACCCGGCGCCAGGGAAAGGCCCGACGGCCCACGGTGCCCCCGGTCTCGGCGGTGGTGGTCATCGCTCCCCCTCGTTCGCGTAGAAGACCCAGGAGCGCGAGGTGCGGAAGAGCACCGCGGTCACGGCTCCGATGGCGATCAGCAGGACCCAGGCCATGGCGGACGCGTAGCCCATGTGGGAGGCGACGAAGCCGCGGTCGTAGAGGTAGAGCGTGTAGAAGAGGGTGGAGTCCGCAGGCCCGCCCTTGCCGCCGCTGACCGCGAAGGCGGGGGTGAACACCTGGAAGGCCTGGATGGTCTGGAGCACCAGGTTGAAGAAGAGCACCGGTGACAGCAGCGGCAGCGTGATGGAGATGAACTGCCGCTTGCGGCTCGCGCCGTCCACCGCCGCTGCTTCGTAGAGCTCGGTGGGGATCTGCTGGAGTCCCGCCAGGAAAATCACCATGGGGGCGCCGAACTGCCAGACCGTCAGGAGCGCCACGGCGAACAGTGCCCAGCCGGGCTTGTTGACCCAGCCGCCGGTATGGATGCCGATGTCCGAGAGGAGGTTGTCGACGGTGCCGCCGTCATTGAACACCGCCCGCCACACCAGCGCGATCGACATGGAGGCGCCGAGCAGCGAAGGGGCATAGAAGGCGGACCGGTAGAACCCCTTGCCGCGCTTCATGGACTTCAGGGCGAGGGCGACGGCGAGCGCGAGCGCCAGTTGCAGCGGCACGGCGATGACGACGTACATCAAGGTCGCGCCGACCGAACGCCAGTAGCGCGGGTCCTCGGTGAACATCTGCACGTAGTTGCGGAAGCCCACCCAGCGTGGGGCGTTGAACAGGTCGTAGTCGGTGAACGACAGGTACAGCGAGACGGCCATCGGCAGGAGCGTCAGGACGACGGCGCCGAGCACCCAGGGCGAGAGGAACACCCAGGCGGCGCCCTCGCGCCGGAGCCTGCCGCGCTGCCGCGGGGGTGGCTCGGGACTCTTCGCGCGCGCGGCCTTCGCGGGTATGTCGGTGGTGGTCATGACCTCAGCTCCGCCTTCGCCTCGGTGATGAAGTCCTCCGCGGCCTCGCGGGGTGTCATCTGCTCGAACGACACCTGGTCGTAGTCACGCCCGAAGGTGGTCTGCAGGGCGTTGTCGCCGGAGGGCGGGGCCTGCGGGGGCGCTTCGAGCTTCCCGTCGACGGAGTCCTGGTAGTCGGCGACGGTCTTGTCGAAGTCCTTGAGGTCGGGGCCGATGTCGTCGCGGATCGGCTCGTTGACGGGGATGCCCCGGGAGGCGCCGAGGATCTTCGCCGCCTTCTCGTCATTGATCATGAAGTCGATGAACTCGGCGGATTCCCGGGGGTGTTCGCTGGTGGCCGCCGCGCCCATGAACATCGAGGGCTTGAAGTACTGACCGGGCGCGCCGTCCGCGCCCGACGGCATCGGGGCGAGCGTGAGGCCTTCGCCCACGATCGCCGTGAACCCGCTTGAGGGCGCGTCCCAGTTGAAGTCGGAGACGGCCTTCCCGCGGGCCAGCGGCTGGTTCTCCACCGATCCGTCGAGCTGTGTGGTCTGTTCGGCGGCCGACACCGCGCCCTCCCGCCGCAGCTTGTCGGCGAAGGTCCACCAGCGGGTCAGGTCGTCGGCCGTGAAGCCGAGTTCACGGTCCTTGGTGTAGAGGGCCTTGCCCTGGCCGCGCAGCCACACCTCGAAGCAGTCCTCGCTCTGTCCGGGGTCGACGGAGCCCGGCTTCCCGGTCTTCTCCGCCAACTCCCGCATGGCGTCGGCCCAGTCGTCCCAGGTCCAGCCGTTGCGCGGGAGTCTCACCCCGGCCTCCTTCCACTGCTTGGCGTCGTACACGACACTCTCGGTGCCGCGGCCCTGCGGGATCGCGTACTGGGTGCCGTCCACGACGCCGGTGGCGAGGAGACCGGGGTCGATCTCGTCGGTGCCCAGGGCCTTCTTCTGCCTTCCGAGGTCGAGGAGGATGCCGCCGGACGCGTACTGGTCGATCTGCCGGTAGTCGAGCTGCATCACGTCGGGTGCGTCACCGCCCGCCGCCTGGGTGGCGAGCTTCTGCTTGTACGCCTCGTAGCCGGCGAACGAGGTCTGCACCGTGATCCCCGGGTGCTCCTTCTCGAACAGCGCGACAGCTTCCTGGGTACGGGCCGCCCGGTCGGGGTTGCCCCACCAGGTGTAGCGCAGAACGGTCTTGCCGCCGCCGCTCGCTTCGTCCGAGCCGCCGCAGCCGGTGAGCAGCACGCTGAGCGTGAGCACCGCGGCCGTTGCGCAGGACCACTTTGTCCTGTTTCCGGGCATGCCGATGACACCTCTCCTCTCTGGTTTCTTGACGGGCGTTCTCTGTGGCGAAGGGAGTGGTTACTCGCCTTGGTACGGGAGCGTGGTGCCCGGCAGTTCGTACTCGTCGCGGCGCCCGCACATGCCGTAGCCGCCCCGGCGCGAGGGCCGACTGTCGTGCGAGCCCGATCCCGCGAGGTAGTCGGGGGTGCCGGATTCAAGGGCGTCGAGTTGCGCGCCGGTGCGCTCGGCGGTGGCGAGCGCACCGGCCCGCCACAGCTCGCGCCAGGTGGGGACCTTGTCCTTCACGAGCCGGGCCGCGGCCTGCTGGAATTCGAGGTAGGGGCCGTTGTCCCCGGCCCGCAGCGCCTCGCGCAACGGCAGGTATCCCTCGACGGCCAGGTCACGTCGCTTGCGGGCGGCGGCTTCCGCCTCCGGTCCTTCCTTCGCGGGGAGCTTCGCCGCGGCGGCGTACCGCTCGGGGTCGGCGAGCACGTCGGGCGGGAAGGTGAAGACGGCGTCCCCGGCCTCGGGCAGGCCGCTGTTCTGCATCAGGACCGTGATCCGCAGGTCGCCGCCCTGCACCATCCGGTGCACGGTGCCGGGCGTGAACCACGCGACGGAGCCCGCCTCCAGGGGGACCTCGCGGTAGCCGTCGGGGCTGAGCGTCTGGACGGCGCCGATGCCACCGGTGACGACGTAGGCCTCCGTGCACACCAGGTGCAGATGAGGGCTGCCGCCGCACACGCCGTCGGCGGCCTCCCAGTCGTACGCGCTCAGGTGCGAGAGGCCGACGGCTCCCGGCAGCGGGTGCGGAAGGCTCACCATGTCAGCCCCTTCAGGTGGGTGGCGACGCGGTCGCGGTCCCAGGCGCCGTCGGCGACCACGACGCGGTAGCGGTAGGTGAAGGACGCGCCGGGCGGCAGCGCGAACTCATCGAAGAACGCCCAGGAGAAGGCGACGGTGGGGATGGGTTCGGAGCGTACGAACCAGTGCGATGCGTGGATCGCGCTCGCCTCGTCGAGGTTCTCGGGGGCGTGCGCGAAGACGAGCGTGGAGTGCGCGTCGACGTCGTCGTGCTCGGCGGTGAAGGCGAGCCAGGGGCCCTGGGTGCCCATGAGACCGGCCGCGTCCTTCTCGGCGTCGGGCCCGAAGGCGTCACCGCCGGTGAAGTCACGCGGTCCGCGCCACTGCAAGCCCGTGTATCCGGCCATGTCGCGGCCCGCGGTGGTCGGCGACCCGAAGCGCAGCGGCTCGTCGCGGATGTTGGTCAGGCGGATCGACCAGTCGAGGGCCCAGGACCCGGCCTCCTCGTCGACCGAGTGGACGGTGATGCCGCGCTCTTCCCTGGCCCACTCCTGGCCGCCGTTCTCGATCCAGGTGAGCTCTTCGGTGAGGTGGAGGCGGTCGTCCTCGACGTCGAGGGCGGGGAAGCCGTCGTGGCGCATGGATCCGACCCGCTCCGGCAGGCGCAGATACCCCTCGCCGTGGACATAGCAGTTGCCGCCCCAGAAGTTCTGCCCCGACAGATGGCTCGCGGTCATCTGGAGGCCCTTGTGCCAGCGGTGGTCGTTCGGGCGGTACCCCGAGACCTGGTGTCCGGCCAGGGTGCGCAGGGGGTGGATGTAGGGCTTGCGGGCCTCGAAGGCGTCCGGGTCCGGCGCGTAGACGTAGCTGAGCAGCTCGACGTCGCCGGAGCTGACCGTGATCCGCTCGCCGTGGGTGTGGGTGACCTGAATCGTCATCGCTGGGGGCTCCAGTGGGGGTGGTTGCCGTGCATGGCCGGGTAGTAGGGGTCACCGGCGGTGATCTCGCCCGCGAGCACCGGCTGTCCGGTGAACGCCGACTTGTAGAGCGCCGCGGCGAATTCGAGGGTGCGCCGGGCATCGGCGCCGCTGCCCGGCGGCCGTACACCTTGCTCGTAGGCGTCCAGGAGGGTGCCGAGCTGGGCGGCGTGCGAGCTGGGCACATCGGTCGCCGGGGTGCGCCAGGCCTCGGCGCGGGCGGCATCCACGTGCGGGGCCGGGGTGTAGGTCCAGTCGTCGTTGGTGTGCCGGTAGAGGTGGGTGAGTTCGACCGTCGCGTCGGCGCAGTCCACGCGGATGCGGCTGACCTCGTCCGGGGACAGGACGCTGTTGACGACGGTGGCCAGCGCGCCGTTCTCGAAGCGCACCAGGGCGGTCGAGACGTCCTCGCTCTCGGTGTCGTGGACGAGGCGGGCCGCCATGGCGCGTACCTCGGTCCAGTCGCCCAGCAGATGCAGGAGCAGGTCGAACTGGTGGATGCCGTGCCCCATGGTGGGACCACCGCCCTCGCTCTCCCAGCGGCCGCGCCAGGGCACCGCGTAGTAGTCGCTGTCGCGGTGCCAGGTGGTCTGGCAGTGCGCGACCCGGGGCGCCCCGAGCTCGCCGCCCGCGATCAGCTCGCGGGCATGGACGGCGCCCGAGCCGTAGCGGTGCTGGAAGACCACCGAGGCGTACGCTCCCGAGGCCTCCTCGGCGGCGGCGATCTCGTCGTACTCGGCGAGCGAGAGGCACAGCGGCTTCTCGCACAGCACCCACGCGCCCGCCTTCAGCGCGGCCACGGTCTGTGCCCGGTGCAGCGACGGCGGCGTACCGATCAGCACCACATCGGGGCGGACCGCCTCCAGCATGGCGTCGAAGTCGGCGTAGCCCTCGACGTCCATGCCCACTGCCCCGGCCTCCTTGCGGAAGGCGTCGAGCCGGGCCGGGTCGACATCGACGGCGGCTCTCAGCTCGATCCGGTCGAAGTGGGCCCGCAGAGCGGGCAGATGGCTGCCGGTCACGATGCCGCCCGTGCCGACGACCGCGGCACGCAGACGGGCGGGGGTGGAGGACATACGGTCTCCTCGAACGAGCTTAGAAAGCGCTTGCACTGGGGCAGACCCTAGGCACCCCGGGAATGTCAGGACAAGACCTCGGAGCCGAAAACTGAATCGACTCAATATGTGGGCGGTGAGGTTTGCCCACCCGCCGCCCACCACGCCCGCGCCGACCTGGGTTTTCGCCGATGCCGGTGGAGATCCTCCAAGTCATCGACGCGGCCGACGCGTTCGCCTCCCCCTTGCTCGACACGGTCGCACCTGCAACCGTTGCGGCGCGATCACCGCCTTCCCTGCCCCGCCGTGACGCCCGCTTCCGGACCTCCCGCACACCCCCTCTCCCCGAACGGAATCCGCATGCCTCTCGACGCCGCGCGCCGTCGCCGCTGTGCCGTGGTGGGACTCGGCGCCCGCGCCCAGCTCTTCACCGAGGCGCTCGCCGGTCCCTACGCGGACCGGATCGAGCTGGCCGGCTTCTGCGATGTCAACGCGCACCGCATGGCCGTCCACAACGACTGGATCGCGACCGCCCACCCCGGCCGCCCGCCCATACCCACGTACTCCGCGGACGACTTCGAGGAAATGCTGCGCCGTGAGCGCGTCGACCTCGTCGTGGTCTGCACCGTCGACCACCTGCACGACCACTACATCGTGCGGGCGCTCGAAGCGGGCTGCGACGTGGTCACCGAGAAGCCCATGACCACCAGCGCCGAACGCGCCCGCCGCATCCTCGACGCCCGGCGCCGCACGGGCCGTGAGGTGCGGGTCGCCTTCAACTACCGCTACAACCCCGTGCACTCGGCGGTGCGTGAGCTCCTCGCGGACGGCGAGATCGGCGAAGTCGGCTCGGTGCACTTCGAGTGGCTGCTCGACCTGCGGCACGGCGCGGACTACTTCCGCCGCTGGCACCGCGACAAGGCCAACTCGGGCGGACTGATGGTGCACAAGGCCACCCACCACTTCGACCTGGTCAACTGGTGGCTGGGCGCGCGGCCCGAGACCGTCTACGCGCAGGGCGGGCTCTTCTTCTACGGCGACGACGCGGGCGACCGGCGCGGCCTGGCCCGTGACTACACCCGCGCCCATGGCTCCGCCGCCGCCGAAAGCGACCCCTTCGCCATCCGCCTGGCCGACTCCTCCGTGCTCAGCGCCCTCTACTTGGACGCGGAGGCGGAGGACGGCTACCACCGCGACCAGAACGTGTTCGGGCCCGGGGTGAGCATCGAGGACGACATGGCGGTCCTCGTGCGGTACTCCTCCGGCGCGACCCTCACCTACCACCTCACCGCGTACGCGCCCTGGGAGGGCTATCGGATCGCCTTCAACGGCAGCGAGGGACGCGTCGAGCTCCTCGTGGAGGAATCCACCTGGACGCGCCCCGACGTACGGAACGACGGCGCGAGCGCCGTCCTGCACGGTGCGGCGGTCGGCGACGAGGCGGGCCGCACCCAACTGCTGCTTCGCCGCTTCTGGGAGGAACCCCGGGAGGTGAAGGTGCCCACGGGCGAGGGCGGGCACGGCGGCGGGGACGTGCGCATGCTGGCCGATCTCTTCGGCGAGCGGGCCCCCGGCGACGCCGACTCCCTGGGCCGCGCGGCGGACGCGGGCGACGGAGCCCGTTCGCTGGTCACGGGCCTTGCCGCGAACCACTCCTTCGCCACGGGGCTTCCGGTCGACGCACGCGGCCTCCTGGACATCTGAAACGACGTCCGGGCCGGCCCGCGTGGGCCGGCCCGGACGTCCTGCTCAAAGCTGTCGGACTCAGACGAGGTCGAACCGGTCGAGGTTCATGACCTTGTCCCAGGCCGCGACGAAGTCCTTCACGAACTTCTCCTTGGCGTCGTCGCTCGCGTAGACCTCGGCGAGCGCGCGCAGCTCGGAGTTCGAGCCGAAGACGAGGTCTGCGCGGGTGCCGGTCCACTTGACCGCGCCGCTCGCGTCACGGCCCTCGAACTCGTCCTGCGCCGCGGACGTCGACTTCCAGGTCGTCCCCATGTCGAGCAGGTTGACGAAGAAGTCGTTCGACAGGGTGCCCGGCTTGTCGGTGAGCACGCCGTGCTTCGACCCGGCGTGGTTGGCGCCCAGGACGCGCAGACCGCCGACGAGGACCGTCAGCTCGGGCGCGCTCAGGGTCAGCAGGTTCGCCTTGTCGATCAGCAGGAACTCGGCCGGCAGGCGGTTGCCCTTGCCGACGAAGTTGCGGAAGCCGTCGTTGGTCGGCTCGAGCGCGGCGAACGACTCGACGTCCGTCTGCTCCTGCGCGGCGTCGACACGGCCCGGCGTGAACGGCACCTCGACCTGGACGCCACCGTCCTTGGCCGCCTTCTCGACCGCCGCGGAGCCGCCCAGGACGACCAGGTCGGCCAGCGAGACCTTCTTGGCACCCGAGTTGAAGGAGGACTGGATGCCTTCGAGGGTGCGCAGCACCTGCGCGAGGTCGTCCGGGTTGTTGACCTCCCAGCTGCGCTGCGGCTCCAGGCGGATACGGCCGCCGTTGGCGCCACCGCGCTTGTCGCTGCCGCGGAAGGAGGACGCCGCGGCCCAGGCCGCGGAGACCAGCTGCGAGGTGGTGAGGTCCGAGCCGAGGATCTGCTCCTTGAGGGAGGCGATGTCCGCGGCGTCGATCTGCTGGCCCTCGGCCGCCGGCAGCGGGTCCTGCCACAGCAGCACCTCGGAGGGCACCTCCGGGCCGAGGTAGCGCACGACCGGGCCCATGTCACGGTGCGTCAGCTTGTACCAGGCACGGGCGAACGCGTCCGCGAACTGGTCCGGGTTCTCGTAGAAGCGCCGCGAGATCTGCTCGTAGACCGGGTCGAAGCGCAGCGACAGGTCGGTGGTGAGCATCATCGGGAGGCGCTTCTTCGACGCGTCGAAGGCGTCGGGGATGATCGCCTCGGCGTTCGTCGCCACCCACTGGTGGGCACCCGCCGGGCTCTGGGTGAGCTCGTAGTCGTACTCGAAGAGGTGCTTGAAGAAGTCGTGGCCCCACTTGGCGGGGGTGGTGGTCCAGATGACCTCGAGACCACTGGTGGTGGCGTCGGGGCCCACGCCGGTGCCGTGGGAGTTCTTCCAGCCGAAGCCCTGCTGCTCCATGGGCGCGGCCTCGGGGTCGTCGCCGACGCTCTCGCTCGGTCCTGCGCCGTGGGTCTTGCCGAAGGTGTGGCCACCGGCGATGAGCGCGACGGTCTCCTCGTCGTTCATCGCCATGCGGCGGAACGTCTCACGGATGTCGCGGGCCGCGGCGACCGGGTCCGGGTTGCCGTTGGGGCCCTCGGGGTTGACGTAGATGAGACCCATCTGGACCGCGCCGAGCGGCTTCTCCAGCTCGCGGTCGCCGGTGTAGCGCTCGTCGTCGAGCCAGGTGGTCTCGGGGCCCCAGTACACGTCCTCGTCGGGCTCCCACACGTCGGCACGGCCGCCGGCGAAGCCGAAGGTCTTGAAGCCCATCGTCTCCAGGGCGACGTTTCCGGTGAGGACCAGGAGGTCGGCCCAGGAAAGGCTCTGGCCGTACTTCTGCTTCACCGGCCAAAGGAGCCGGCGGGCCTTGTCGAGGCTGACGTTGTCCGGCCAGCTGTTGAGCGGCGCGAAGCGCTGCTGGCCGGCACCGGCTCCGCCGCGGCCGTCGCTGATCCGGTAGGTGCCCGCGCTGTGCCAGGCCATGCGGATCATCAACGGGCCGTAGTTGCCGAAGTCGGCGGGCCACCAGTCCTGCGAGGTGGTGAGGACCTCCGCGATGTCCCGTTTCACGGCCGGCAGGTCGAGGGTGCTGAACGCCTCGGCGTAGTCGAATTCCTCGCCCAGGGGGTTGGCCACGGCGGGGTTCTTGGCGAGGATCTTCAGGTTGAGCCGCTCCGGCCACCACTGGCGGTTTCCACCGCCCTGGGTCGGGTGCGGCGCGCGACCGTGTACGACCGGGCAGCCGCCAGTCTCTTCCGGCTTCGGGTCGGTGACGATCGCGTCATGGTTCTCAGTCATGGGAATCCTTCCGGACGGGGCGGATCACGGTGCTCAGGAACTGCGAACGGCAGAGCAGTCGGGGGCGACGGGGGTGCGGCAGGCAGGATGGTCCAACGGGGCGGGTTCCTGTATCAGTCGCAGGCCGAGGACGCCCACCTGCTGGGCGGAGTGCTTCTCCGCGAGCGGGGTATCGGATGCCGGGGCGTACGGACACGCCTCCTGAAGTCACGCGCTGTTCCCTGCTGTTGCCCTGTCCCTTGGCCGTCGGCCGGAACTGATCCTACGATGGACTAAGTCCAAGTCAATACGACAGACGGGTCCGTACGAATTCATTCGTCAGACAATGCACAGTTAGGCTGGTAGGCATGAGCGATCTTCTGGAACGGCTCCGCGGACGTGGCTGGAGGATGACCGCGCAGCGCCGGGTGGTCGCCGAGGTGTTCGACGGTGAACACGTCCACCTGACCGCTGACGAGGTGCTCGCGCGTGCCACGGCCCGGCTGCCGGAGATATCTCGCGCCACGGTCTACAACACCCTCGGTGAGCTGGTCTCCCTCGGCGAGGTGACAGAGGTGTCCACCGGCCGCGCGAAGCGGTACGACCCCAACGCCCATCACCCCCACCACCATTTGGTCTGCTCGAGCTGCGGCGCCATCAAGGACGTACACCCCGGCGGCGACCCGCTGTCGGCGCTGCCCGCCTCGGAGCGGTTCGGCTTCACCGTCTCCGCGGCCGAGGTGACGTACCGGGGAGTGTGCCCGGACTGCACCGCATCCGGCTGAGCGGCGTGGCGCGGTCCGGGCACCGGTCCGCTGTCCCGATGCCCCCGAGATGACGGATCTTGTGGCTGAACTCCTCGCCCGGAGCAAGGAATTCGTCCGGCTGTGGGACTCCCGCGACGTGAGCGCCGATCCCACGCCGCGCAAGACCTTCCAGCACCCGCTGGTGGGTCTCGGTCACCGTCGATTGCGACGTCCTCGACATCACCGACCGGGACCAGCAGGTCGTGATCCGCACCGCCGCCCCCGGCTCACGCTCGGAGGAGGCGCTGCGGCTCCCCTCGGTCATCGGAACCCAGCGCATGGACGTGCCCCGCTGAGCCACATATGGCGAGTGTTACGGCGCCATCTCGTACTCCCCGGCCAGCGCCTCGACGCGCTCCCACACCCGCGCCGAGCGTGCGTCGTCGACGACCGGGCGCCGCACCGCGCCGAGCGCCCAGCTCTGCTGCTGAGCGGTGGCGGAGTCCTTGCCGTGCAGTTCGACGGCGTGCGCGGAGAAGTCGCGTACGAGAACGGCGAACAGTTCGTCGAGCACGTCCCCGTCGAGGCCGGTCAGGCGCGCCTGCTCCAGGATCAGCTGGCCGTGCACGACAAGGGCGAACAGTTGACCGACGGAGAGGAGAAGGTCGAGGTCGCGGCTCTGCTCCTCGCCGGGGGCGGCCGTCTTGACGAACTCGCAGAGGGCGTCGGCCTGTTCGCGGAAGCGGGCGACGTTGGGCACATCGGCGTACGCGTCGTAGGCGGTGCGCCAGTCGTGGAAGCGTACGGAGCCCAGGCCTCGGGCCGGTCCCTGCCGGAAGAGGAACGCGTCGTCGGCCGCGTCGAGCCGCGTCGGCACGGGCTCGTACTCGGCGGGGTTCAGCAGGTGGTTGCCCATGAACTTGAGGATGAGCGCGAGGTTGACGTGGACGGTGCCCTCCAGCTTCGGCAGGCCGCGGATCTCGACGGCGGCCTGGGCGAAGTAGGTGTCCTTCTCGAAGCCCTTGGCGGCGATCACGTCCCACATCAGATCGATGACCTTCTCGCCCTCCGTGGTCACCTTCATCTTCGTCATGGGGTTGAAGAGCAGGTAGCGGCGATCGTCGGGGCCCGCTGAGCGGAAGTAGTCGACGGCACGGTCACTGAACAGCTTCATCCCGACGAGGCGGACATACGCGTCGGTCAGCTCGCGGCGCACGTGTGGGAAGGCGGTGACGGGGCGGCCGTAGAGGATGCGCCCGGTGGCGTGGGTGACGGCCTCGTACATCGCGTGCTCGCAGATGCCGATGGAGGCGGTGCAGAGGTTGAACTTGCCGACGTTGACGGTGTTGAGGGCGGCGTCGAAGGCGGCGCGGCCGGTGTGCAGCACGTCGTCGGGGCCGACCGGATAGTTCTCCAGACGGAACTCGCTGACGTACTTCGACGAATCGACGACGTTCTTGACCAGGTGGTACGACGAGTGGCGGCTGTCGGCGGCGAAGAAGACGTAGCCGTCGGGGCCCTCGACGTCGGTGCGGCGGCCGAAGACGGAGACGAGTCCTGCCGCGTTGCCGTTACCGATGTAGTACTTGGAGCCGCTGGCCCGGAAGCCGCCATCGCCGTCGGGCTCAAGGAGCATGTCCGTGGAGTAGATGTCGGCGCCGTGGGTCTTCTCGGACAGGCCGAAGGCGAACACCTCACCCTGGGAGAGGAGTTCCGCCGCGCGGGTGCGGGCAGCCTCGTTCTCGCTCTGCCAGACCGGGCCGAGGCCGAGGATGGTGACCTGCCACGCGTACCAGTAGTCGAGCCCGTAGAAGCCGAAGATTTCGTTGAGGGCGGCGATCCGCGCGGTGTCCCAGCGCGCGTCCGGCTTCCCCCCGGCGGCGGCCGGGGTGAGGAAGGTCGCGAAGAGCCCCTCCTTGGCGGAGAAGTCGAGGAAGTCCGCCAGCCAGGCGCGGGTGCGGTAGTCCTCGATCAACTGACGCTTGCCACGGGCCTCGAACCAGTCGACGGTGGCGCGCAGCAGCCTGCGGGTCTCGGGGTCGAACTGCTTCGGGTCGTAGGTGCGCGGGTTGAACAGCAGCGGGTCGGCCATGGGTGTTCGCCTTTCCGGCTCGGGAGGTTGGGGATGTTCGGCGGGTGAGGGGTGGCGGAGTGGAGGAGCGATGGGCCGGGTCAGTCCGCGGGGCCGAGCCGGTGGAGGGTGTCGAGCACGTCGTCGAGCCAGGCGAGCGTCATCCGTTCGTACGCGATGCCGCCGCGCAGCACGACATGCTGGAGCTCCCGTCCGGCATCGGGCGTGGTGGGCGCACAGGCATCGGGCCAGGTGAAGTCACGCCGCTCCCCCGCCAGATAGCGCGCGAGGCGGTCGGCGTGCGCCTGGCGATGCCGCTCGACCTCGCGGATCAGCGCGCCCGGGTCGTCGAAGGCGGCACCGCGGATCTTCACGGCGAGCTCGTGCCGCACGCTCTCGGGTTCGATCGGCTCGTGCAGCCACCGCGAGAGCACGGACCGCCCGAGGGCGGCGACGGAGTACTCCTTCTTGTCCGGCCGTGCCTGCTGCGGCACCTCGCGGACGTCGATCCACCCGTCGCTCTCCATGCGTTTGAGCACCCGGTAGATCTGCTGATGGGTGGCGGTCCAGAAGTAGCCGATGGACCGCTCGAACCGCCGGGCCAGCTCATATCCGGAGCCCGGCTGTTCCAGCAGCGAGACGAGGATCGCGTGCTCTAGCGCCATGCCCCGATCCTGCTATGCAACTCGTTGCATAAACAAGTGGGGCCGTCCTGGTGAGACACGGCTCACCCGACGATCGGGGACCGCTCTTCGCGCCGGTGCGGCGCACGTCCTCGGTGGAACGGCGCACGGCGAGAGTGTGACGAGCCATGAGCGGGCCGACGAAGACCAGTAGCGCGGTGAGTTTGGCCAGACCCGGCGCCATCCGCGGCCATCGGGCCGTCGTCGACACCGCCAAGCACGGCTTCTCTTTCGAGGTACTGCTCGATCTCACTCTCGAATCCCAGGACTCCGAAGCCGTCGAGCGGTTCGAACGGACCTTCGCCGAAGCCGATGAGGTCGTCGAGCTGCGCCGCTCGTTCGGCAGCCCCGACTGTTTCGTGCGCATCGCCGTCGCCGTCGCCGAAATGGCCGCGTACGAGACGTTTCCCAGCGGGCGGATCATGACCATCCCGCGCACCAAGAACGCCCCTTCACACTTCGCCATGGAGAACGTCGAGCCGGTGCCGTGGACCGGTGGCACATAGGGCGGGGCGCCCTGACGGGTGTCCCGATCCGTCCCCTCCAAACCCCTTTACGGCGAGACACTTTCGCGGGCGCACGTGCTGGTTGCCAGGCGCGTGTGGCTTGAGGGATGGTTGCTCAAAGGCAACGTTCCTTCTACTCGATGAGGTGAGGGATTCGCGTAGCGAGTCCTCAATTTTTGGTCTCTCCCCCAGCGCACATCGGCGCCGTGTCAGAGCACGACTCACCGTTGAGCCGTGCTCCCTATCCCGTCCTCGTCGCTGACGTCGAAGGCACCATCGTGCTGCGCAGTGACGCGGCAGGTGCGCTCCTGCCCGGGGCCCTCCCCGGAACGGTCCTCACTGATGTGGTCCCCACCTGGCTCTCCGCCGCGCATGACGCGCTGAGGGCGCCTGGGCGGCGCGGCGGGCAAGCAGCGGACACACCGGTCTCAGGGACCGTCAGCGAGCGCAGCTTCGAGGCACACTCCAGCTTGCAGGACGATGGCACCGTGGTGTGGTGGCTGGTCGACGACACCGATCACCAAGCGGTCCGTGAGGCCCTGCGAATGGAGCGTGAGCGGACCGAGTTCCTGGCCAAGGCCTCCAACCTGCTGCTCTCCTCCCTGAATCTGGAGCGCTGCATGGATGTGACCGCGCAGCTGGCCGCGGAGCACCTCGCCGATGCCGCGCTGGTCATCGCGCCCTCGCGCGGGCAGCGGCTGCCCGTGGTGACGTGCCTGTACGGCGCCGCACCCGTCCGGTCCCAGGAGTCGGTCGATCCGGACGACGTGCCCGGTCTCAGCGAGGCGCTGCGCGGATTCCCACCGGTGCCTTCACGATGGATCGACCCCTCCGTCGCACCGGACTGGATGGTGCCCGAGGACTTCGGTCCTGTCGGCTCGATAGTGATCACCCCGCTGCCCGGTCACGGTGTCGCAGCCGGTGCGCTCGTCCTGCTGCGCCGCTCCGGCACGGAGGCGTTCACGGGCGGTGAGGAGGTCTTCGCCCGGCTGTTCGCCACGCGCGCCGGAGCCGCCATGTCGGCCGCACGTCTGTACGCGGAGCAGATCTCCATCACCGAGGTCCTGATGCGGGAGCTGCTTCCCCCCTCGCTGCACCAGATCTCCGGAGTGGACTTCGCCGGTGGCTACCGCCCCTCGGAGGACCATGAGCGGATCGGAGGGGACTTCTACGACGTGCACCCCGCCACCGTCGAGGGCGCAGAGTCGTTCGTGGCGCTCGGGGATGTCTGCGGCAAGGGTCTGGAAGCCGCCGTACTGACCGGCAAGATCCGCAACACCCTGCACGCTCTGCTTCCCCTGGCGGACGACCACCAGCAGATGATCAGCCTGCTGAACACCGCTCTGGTCAATTCCCATCACACCCGGTTCGCCACGCTGGTGCTGGCTTCCGCCGTGCGGGAGGGCAGCGAGGTGAGCCTGCGGCTGACCAGTGCCGGTCATCCGGCTCCGCTGATCGTCCGTGCGGATGGCGTGGTGGAGGAGGCCGAGACACGCGGCACGCTGGTGGGGGCGATCCCCGAAGCCCGTTCCCACACCGCTGCTGTCACACTCGCGCCCGGGGAGTCCTGCGTCCTCTACACCGACGGGATCACCGAGGCCAAGGGCGGGCCGTTGGGCGGGGCCGAGTTCGGCGAGAAGCGGCTCCAGCGTGTCCTCACGGAGTGCGCGGGCATGCCGTCCGCGGGCATCGTGGAGCGTGTCCAGATGCTCGCGTCCCAGTGGGTCGGAAAGGGGCGGCACGACGACATGGCCGTCGTGGTGATCTCCGCGCCACGCACCCACTATCTCAGTGCGGTGAACGGCCACACTCGGGGCAGGTACACGGCATGAAGACCCGTACGCCACACCGGCCGGCAGCCGGCGAAACGGTCCGGCAACTGGCCGACGAGCTCTGGGAAGCCGTGTCGACGGCCGACGAGTACGCGGCCACCGACGTGGTGCTGCACGCCCTGGACGACGGCGTCGCACCAGAGAGCGTGCTGCTCGATGTGATCGCGACGGTGCAGGGCAAGGTCGGTGAGGAATGGGCCGCCAACCGCCTCACCGTGACCCAGGAGCACGCGGCGACCGCCATCAACGAGCGGGCGGTGGCCGCGCTCTCCGTGCACCCGGCCGCACGCACCACCCCGGACCGGGGCAGGATCACGGTGGCCTGTGTGGACGGCGAATGGCACGCGCTGCCCGCGCGCCTGCTGGCCGAGGTCCTCAAGCTCCGCGGCTGGCACGTCGACTACCTCGGCGCGCAGGTCCCCGCACCCCACCTCATAGCCCACCTGCACCGCACCGACACCGACGTGGTCGCACTCTCCAGCTCGATCGCGGCCCGGCTGCCCACCGCGCACGCCGCGATCACCGCCTGCCAGGCCGTCGGCGTACCCGTGCTCGCCGGTGGAGCCGCGTTCGGACCCGACGGCAGGTACGCCCGCCTGCTCGGTGCCGACGCCTGGGCTCCTGACGCCCGAGCCGCGGCCGACCGGCTCGCCCGGGCACCGCTGCCGCGCCCGCTCCCCGATCACCAGCCCATCGACGACCTGCCCCACCTGGAAGACCAGGAATACACCATGGTCTCCCACAGCAGGACCACCCTCGTGCGCTCCGTCTTCACCGCCCTGCAAGACGCGTTCCCCGCCATGCGCACGTACAGCGAAGCGCAGCGTGAACGCACCGCGGAAGACCTCGCGCACATCGTGGAGTTCCTCGCCACCGCCCTCTACGTCGGCGACGAGGACCTCTTCACCAGGTTCATCACCTGGACCGCCCAGATCCTCACCGCTCGCGGCGTACCCGCGCACAGTCTGCCGCCGGCCCTGAGCATCCTGGCGCGCGAGCTCAAGGACTTCCCCAGAGCCACCCGAACCCTCGAACACGGCATCGACGCACTCACGCCGGATCACCCTCTCACCGCCAGAAAGCCCGCATGACCTCCACGCCACCCTCCCCTCTGCGCCTGACCACGGTCGGCACCGAGGACACCGTCCGTATAGAGCTCGACGGCGATCTCGACCACGACAACGCCGACCATCTCCTGCGGGCCGTCACCGACAAGCTCGCCGAACACCCGCTCCTCGGCGACCTGCACCTGCACTGTGCGGGGCTCGACGTCATCGACTCCATGGGGCTCTCGATCCTGCTGATGATCCACCGCAGGACCAGCGCGGCGGGCGTCCGGCTCCATCTGGACGACCGCACCGCGAAACTGGATCGGCTCCTGACCCTCACCGGTACCCTGGACCATCTGACGGCGCCCCTCACCGGGCACCGTGAACTCCCCCCTCGGCAGCACGGCATGACCCCCGATGACTAGCGGGGAAGCGAGACCGGCCCGCCCCACCGGACCGCACCGCACCACCTGACGCCGCTCCACTCCCCGATCAGGAACGGGGGCCGGAGCCAGACACACTGACGGGGCGCACATGCCAGTACCAGAATCCACCTCACGCAGCTACTCCCACGAGGCCACCAGGTCCGCCGGTGAGATCGTCGAACTCCTCGACGTGATGTGGGAACACGCCCGAGGATCCACCACCATCGCCCCCGCCTCCACGTCGCAACTACGCCTGATGTACGTCGTCGACCGCGATGAGGGGATCCGCATGCGGTCCCTGTGCAAGCGGCTCGCCACGTCCCCTCCCTCCGTCACCCGCCTGTGCGACCGCCTGCAGGCCATCGGCTTCCTGGAACGGCGACCGTGCCCCGGCAACGGACGGGAAGTCACTCTGCGGCTGACCCTCGAGGGCAGGACTCATCTGCAACGCGTCCGCGGGCAGCGCGAGAACACGCTGCACCACGCGATCAATGCCCTGCCCACCGCCGATCGGCGCGCGCTGGCCAGAGGACTCGCGGGACTCCACACCCAGCTCACCACCGACGCCGACTCCCACGTCGACGCCGACGAGGACAGCAGACCCGGCCTCATCCCAGCGGCCTGACTCACGGCTGGACGTTCTCGATCAGCCCTCGGAGCCACCGCCCCCGGGGCCACCGAAAAGCTCACCGCACGCTTGTCCACCAGCGCGCGTGCCTGGGGCTATCCGAGGATGGCACCGGGGTCGACGCCGGTCAGATCGCAGCTCGCGTCCCACAGCCGTGCCGCGACAGAAGCGTCGGCGAGGTGGTTCCACACCGGCTCATTTCGGGGCTCGCCGCGCAGGCCGAAGACGCGCGGTCCCCACAACTGGCCGCCACGCACGGCCGGGTCGAGCACCGCCCGGACCGCGGGCCATGCCCCTGCGTGCTTGCCCTGGACGAGCAGGGCCGCAGGTGCCGCACTCAGCCGTGCGCCGGTGGTTCGCACGTGGATCGGTGGCCGTGCCGGAGTGAGGGAGTCCAGCGCGCCGCCGGGATGGACCACCACGCTCGTCACCGTGCTGTCGGCAGCGCGCAGGCGGCGGTCGAGTTCGACGCCGAAGTACATCTGGGCCAACTTGGAGCGTCCGTAGGTGCGCTTGGGCTGGTACTCCTTCCGCGACTGCAGGTCGTCCAGGTCGAGCCGCTCGGACTTCGCCGCGAAGCTGCCCATGGTCACGACGCGGGCCGCCGGCGCGGCCGACAGCAGCGGCACAAGGTACTGGGTCAAGGCGAAGTGCCCGAGGTGGTTCGTGCCGAACATGAGCTCGTGACCGTCGCCGGTCTCCTGGCGCGGCGGGTCGTCAAGCGCGACGCCGGCGTTGTGGACCACCGCGTCGAGGCGCTCCACCTCCAGTGATTCCACCACTGTTCCAAGCGACGAGAGGTCGGCGAGGTCCAGCCGTACGGCCCGCACCCGCGCGCCGGGGACACGCTCATGGATCGAGGCCATGGCGGCTTCGGCCTTGGCGGGATTCCGACTGCCGAGTACGACGGTGGCTCCGGTTGCCGACAACTGCTCCGCGACGAAGTACCCGATACCGGCGTTGCCGCCGGTGACCAGGAAGACGCGGCCATCGGCACCGGGCAGCCGTTGGACATTCCAGGGCGGGGCGGAGGATATGGACGACATGGCGACGGGGGTTCCTTGCTGTCGAAGGCGGCTGAGGCTGCGGCTGCTCCCATGGGCAACTCGGCACCCACGGTTCCAGCGGCCACCGACACATCGCCTATGGATCACCGACAGTCTCGCCGAACGGCCGACATCCCGCCGAGGCGGTACTGGCCCGAACACCGTGGGCTGAGGGCTGAGGACTGAGGGCGCAGGATCGATGTACAGCGGCTCGTGCCCTTGTCAGGTGCAACCATCGAGGTGGCGCCTCGCCAGGACGCTCATATGGTTCGATCAATGATCGACAGGACGGCCCCCGGGACAACCGGATACATTGCGCGTCGACTGACTGGCTACTTGAGGAGGGGAAGCGTGGCCGATACCAGCGAAGCCCGATCCGCGGACGTTTCAACGCATGCGACCCAGCAGAGCCGACTGCGCCGGCTGATGCGCTACCTCCCTTTGATCGCCCCCGTCCTGCTGTGGACCGTGCCCTGCTGGGTTCTGCTGTACACCGGCCAGCACTGGCCACTCCCCGTCACGCTCGTCGGCACCGCCCTGTTCGCCCTCGGCCTGATCGGTATGCCGCTCGCGATGGGGCGCGGCCACGGTCGGCGCCAGCAGGACTGGGCGGCGATCGTCGGTGACACCCTCCTCGGGGCCAGCTGGGTGCTGTTCACCTGGTCCGTCCTGCTCGGTGCCCTGCTGCGCCTCGCCCTGACCGTGGCCGACGTCAGTGACGGGCAGAACCGGGCCCGGATCGTCACCTGGGCCGTCCTCGGCACAGCCGCCGCACTGCTCGCCTGGGGGTACGTCGAGGCCCGCCGGGTGCCACGGGTGCGCCAGCTCGACGTACAACTCCCGCGCCTGGGAGCCGGACTGGACGGCACCCGCGTCGTCCTCATCACCGACACCCACTACGGCCCGCTCGACCGCGCCCGCTGGTCGGCGCGGGTCTGCGAGACGGTCAACACCCTGGAGGCGGATCTGGTCTGCCACACCGGCGACATCGCGGACGGCACGGCCGAACGCCGTCGCGCCCAGGCCGCTCCGCTCGGCACCGTGCGCGCCACCCGGGCCCGGGTCTACGTCACCGGAAACCACGAGTACTACAGCGAGGCGCAGGGCTGGGTCGACCTGATGGGCGAGCTGGGCTGGGAGCCGCTGCGCAACCGTCATCTGCTGCTCGAACGCGACGGCGACACCCTCGTGGTCGCCGGTGTGGATGACGTCACCGCCGAGTCCTCCGGCCTGCCCGGCCATGGCGCCCACCTCGCCGGAGCCCTGAACGGCGCCGACCCCGACCTGCCGGTCCTGCTCCTGGCCCACCAGCCCAAGTTCGTCGACCGCGCCGCAGCAGGCGGCATCGACCTGCAACTCTCCGGCCACACCCACGGCGGCCAGATCTGGCCCTTCCACCACCTCGTCCGCATCGACCAGCCCGCCCTCGCGGGCCTCAGCCGCCACGGCACCCGCACCCTCCTCTACACCAGCCGCGGCACCGGTTTCTGGGGCCCGCCGTTCCGCGTCTTCGCCCCCAGCGAGATCACCCTGCTCGTACTCCGCTCCCCGCAGCGGCCCTCCACTCCCTGACACGGAGCGGGTCGACCATCCCGCATGGACCGGCTCACCGAGTGTTCCTTTTACCCCGCGCCTCGGAGCTGGGGAGAGCGGGCCTACGGCAATCTCATCTACTGGAACGAGGTCGGCAAGGGAGGCCACTTCGCCGCATGGGAGCAGCCGCGTCAGTTCTCTCAGGAGATTCCCGCGGCCTTCAGGCCGCCGCCCTGAAGAACGTACGCTCCCTGACCGCCCGAGTCGGGGCTGGTGCGGCCGGTGTCGGTGGGTGGTGTAGTGCTGGATGTACTCCGCGAGGACTGCCTGGGCGTGGTCTCGTTGTCGATCAGCATGCGGCCGCGGACTTCACGACGGAGAGCGCCAACGGCTCGTTCGCAGATCGCGTTCACTCTCGGCGCCCGGAGCGGGCTGAGCCGGTGCGGGCCAGGTGGGAGTCAGGGAAAACGTCTGTGACAGAACGAAGACGTCGCTGAGGACTGCCTGTAACTCGGTGCGCGATACAAATACTTCAGACCGCACGCACCGCGTTACCCCTGGGGAGTCACCATGAAGCACACCCGCATCGCCGCTCTCGCCGCTCTCGGCGTCGCTGCCTCCCTCTCGCTCACCGCCTGTGGCGGCGACGACTCCGGCAAGGACTCGTCCTCCAAGGGCTCCTCGTCTTCCTCGTCCTCGAACGGTGGCTCGAAGTCACAGGGCGGCTCGGACACCGGCGGCTCGAAGGCCGACAACGCCAAGTCAGGCTCCGGTGAGGACACCACGACCAACGCCGGCGCCGCGAACGGCGCGACGCAGACCAGCGGCAAGGTCAAGTTCTGCAAGACGGAGGACCTGGCCATCGACGCCACGGACGCCGCGCCCGACGAGGCCTCCGGCAGGGTCGACATCACCATGATCAACCGGGGCTCGACCACCTGCTCGGCGACCGGCTTCGCGGGCGTCGACATCAAGGACGCCGACAACACCTCGAACCCCATCGAGCGCGGCCAAGCCCAGCCGCGTATCACCACCCTGAAGCCCGGCGACGCCGCCGTCTTCAACCTCGCCTACGACATCGACAGCAGCGGCGAGAGCCTCGCGCACCCGACCAACATCCTGGTGACGCCCCCGAACGAGACCCACTCCGTGACCCTGGACTGGCCCGCGGCCGCAGGAGACATCAAGGGCGCCTACACCGACGTTCAGGTCTACCCCACCCACACGACCAAGTAGGCGTTGCGCCCGGGGCAGGGCTGCCAGTGCGACAGTGAGGCCTGCGGTGCCTCTGCGCACGGATCACATCTTCGGCGATGCGCCCGCACACCCCGTGTGCGGGCGCATCGGGGGTTCAAGGGGTCGGAGCGACGTCGGCTTCCTTGTGGGCGGGTTCGCGGACCTCGGGGACCGTGCTGTTGAGGTTCTCGCCTTCGACATCGACGTGCGGCAGACGTCGATCGAGCCAGCCGGGCAGCGACCAGGCCCGCCCGCCGAGCAGGGCCAGGACGGCGGGCACGATGGTCATGCGGACCACGAAGGCGTCGAAGACGACCCCGATGGCCAGACCGAAGCCAAGGGACTTGATCATGGCGTCGTCGCCGCCGATGAACCCGGCGAAGACACCCGTCATGATCAGCGCGGCCGCGATGACGACCTTGCCGCTGTGTCGGAAGCCCTCGGTGATCGCCTGACGCGGATCGGCGCCGTGGACGTACGCCTCCCGGATCCGGGTGACCAGAAAGACCTGATAGTCCATGGCGAGGCCGAAGACGATACCGACCAGGAGGATCGGCATGAGGCTCATGATCGGACCGCTGGTCTCCAGGCCGAACAGGTCCTTGAACCAGCCCCACTGGAAGATCGCGACCACCGCGCCGAGAGAGGCAAGGACGGACAGCAGGAAGCCGAGCGCCGCCTTGAGCGGCACCAGGATCGAGCGGAAGACAAGGATCAGGACCAGGAAGGCCAGGCCGACGACGAGCGCCAGATAGGGGACGATCGCGTCGGCGAACTTCGAGGCGACGTCGATGTTCATCGCGGTGGTGCCGGTGACCATGGCCTGTGCGCCGGTGGCGGTCTGGACACTCTTGGCCTGATCGCGGATGGTGTGGACGAGGTCTTTGGTCTCCTCGCTCGCGGGCGAGCTCTTGGGGACGAGGGTGACCATCGCGGTGTCACGGACCGGGTTGTACGTGGCCGGGGCGACGGTGGCCACATCCTTCAAGTCCTTCACACTGCCGTCGAGTTGACCGACTGCGGTCTTCGTGGCAGCCGGATCGCTGCCGCTGACGACGAGCGTCAGCGGGCCGTTGAAGCCGGGGCCGAACGACTCGGCGAGCATGTCGTAGGCCTTGCGCTCGGTGGTGGAGGTGGGCTTGCTGCTGTCGTCGGGCAGACTCAGTTCGAGCCGGGTCGCGGGCAGCGCGATCACACCGAGCCCGAGTACCGAGAAGAGCAGGACCTTCCACGGGCGGTGCAGTACGAAGGCCGCCCAGCGCTCCGCCAGGGGCGGCTTCGTGCCGGCGGCCTTCGAACCGGCGGACTTCTTGCGGGAGGGGCGGCCGAGAACGCGCTCGGGGGCGAAGGCGAGCAGGGCCGGGACCAGGGTGACGGCCACCAGGACGGCAACGACGACGGCACCAGCGGCGGCCATGCCCATGGCCGTGAGGATGGGCAGGTTCACCACAGCCAGGCCGACCAGGGCGATGACGACGGTCAGACCGGCGAAGACCACGGCGGAACCCGCGGTGCCGTTCGCCCGGGCGGCCGCCTCGCGGGCGTCGTGGCCCACGGCCCGCTCGGATCGGTAGCGGGAGACGATGAACAGGGAGTAGTCGATGCCCACCGCGATGCCCAGCATGGTCGCGAGCGACGAGGTGCTGCTGTTCAGATCAAGGGCCGTGGTGAGCGCGGTGATGGCGCTCGTGGTGATGCCGACACCCAGCAGGGCGGTCAGCAGCGGCATGCCGGCCGCGATAAACGAGCCGAAGGTGACGATCAGGATCAACGCGCCGAGCACGAAACCGATCGCCTCGGAGGAGCTGCTCTCCTCGGCGGGTGCCAGCGCGCTGCCGGACGCCTCCACGGTCAGGCCCTGGCCGCGTGCCGCGTCAAGCGCGTCGTCGAGGTGGCTGTGGTCCGCGTCCGTCAGTTCGGCGGGCTTGGTCTTGTACGTGACCTGGGCGTAACCGGTGGTGCCGTCGGCGCTGATGGTCTTGCCCTTGAACGGGTCGGCGACCGAGGCGACGCGCGGCGAGGAGTTCTGCAGATCCTTGAGCAGTGAGGAGACTTCGGCCCGCGGCTCGTCGGCGGCCAGCTTCTCCCCGTCGGGTGCCCGGACGACGACGCGGACGCTCGCCCCGTCGGCGTTGGCCGCGGGGTACTTCTCACCTAGCACGTCGTACGCCTTCTGCGCCTCGATGCCGGGCAGGGTGATGTTCGAGTCGCCGCTGCCGCTGCTGCCCGCCGCCGCGGCGCCCGCGACACCGAGTACGACCGCCCAGAGCAACAGGGTCAGCCAGCGACGCTTGAACGCGCCGCGCCCGAGCCGGTGCAGAAAAGTAGCCATGAGAACAACAGACTCCGTACGTCAGGAACGAGACGAGGATGGGAAGCGGTCGGGGCCCCGGGCTGCTCACCCGGAGGGTGTGCCGGGCGCTGTCCCCACAGGCCGCGGCACACCCTCCGGGCCCTGCACGCCTGGAGCACCCAAGAGGTCCGGACGCGGACCGTCGTTGACGGGCCGGGCGGGGCACAGGCGCCGGGGGAACGCCCATGCCCTCGAACCATGTTGCGGCGGCACGCTGCGGTGCGGCGTCAGCCCTGGGTACGGAGTGCGGCGTTCCGTGTCGGTCATCCGGCCGACACCACAGGAGCCATCCGGCTCCCTAGGCTGGTGGCGTGGACTGGAAGCTTCCGTTCTTACCCGGCATCCGCCGCGTCATCTCCACCGCCGCGGTGGTGTCCCTGGCTCTGCTGTGGGCGGCCGACATCTTGGTGCTGCTGTTCGTGACCGAGCCGCCGATCGCGCCCACCAGTTGGCTGCCGGTGTTCGTCACCGGCCCCTTGGCCGCGCTCGCGCTGCCCGGCGCCCGCCACCCGCTGCCTTTCCCGGCGCGGGCGGTGGCTGCGGCCGCCATCTCCCTCACGCTCAGCTGCGTGTGCCTGTTCTCGCCGGTGAGCGGGACGGACTTCGGGTATCTGGAGATGTTCGCGCTGCTGTTCCTGATCATCCGGACACTCGCCCAGGTCCCCAGCACCCGCGCCATGGCGTGGACAGTCGCCGCCCTGGCCGTCAGCATGCTGATGCAGACGCTGCGCACCCGGACGCTGGACGGCTTCGTCGGGGGCAGCTACATGGTGACGATCCTGCTCTCGCTCGGTATCGCCATGGGGTGCGTCGTCCGTGCGTCCGAGGCCCGTCGGCAGCGTGCCGTACGGGATGTGCGGCACGCCGAGCGGCTGGCTCTGGCCCGTGATCTGCACGACCTGATCGCCCACCACATGACGGGCATCATCGTGCAGGCCAACGCGGCAAAGACCGTTCACGCGATCGCGCCCGAGAAGGTCGAACCGGCCCTGGAGGCGATCGCCCGGTCCGGTACGGAGACGTTGGAGTCGATGCGGCGGCTGGTGCGGGTACTTCGCGAGGACGACCATCAGGCGCTGCGGCCGGGCGATCTCCTCGCCGAACTCGGGGATTTCGTCGGCGAGTTCTCCCGGCGACGGCCCGACGCTCCGGCGGCCCGGCTCGAGGCGAGCGCCGCGGTCCGCACGAGCCGGTTGAGCCCGGAGGTCGAGGCGACTGTGCTGCGGGTGGTCCGGGAGTCCCTCACCAACGTGCTGCGGCATGCCCCGGGCGAGCGGGTGACCGTACGTCTCGACGCCGACCCGGGGTGGGTACGGGTGACGGTGATCAACAGCGCGGGGCAGCGCCAGGCGGACCATCCGGCGGGCGGGCGCAGCGGCTTCGGCCTGATCGGTCTTCGCGAGCGCGTCGAGGCCCTCGACGGCACGTTCCGGGCCGGTGTCACGGGCTCAGGTCAGTGGGAGGTGGCGGCCGGACTGCCGCGCCCCCTCACGGACGCTGGTCCCGCGAGGTGACCACGCCGTTCTCCCACGCCCAGGCCGCGATCTCCACACGGTTGCGGGCCTCGACCTTGGCCTGGATCCGGGCCAGGTACGTCTTCACCGACGACAGCGACAGGAACAGCTCCTCGGCGATCTCCTGGTTGGTGCGTCCCACGGCCACGAGGCTGGCGATCTCCGTCTCCCGGCTGCTCAGCCCGGCGGCCTCCTGCTGCTCCTCACCGCCGGCCCTGTGCCGCAGCCCGCGCAGCAGCCGCACGGTGACCGCGGGCGAGACCAGCGCGTCGCCGCGAGAGGCCGCCCGCACCGCCTCCACGAGCAGCGCGGGCGGAGCGTCCTTGAGCAGGAAGCCGCAGGCGCCGTAGCGCAGCGCGTCGCGTACGTAGTCGTCCTGGTCGAAGGTGGTGATCACGACGACGTTCATCGCGGATTCGCCGGGCGGCTCGCCCGCCAGGGTGCGAGTGACCTCCAGGCCGTCCATCCGCGGCATGCGGATGTCGGCCAACACCACCGCTGGGCGCAGCTGTCGGGCCAGCTCGACGCACTCGACACCGTCTCGGGCGACACCCACGACCCGGATGCCCGGCTGGGCATCGAGGATCATCTCGAAGCCGGCCCGGACCAACTCCTGATCGTCGGCGATCACCACATCGATCAGCTCATCGGCCACAGCCCGTTCCTTCCGTCCCTGACAGGATTCGCCCGCACAGACGCCGCACCCTAGTAGGCACATTCCGCACCGTCATAGGGACGTTCGACCATCTCCAGGTTCGTACCGTTCAAGGTCTCTCCGTATCAGGCACGCACGGTACGGAGAAATGGCGGCCACGCCCTGGGAGGCGATCTCGGTCAGCCCAGGAAACTCAACCGCACCTGACGGTCGGGGTTGTCCTGGTTCGTGTCCACCAGACACACCGACTGCCAAGTCCCCAGCTCCAGACGCCCCCCGAGCACCGGCAACGTCGCATGCGGCGGTACGAGTGCCGGTAGGACGTGGTCGCGGCCATGGCCGGGGCTGCCGTGGCGGTGCTGCCAGCGGTCGTCGGCCGGGAGCAGGGTGTGCAGCGCGGCCAGCAGGTCGTTGTCGCTGCCCGCGCCCGTCTCCAGGATCGCGATGCCGGCGGTCGCGTGGGGGACGAAGACGTTGAGCAGGCCGTCGCGGCCGGATGCCGCCTCGCTCAGGAAACTCTGGACGGCATCGGTGAGGTCGAAGACCTTCTCGGCCGAGCCGGTGGTGACGTTCAGGACACGGGTGGTGAAAGCGTCGGACATGGGTCCATCCTCCCTCACGTCTCTCCCATTCGCTGATACGCGGCGTCCGCCTTTCGAGACGGCATTGACCGTACGCTGACGACCTGGCTACGTTCAGCGGCATGTTGCGTTCAGCTCTGCTCACCACGCGCGGTCACATCGACCTGCTGCGGGTGGCTTCTGCTGCGTGTCGTCGCGGCTGCTGACGCCCTCTCAGCCTCAGCCCGCTTTTCACCCTTTGCGTTTCTCTGCCCTCATGCCTTCGCGCGGTTGATTTCGCCGTCCCTCGCGTAGGCCTTTCGGGCATCCCTCCCTCCTGCCGTGGAGCACCCATGAGCATCAGCCATGCCCCGCCGGACTCCGAGTCCGACATTTCGGGTATATCCAAGTCCGACCATCCCTCCGAGGACGCCCGGGACGTAAGAGACGGCGGTGGCGCCGAAGACGCCCGGTCGGCCGAGCCCGATCTCGTTCCCATCGTCCCCGCCTCCACCCGCCGCGCCCGCGTCCCCCGCTGGCTGCGCCGTACCTCCGGACCCGTCGCGCTCCTCGCCCTATGGCAACTCCTGAGCTCCACGGGGGCGTTGAGCCAGGACATCCTCGCTTCGCCGGGGACCATCGCCGGCGTCGGCCGTGACCTCCTCGGCGACGGTTCGCTGACCTCCGCCATGGGGGTCTCCCTGCAGCGGGTAGCGGTGGGGATGCTGCTCGGCACCGCCGTCGGGATCTCGCTCGCGCTCATCTCGGGGCTCTTCCGCGTCGGCGAGGATCTCGTCGACGCCAGCGTGCAGATGCTGCGCACGGTGCCCTTCGTCGGGCTCATCCCGCTCTTCATCATCTGGTTCGGCATCGGTGAGGCGCCCAAGGTCGCCATCATCACGCTTGGTGTCACGTTCCCGCTCTATCTGAACGTGTACGCGGGAATCCGCGGGGTCGACTCGCAGCTCATCGAGGCCGGGGAATCCCTCGGACTCTCGCGGTGGGGTCTCGTGCGCCACGTCATCCTGCCCGGAGCGCTGCCGGGTGCGATGACCGGCCTGCGGTACTCCCTCGGCATCGCCTGGCTCGCCCTCGTCTTCGCCGAGCAGATCAACGCGGACTCCGGGATCGGCTTCCTGATGGTCCAGGCGCGTGACTTCCTGCGGACCGATGTGATCGTCGTCTGCTTGATCGTGTACGCCTTCCTCGGCCTCATCGCCGACTTCATCGTCCGCACCCTCGAAAGGCTGCTGCTGCAATGGCGACCGACGTTCACCGGCCGGTGACCCCCACCGCTCCCACGACCGCCGCGGCCACCGCCCCCACGACCCGGGCCGCTTCGGCCGTACGGGTCGAAGGTCTCACCCGCTCCTTCGACGGGCGTGCCGTCATCGATCAGCTCGACCTGGACGTGCGCCCCGGCGAGTTCGTGGCCCTTCTCGGGCGCAGCGGCTGCGGCAAGTCGACCCTGCTGCGCATCCTTGCCGGGCTCGACCGGGACATCGAGGGGACGGTCCTCGTGCCGCGCCGCAAGGCCGTCGCGTTCCAGGCCCCCCGGCTCATGCCCTGGAAGCGCGTGTGGCGCAACGTGCTGCTCGGGCTCAAGGGAAAACCCGAACGCGCCGTCGCGGAGCGCGCGTTGGAGGAGGTCGGCCTCAAGCACCGTACGAACGCGTGGCCCAAGACGCTCTCCGGCGGAGAGGCCCAGCGCGCCTCGCTGGCCCGCGCCCTGGTGCGTGAGCCCGATCTGCTGCTGCTCGACGAGCCGTTCGGCGCGCTCGACGCGCTCACCCGCATCAAGGCCCAGCGCCTCGTCGACGAGCTGTGGCAGCGGCGCGGCTGCGCCGTCCTGCTCGTCACGCACGACGTCGAGGAAGCCGTGCTCCTCGCCGACCGGGTGCTCGTCATGGACGACGGCGTCATCGCGTACGAGACGGAGATCGACATCGAGCGGCCGCGCGGCATCTCCGATCCGCGCTTCGCCGAGCTGCGTGCCGAGCTTCTGCAGCGCCTGGGCGTCGACGCGGACGTCTCCCCCGAAACCGCCGCGGCCTGAACCAGCGCCCGAATCCCCCTCCCCCGTGAACAGTACGAACAGACCGAACGGACTCACCATGCGACGACACCTCGCCGCCCCCGCCCTGCTCCTCCCCCCGGCCCTGCTGCTCGCCGCGTGCTCCGGCTCCCCCTCCGCCAGCACCTCGTCCGCGGGCGCGGGCGGCAGGACCGACGGCAAGGGGTCGCTCACCCTCGACGTCGGTGACCAGAAGGGCGGTTCGGAGGCCGTGCTGCGCGCGGCCGGGGAGCTCGACGACCTCAAGTACAAGATCCACTGGTCCACCTTCACCTCCGGGCCGCCCCTCCTTGAGGCCATCAACGCCAAGGCCGTCGACATCGGAGCCGTCGGCAACACGCCGCCCGTCTTCGCCGCCGGGGCGAACTCGAAGATCTCCGTCGTGGCCGCGAGCCACGGCACCGCGTCGGGCGAGGCGATCCTCGTCCCGAACGGGTCGTCCCTGAAGAAGGCCGAGGACCTGAAGGGCAAGTCCATCGCCGTGACCCAGGGTTCGTCGGCGAACTATCAGCTGATCGCGTCCCTCAAGAAGGTGGGGCTCGGCCTCAAGGACGTCAAGGTCAAATATCTGCAGCCCGCCGACGCGCTGGCCGCGTTCACCAGCGGCAAGGTGGACGCCTGGGCCGTATGGGACCCGTACACCTCGCAGGTGCTCGAGAGCAAGAAGGGCCGCGTCCTGACCGACGGCGACGGCGTGGTGAACGGCCTCAACTTCCAGGTGGCGGCGCCGGACGCGCTCAAGGACAAGAAGAAGTCCGCGGCGATCGACGACTACCTCAAGCGGCTGCGGAAGGCCCAGGCATGGGTCTACAAGCACCCGGAGGCGTGGGCGAAGGTCTGGGCGAAGGACACCGGCCTGCCCTACGAGGCGGCGCTCGCCGCCGTCAAGCGCAGCAACGGCACGCGGGTCCCGGTGGCCGTGGACAAGAACGTGATCACCTCCGAGCAGGAGATCGCGGACACCTTCACCGACCAGAAGCTCATCCCGCGGCGCATCGACTTCGGCGACTTCGTCGACACCCGCTTCAACGGCGACCTGCCGCCCTCGACCAGCGAGCCGCGCACGTACGACAAGGAGTCCTGACGATGACCGTCCACCTCAACTGGTTCCTGCCGACCGGCGGCGACGGTCGCACTCTCGTCGACCGGCACGCCTACACCGACGGCGGCGTCAAGCGCTCCCGTGTCACCCCGGTCAGCGGGGTTCGGGCCCCCGACATCGACTATCTGATCCAGATCGCCAAAGCGGCCGAGCAGTTGGGTTTCGAGGCGGTGCTGACCCCTACCGGCACCTGGTGCGAGGACGCCTGGCTGACGACGGTCGCACTGGCGCAGCACACGGAGCGGCTCAAATTCCTGGTGGCGTTCCGGCCCGGCGTCATCTCCCCCGTGCTGGCGGCGCAGATGGCGTCCACGTATCAGCGCATCACGCGCGGTCGCCTGCTCCTGAACGTCGTCACGGGCGGCGACTCGACCGAGCAGCGGCGCTTCGGCGACCACCTCGACCACGATCACCGTTATGCCCGTACCGACGAGTTCCTGTCCGTCGTACGGGGCGTGTGGGGCGGTAAGCCCTTCGACTTCCACGGCGAGCACTACGACGTGGAGGGCGGCCTCACCGCGCTGCCGCCGGACCCGCTGCCGGAGGTGTTCTTCGGTGGTTCGTCCGCGGCGGCCGGGCCGGTCGCCGCGCGGCACGCGGATGTCTATCTGACGTGGGGTGAACCGCCGGAGCAGGTCAAGCAGAAGATCGACTGGATTCGCGGGCTCGCCGAGGAGCAGGGCCGCACGGTCCGGTTCGGGATCAGGCTGCACACCATCTCGCGCGACTCCGCCGCCGATGCGTGGGCCACCGCGAACCGGCTGCTCGACGACCTCGACCCGGACACCGTCGCCGCCGCCCAGCAGGCGCTCGGCCGCAGCGAGTCCGTCGGCCAGCAGCGGATGCTGGCGCTGCACGGCGGCTCCCGGGACAAGCTGGAGATCTCGCCGAACCTGTGGGCGGGCGTAGGTCTCGTACGGGGTGGCGCGGGCACCGCGCTCGTCGGCAGCCACGCGGATGTCGCCGACCGGATCGAGGAGTATCACGCGCTCGGCGTCGAGCACTTCGTCTTTTCGGGCTATCCGCATCTGGAGGAGGCGTACTGGTTCGGCGAGGGCGTGATCCCGGATCTGGCGGCGCGTGGGCTGCTGCCCCGGATCCCGGCCTCGCAGCTGACCGGGGCACCTGCGGCGAACGGGCGTCCGGCGTCGGCTCCGGGCGGCGCGCCGCTCCTGGTGGCGGGCGGGCGCTGACCCGCGCACCGGTGAGGGAAGATCCCTGGCCCCGATGGAGTTAGTAGAAGCGTGAACGACATCGGGGCACGGGACGCGGCCGCCATCGAAACGGCACAAGAGGCGGCGCAAGAAGCGGCACAAGAGACGGACGCGGTCGTCATCGGCGCCGGGCAGGCTGGCCTGTCCAGCGCCTTCCACCTGCGCAGGGTCGGCTTCGAGCCGGACCGGGACTTCGTCGTCCTCGACCACTCGCCCCGGCCCGGCGGCGCCTGGCAGTTCCGCTGGCCCTCGCTCACGTACGGGAAAGTGCACGGCATGCACCAGCTTCCCGGCATGGAACTGACCGGGGCCGATCCCGCGCGGCCCTCGTCGGAGGTCATCCGGGAGTACTTCGAGGAGTACGAGCGGCGCTTCGATCTGCGGGTGCGCCGGCCCGTCGACGTCCACCAGGTACGCGAGGGCGACGGCGGGCGGCTCCTTGTCGAGACGTCGGCCGGAACCTGGGCGACCCGCACCCTGATCAATGCCACGGGTACGTGGGACCGGCCTTTCTGGCCGCGCTATCCGGGGCAGGACACCTTCCGTGGACGGCAGTTGCACACGGCCGTCTATCCCGGACCCGAGGCATTCAAGGGGCAGCGGGTGATCGTCGTGGGCGGTGGAGCTTCGGGCACCCAGCATCTGATGGAGATCGCTCCGTACGCTGCCGAGACCACCTGGGTCACCCGTCGGCCGCCCGTCTTCCGCGAGGGACCGTTCGACGAGAACTGGGGGCGCGAGGCCGTCGCCATGGTCGAGGAGCGGGTGCGCCAGGGGCTCGCGCCGCGCAGTGTGGTGTCCGTGACCGGGCTGCCCGTCAATCACGCCATCCGGCGGGCGCGGGCCGACGGGGTGCTCGAACGGCTCCCTGTGTTCGACCGCATCACGCCGACCGGCGTTGAGTGGGACGACGGGCGGCGCGTCGATGCCGACGTCATTCTCTGGGCCACCGGATTCCGGGCGGCGATCGAGCACTTGGCACCGCTGCGGCTGCGCGAGCCGGGCGGCGGCATACGGATCGAGGGCACCCGGGCCGCCGCCGACCCCCGCGTCCACCTGGTGGGCTACGGGCCGTCGGCCAGCACGATCGGCGCGAACCGTGCGGGGCGGGCCGCGGTGCGGGACATCCAGCGGCTCCTTGCGGGCGCGCCGGTCACGGTGTGACGCGAGGGTGCGTCCCTGACGGTCGGCTCAGGGCGCCGGGACGTTCTCCAGGCTCCTGTACGGGCGGTAGCGCGGCACGTCCAGCCGGGAGTATGCCGGAGTGACGCCTTCAAGGGTGCCGATCACCGTGCGCAGCTCGTTCGTGCCGCCGTCATCGGCGAATCGACGCCAGGCCTCCATGTCCTGCCACTCCACGTAATTGAGGACGCGTCGACCGTCCTTGCTCGCATGGAAGTGCGCCCCCAGCAGCCCGGCCGGACGGATCCGCTCCAGAATGCCGATGACCGCGTCGCTCAGGGCGCGCTGGCCGTCCGGCCCCTGCGTATCGAAGGTGGGCGTGACGAGCACCCCCGGACGCCGGGACGCGCTCTCCCGCGGGGCGTAGCTGCGGTACAGCGCGTAGCGCACGAGGCCGGGGCGCTCGATGCCCGGGAGTGTCTCATCGATCTTGCCGATGGCAGCGGGCCGCCGGTCTCGTACCCATTCCCGGTGGGCGTCGTCATCCGTCCACTGGGCGTAGTTGAGAACGTGCGAGCCGTCCTCGCTCAGGAACGTGGTGAGCGAGAGCATCGCGTCCGGGCGTTCCTGGCGTTCCCACTCCTCGATCACGAGGTCGGCGGCGCGGCGCTGGACGTCCGGGGCCGGCACGATCCAGGAGCTGACGAGGATCGTGCCGGCGTCCGTGCGCCGGACGTCGGGGAACGGTGCGGATATCGGTGCGAGCATGGTCGGTCCTCCCAGAGTCCACGATGGGGTCAAGGCAGACACTGGCACCTCAAGTGCGCTCGAGGTCAAGGGAAGAACTTCCGGGCCGCTAGCTGTCCCGCTGCTGTTCGTCCCCGCCCTTGCTCTTGTTCTTGTTGAACTCCGCCACGTTCCTCTGCTGCTCCTCGAAGCTCGAAGTGAAGCGGGTGTCCCCCGGCTTCACCGTGACGAAGTACAGCCAGTCGCCCTGCGCCGGGCTGGTCGCCGCGCGCATCGCCTCCTCGCCGGGGTTGCCGATCGGGGTGGGGGGCAGGCCCATGCGCGTATAGGTGTTGTAGGGGTTGTTGATCTTTGTGTCGCGGTCGCGGGTGTTGAGCGTCGAGCGGTTCAGGGCGTAGTTGATCGTCGAGTCCATCTGCAGGGGCATGCCCTGGTCGAGTCTGTTGTAGATGACACGGGCCACCTTGCCCATGTCCGCCTTGGAGCCCGCCTCGGCCTCGATCATGCTGGCGATGGTGACGGTCTGGTAGACGTTCACGGCGTTGCGGTCGGCGCCCGCGGTGACCTGGTTGCCGCCGAACTTCTTGGTGGACGTGTTCACCATGTACGACAGCACGGACGCGGGAGTCGCCTTGTCACCGATGGGATACGTGGCCGGGTAGAGATAGCCCTCGGGGTTCCCGCCCGCGTCACTGGGGAGTTTGAGATCGGCCTTGGGAACGGCCTTCTTCGTGGTGCCGGTCGGCACGCCGAGGGCCTTGTCGACAGCCTCGTACACCTGGCCCGAACGCCAGCCCTCCGGGATGGTCAGCGACTCGGGGCGTCCGCTGTCGTCCGGGAGCAGCAGCGGTACCGCCACGGCGGTGACCGCCGTGACGGCTCCGGTCGCGATCAGGGCGATCCGGCCCCGACGCGTCAGTCGAATCGTGCCCCGGCGCGGAGTCTTGGTCTGCAGCATGCAGGCACATTATCCTGCAAATCCTGACATTCGGTGCATATCGTCATGTCGCGGGCTCCAGCTGGGCGTCTCTCCGCACCAGGGCGGCGTACCGTCCGTCCCTCTCCAGGAGCTCCTCGTGGGTGCCGCGCTCGACGCTCCGGCCCGCGTCGAGGACCACGATCTGGTCGGCGCCGCGGACCGTGGAGAGCCGGTGGGCGATGGTGAGCGTCGTCCGGTCTGCGGACAGGGCGTCGATGGCTTCCTGCACGGCGTGCTCGGTGTGCGTGTCCAGGGCGCTGGTCGCCTCGTCCAGGATGAGCACGGGCGGATCGCGCAGGATCGTACGGGCGATGGCCAGGCGCTGCTTCTCGCCTCCGGAGAAGCGGTGGCCGCGCTCGCCGACCACCGTGTCGTACCCGTCGGGCAGGGACGCGATGTGGTCGTGGATCTGGGCCGCTCCGGCGGCGGCGATCAGCTCCTCGTCCGTGGCGTCGGGCTTGGCGAAGCGCAGATTCTCGGCGACCGACGCGTGGAAGAGATACGTCTCCTGGGAGACGACGCCGACCGCCCGGGCCAGCGTGTCGAAGTCCAGGTCGCGCACGTCGACGCCGTCGATCGTGACGCGGCCGCCCGTGACGTCGTAGAGGCGCGGCACGAGATAGCTGAGGGTCGACTTTCCGGAGCCGGTGGGGCCGACGACGGCCAGGCTGCCTCCGGCGGGGACGGTGATGTCGATGCCGTCGAGGATCGGGCGGCTGAGGCCGTCGCCGCCGTCGTAGCGGAACTCGACGCCCTCGAAGCGGACTTCGCCCTTGACCTTGTCCAGGCGCACCGGGCGCTCCGGCTCGGTGATGTCGATGGGCAGGTCCAGATACTCGAAGATGCGCTGGAAGAGCGCGAGCGAGGTCTGGATCTGTACGCCGGTGGAGAGCAGGCTCACGGTGGGCCTGAACAGGCCCTGCTGGAGCGAGACGAAGGCGACGAGCGTGCCGATCGAGACCGTCGGGCCGCCCAGCTGGAAGGCGAGGCCCGCGGTCCAGTAGATGACGGCGGGCATGGCGGCCATGACGATCGAGATGACGGCCATGCGCCAGCGCCCCGCCATGTTCGAGCGGACCTCCAGGTCGACCAGTTGCTCGGACTCCTCGGCGAAGGACTTGGTGAGCGAGTCCGAGCGGCCCATCGTGCGGCCGAGCAGGATGCCGCTCACGGAGAGCGACTCGGTGACCGTGGCGGCCATCGCGGCCATCTGCTTCTGCCGCTGCGTGGCTATCTTCTTGCGCTCGCGGCCGACCCGGCGGCTGATCCACACGAAGACGGGCAGCAGGAGCAGCGAGACGACCGTCAGGCGCCAGTCGAGGGCGAGCATCGCGACGATCGTCGCGATCACGCTGGTGAGGTTCGAGACCAGGGAGGTGGCGGTGGAGGTGACCGTCGCCTGCATGCCGCCGATGTCGCTGGCGATGCGGGACTGGACCTCACCGGTGCGGGTCCTGGTGAAGAAGGCGAGCGACATGCTCTGCAGGCGGCCGTAGACGGCGGTGCGCAGGTCGTGCATGACGCGCTGCCCGACCGTCGTGCTGATCAGGGTCTGCAGGACGCCGAAGACGCTGGTGACGACAGCACTGAGGATCATGCCGAGGGCGAGCAGGCTCAGCAGGCCCGTCCGTCCCTGCGGGATCGCGGTGTCGAGGATCTCCTTCAGCAGGAAGGGGGTGGCGACCGAGACCAGGGATGCGGCGCCGACGAGCAGGCCGACGATCGCGAGGCGGGCGCGGTAGGGACGGAAGAGGCGCAGGATGCGGCGGATCTGCCGCGGCTGCTCCTCCTGGCCGGGGGCCGGGGGCTGCGGTGTCCACTTGGGTTCGTCGTGACGCATGGGCTCCTACGGGAGGTGAGACGGCAGCCGGCGCGCACGCGGGCCGGCGGGGGCAACCGGCACACGGGCCGGCGAGGACGGTCGGCGGCCGGGTCGACGACGAGCGTCGGGACAGGCCGATGACGATTGAGGGAGCATAGCTCACTGTTACCTATACTCACAATGCACAAGGTCCTGATAATGTTCCCGCATGAACACCCCGGATGCCGACGGACTGCTCGCCGAACAGCTGCTGCGACTGACCCGCAGGCTGCACCGCATCCAGAAGCGCCATCTGGTGCCGACCGGCATCACCCCGGCCCAGTCCCGCCTCCTTCGCACCCTCGTGCACTACGAGGCGCCGCCGCGCATGGCCGACCTCGCCCAGCGCCTCGAAGTGGTCCCGCGCGCCGTGACGAGCCTGGTGGACGGCCTGGAGGCCAGTGATCTCGTGCGCCGCGTCCCCGATCCCACCAACCGCCGGGTGATCCGCATCGAGCTCACGGACGCGGGACGGAAGGCTCTCGGGGAGCTGCGCGGCGCGCGCCTGGCCGCCGCGGAGGACATCCTGGCTCCACTGGACACCGAGCAGCGCGAGCAGCTCGGCGGCCTGCTGAACGCGCTGTTCGATGTGCCGGACGTCCATCGCTGCTGAGGAGAGTTCATGCCGTTGCTGGAGCCCACGCCAGAAGCCCTGCGCCCCGCGTCGCGACCGGAGGGTCCGGCCCACGACCGGGTGCCGGACCGGCAGGCCAAGGGCACGCCCGAGCCGCTGCGCTCGGAGCTGACCGCACTCCTCGGCGCGGACAAGATCCTGACGAAGATCTCGGATCTCGTGCGGTACGCCTCCGACGCGAGCCCCTACCGTTTCGTGCCGCAGGTCGTGGTCGTCGCCCAGGACATCGACGACGTCTCCGCCGTCCTGTCGTACGCGCACGGCAGGAGCCGCGAGGTCGTCTTCCGCGCGGCGGGCACCTCGCTCAACGGCCAGGCCCAGGGCGAGGACATCCTGGTCGACGTGCGCAAGCACTGGGCGGGCGTCGAGGTCATCGGCGACGGCGAGCAGGCGCGCATCGCTCCCGGTACGACGGTTCTGCGGGCCAACGCCACGCTCTCCCGGCACGGGCGCGTCCTCGGCCCCGACCCGGCGAGCGCCATCGCCTGCACGATCGGCGGGGTCGTCGCGAACAACGCCTCCGGGATGACGGCGGGCACCACGCGCAACTCGTACCGCACGGTGGCTTCGCTGACCTTCGTCCTGCCGACGGGCACGGTCGTCGACACGGCCGAGCCGGACGCCGACGAGCAGCTCGCGCATGCCGAGCCCGCCCTGTGCGAGGGACTGTTGGCGATCAAACGGGAGATCGAGGCGGACCCGGAGCTGACGGCCCGCATCCGCGCCAAGTACGAGATCAAGAACACGAACGGCTACCGCCTGGACGCGTTCCTGGACGGTGCGACACCGGTCGAGATCCTGCGCGGCCTGATGGTCGGCTCCGAGGGCACCTTCGGGTTCATCTCGGAGGTCGTCTTCGACACGCTTCCGCTGGACCGGCAGGTCACCACGGCCCTGCTCTTCTTCCCGTCACTTCCCGCGGCGGCCGCGGCCGTCCCACTGTTCAACGAGGCGGGCGCGCTGGCCGTCGAGCTGATGGACGGCAACACCCTGCGCGCGTCGACCAGCGTCGCGGGAGTGCCCGCCGACTGGGGGCGGCTCCCGAAGTCGACGGCCGCGCTCCTGGTGGAGTTCCGCGCACCGGACGAGGCGCGCCAGGAGGCGTACGAAGCGGCGGCGGCCAAGGTCGTCGACGGACTCGAACTCGTCGCTCCGGTCGACTCGGTGACCAACGCCTTCACACGCGACCCGAAGACGATCGGGAGTTACTGGAAGGCCCGTAAGGCGTTCGTGACGGCGGTCGGCGGCTCTCGCCCCTCCGGGACCACACTGATCACGGAGGACTTCGCGGTGCCGCCGTCCCGGCTCGCCGACGCCTGCGAGGCCCTCCTGGAGCTGCAGACGCGGCACGGCTTCGACGCGGCCGTCGCGGGGCATGCGGCGCACGGCAATCTGCACTTCCTGCTCGCTTTCGACGCGGGCCTACCGGCGGACGTGGAGCGCTATGCCGCGTTCATGGACGACTTCTGCCGACTGACCGTCGAGCGCTTCGACGGCTCGCTCAAGGCCGAGCACGCGACGGGACGCAACATCGCCCCGTTCCTGGAGCTCGAATGGGGTCCGAAGGCCACGGAGTTGATGTGGCGCACCAAGCAGGTCATCGACCCGGACGGGGTGCTCGCCCCGCGCATCGTCCTCGACCGCGACCCGAAGGCCCACCTCCGCGGCCTGAAGACGATCCCCAAGGTGGAGCTGATCGCGGACCCCTGCATCGAGTGCGGGTTCTGCGAACCGACCTGTCCCAGCGAGGACTTGACGACGACTCCACGCCAGCGGATCGTGCTGCGCCGCGAGATGATGCGCCAGACGCCCGGCTCCCCGGTCGAGGACGAACTCGTCGAGGCATACGGATACGACGCCGTGGACACCTGCGCCGGCGACTCGACCTGCAAACTGGCCTGCCCGGTGGGCATCGACACGGGCGCCCTGATGAAGGATTTCCGCCGCGCACGGCACTCGCCGCGCGAGGAGAAGGTGGCCGCCTTCACCGCCAAGAACTTCAAGGCGGTCGAGGCCGCCGCAAGGCTCGCGGTAGGCGCCGCCGACCGGATCAACGACCGGCTCCTGACCACGGTGACGCGTACCGCGCGCAAGGCCGTCCGCCCCGATCTGGTCCCCGAGTGGTTGCCGGACATCCCGGGAGCCGCCGCCCGCAAGCTGCCGCGCACCACGCGCGTGGGCGCGAGCGCCGTCTACTACCCGGCGTGCGTCAACCGCATCTTCGAAAGCCCCGGTGACCGCTCGCTGCCGGAGGCCGTGGTCGCCGTCTCCACGCGCGCGGGGCGGCCCGTCTGGATTCCGGACGATGTCTCGGGGACGTGCTGCGCCACGATCTGGCACTCCAAGGGGTACGACGAGGGCAACACGGTGATGGCCAACCGCATCGTCGAAGCGGCCTGGGGCTGGACGGCGGGCGGCAGGCTGCCCCTGGTGGTGGACGCCTCGTCCTGCACGCTCGGCATCGCGCACGAGGTCGTGCCCTATCTCACCGCCGACAACCGGCAGTTGCACCGGGAGCTGACCGTCGTCGACTCCCTCGTCTGGGCCGCGGACGAGTTGCTCCCCCACCTGACCGTGCACCGCACGGTCGGCTCCGCGGTCCTGCACCCCACCTGCTCCATGAGCCACCTCGGCGACGAGGCCCAGTTGCGCGCCGTCGCCGAGGCCTGCGCGGACGAAGTGGTGGTCCCGGACGACGCGGGCTGCTGCGCCTTCGCCGGTGACCGCGGCATGCTGCACAAGGAGCTGACCGAGTCGGCCACCCGTAAGGAGGCGGCGGAGGTCACCGCCCGCGCCTTCGACGCGCACCTCTCGGCGAACCGCATGTGCGAGGTGGGCATGGACCACGCCACAGGCCGCGCCTACTACTCCGCACTCCTGGAGCTGGAGCGCGCGACGCGTCCGTGAGCGACGGCGGCCCAGAAACGAGGTCCCCAAGACCGGACGCGAAATAAATCCAACTCCCTGGCCACTTCGGTCCCTTGCGCCACGCCTCTCCCCCTATCAGGGTTGCATCCGTTCCAGCGCAGGCATCCAAGCCACGGAGGTCCGATGCACGACGAGCACGCGATACCGAACTTTGACGAGTCCGACCAGCCCGCGACCCCTGACGACCTTGCCAACCTTGCCGACCTTCCCGACGGAGCATCCCGCCGCGCCGTACTCCGCACCGCGGGCCTCGCCGGTGCCGGGCTCGGCCTAGGCGCCCTCACCGGCGGCACGGCCCACGCCGAAGCCCCGCAGGGTGCGCCCGCCGCTGCCGCCTCGGCCGCCGAGGCGCCGCCGCGCAAGGGCAAGACCATGGTCGGCGTACCGTTCGAGCGGCGCTCCACGGTGCGTGTCGGCATCGTCGGCCTCGGCAATCGCGGCGGCAGCATGATCGATCTTTTCCTGGCGATCCCGGGGGTGAAGGTCGTCGCGCTCTGCGACCCGGTCAAGGACAAGACCGCGGCCGCCGCGAGGAAGGTCACCGCCGCGGGCCAGCCCGCCCCGGCGACGTACACCAAGGGCGATCACGACTTCGAGAACCTGTGCAAGCGCGGGGACATCGACTTCGTGTACGTGGCGACGCCCTGGGACTGGCACTTCGACATGGCCAAGACGGCGATGCTCAACGGCAAGCACGTCGGCGTGGAGTGTCCCATCTCGCTCCGGCTCGACCAGCTGTGGGAACTGGTCGACCTCTCCGAGCGGACCCGCAGACACTGCATGCAGTTGGAGAACTGCTGTTACGGCAAGAACGAGATGCGTGTCCTGCGCATGGCCCACGCGGGCAAGTTCGGCGATCTGCTGCACGGCGCCGGCGCGTACAACCACGACCTGCGCGGCCTGATGTTCGACCCGGACTACTACGAGGGTCCGTGGCGGCGCCTGTGGCACACGCGGCTGCGCGGCGACCTCTACCCCAACCACGGCTTCGGCCCGGTCTCCAATTACATGGACATCAACCGCGGCGACCGCGTCACGCACATCTCCAGCTTCGGTACGCCCGCCCTCGGCCTGGCCGAGTACCGCAAGGCGCACATGCCCGCGGGCGACCCGAGCTGGAAGGAGACGTACATCGAGAGCGACCGCACGATCAGCCTCGTCCAGACGGCGAAGGGGCGGGTGATCCGCCTCGAACATGACGTTTCCACGCCCCATCCTTACAGCCGCATCAACAGCCTCGGCGGCACCAAGGGCGTCTTCGAGGACTACCCCGAGCGCATCTACATCGAGCCGGACCACACGAACGACGAGTGGGGCGACTTCGGCAAGTACGCCGCGGAGTTCGACCACTGGCTGTGGAAGGAGCACTCCAATCCGCCGGGCGGGCACGGCGGCATGGACTACATCATGATCTTCCGTCTGATGCAGACCATGCAGCTCGGCCTCGTGCCCGACTTCGACGTCTACGACGCCGCGACCTGGACGTCGCCCGTCCCCCTGAGCCATCTGTCGATCAAGGCGAAGGGCGCGCCGCAGGCGATCCCGGACTTCACTCGCGGTCTGTGGAAGAAGGCTCGGCCGGGAGTGGACTCGGAGAAGCCGCAGGCGTGAGGGTCTTGGGCCCGGCGGTGCCTCCTCCAGTGGCGCTGCCGGGCTCCTCGGCGGGGGCAGCCGATTCCGCCGCCTCGGCAGGCTCCGCCTGTTCCGGTACGAAGGTGATCTCTCCGGAGAGGACCTTCTTGGCCCGCGCCGTGTCCAACGCGCCCTCCCAGCGCGAGACCACGAAGACGGCGACACAGTTGCCGAGCAGGTTCGTGGCCACGCGCATGGCGTCCATGATGCGGTCCACGCCGAGCAGCAGGGCGACCGCGCCCGCGGGGATGACCCCGAGCGCGGAGGCGGTCGCGGACAGCGCGAGGAACGCCGAACCGGGCACGCCCGCCATGCCCTTGCTGGTCAGCATCAGGACGAGGACGACCGTGATCTGCTGGCCCAGACTCAGGTCCACTCCCACGGCCTGCGCGATGAACAACGTACCGATGGAGAGGTAGATCGAGGCGCCGTCGAGGTTGAAGGAGTATCCCGTCGGCAGGACGAGGCCCACGGCGTCGTCGCGGCAGCCCGCCTGGCGCAGCTTCTGCATCATCCGCGGCATGACGGCCTCGCTGGAGGCCGTGCCGAGCGCGAGCAGCATCTCCTCGCGCGTGTAACGGACGAACTTCCACAGACTCAGGCCGGTCAGCACCTTCAGGGCGACGCCGAGCAGGACGAGGAAGATCAGGGCCACCGCGTAACAGACACCGATGAGCTTGCCGTACGTCGACAGGGCACCGATGCCGTACTCCCCCACCAGATGCGCGGTCGCACCGAAGACGGCGAGCGGCGCCAGCTTCATGATGAAGCCGACGATCGCGAAGACGATCTCCTGACCCTGCTCGATGGCGGGCAGGATCGCGGGGACCTTCGTGTTGCCGAGATGCAGCAGGGCCGCGCCCACCAGGCAGGACAGGACGAGGACTTGGAGCAGCGAGTTCTCGGCGAAGGCGCCGATGGCGCTGTCGGGGAGCGAGTGCAGGAGGAACTCGCTGGTCGAGGGCAGCTCACCGCCGCCGGTCTTCGCGTCGACGGCGGACGCGTCGAGTTTGGAGGGATCTACGTTCATTCCGGCGCCGGGGCTGACGAGGTTTCCGGCGAGCAGGCCCACGACGAGGGCGACCGTGGTCGCGACCTCGAACCAGATGAGGGCCTTGATCCCGATGCGGCCGAAGGCCTTGAGGTCTCCGGCCTTGGTGATTCCGGCGACGACCACGCAGAAGACGAGCGGGGCGATCATCGCTTTGATGAGACGTACGAAGCCGTCGCCGAGCGGTTGGACGGCGGTGCCCGCATGGGGCCACAGCCGTCCGACGAGGACTCCGATCACCAACGCGCAGGCGACCTGCGCGAACAGTGAGGTTCGCCATGTGCGTGCTACGCGTCGCGGTAGGGACGGTACGGACTGCGGCACGGGCACTCCTGTAGTGAGGCGTCAGTTGACTTCTGCCATGCGGAACATTCTTTCCGCGAGGCGCCACTATGGCGGAGTGGGTGCTTCCGTAAAAGACCTCTAGATCACATCGACGTAAATCTTGGACCATGCTCCAAACCGCCGAAGCGGAGCAAGGGGCTCCGGGGAGGAAGAGGAGGCTCCGGAACACTTCAAGGGGCGGCCGGGGGCACGGAGGTGGTTCCGAAGAAGCCCCTCCGCGCCCCGACCGCCCCTTGAAGGGCGGGACCGGGCCGGACCGTCAGCAGCGCGGCCTGTTCACCGTCAGAGCTCCCTGCTCGGTGGCCAGCGTGCGGTCGTAGCAGCCGCCGTCGCCGTACACGCGGTAGCGCTCACGGGACGTGCCGACGGCGTGCCGGTCCTCGCGGGGGACGTCGGCGGTGTACGTCGCGTCGCCGTCGTAGCGGTCGTCGGTCACCGAACGAGTGCGGCGGCCGTCGTGCGTGATCACGGTTTCCGCGCGGTCGCCGAGGGAGATCTCGGTGCGCAGCCGGTCACCGGCGCCGAGCGTCGTCGTACCGTCCATCGTGTACGTCCGGTCGGTGCGGGTCGCGCGTCCGTCCGTGGTGACCGTCTCGCGGTCCGTCCAGGTGGACTTGAGCGCGTCGGTGGACTCACCTTCGGTCCAGCGGTGGACGGAGGTGTTGGCGAGCGCGCGGCTGACGGTCGTCTCGACTCGGCCGTGGGAGGTGTCGACGTATCCCGAGACGCTGAGCCGGTGGCTGCCCTTGGTGTCGAGACGGTGATCACGCTCGGGCGAACCGGGCGTATAGGCCGCCTTGTTGGCGAGGTCGCCCGCCGTGTGTCCGGTCAGCTTGCCGGAGACGTGCTCGCGCTTCTCATCCTGCCAGACAAGGATGTTGGTCGGCGTGTGCCAGCCTGCCGTCGCCTCCGGCCTGCCCGCGACGGACACCTCCACCCGGTGCTGACGGCCGTCGTTGAGCAGCCCGGCGAAGGGCGTCAGGTCGTACTCGATGGGCTTGATGTCGAAGGCGCGCGGCCCCGGAATCACGTACCACAGGAAGGGGTTGGACCAGCCGCCCGTCCACACGGTCGGGAACGGCGTGGCGATACCGGCGAGTTGGCCGTCGACCGTGACCTGCACCTCGCGATAGGGCCCGTCCTCGGCCTTGCAGGAGTACGGAGCCGCGTCCGGGACCGTCAGATACCAGTACTCCTCGCAGCCGCCGCCGGAGCCTGTCGCGTAGACCTCGGCGACGATGCGCTCGCTGTTGCGCGGGGTGGTGAGGGTGGTGCCGTCGCCCAGCGGCAGGACGCGGTCGGGTGGTGTCTGCTTGCGCTTCGCGCCGCTGTTCTGCGCCGCGTAGAACGTCAGGGTCGCCTTCACGTCGATGACGCCCGTGTACGTCTCGTTGACGACGTTCCCGATGAGCATCTCGACCCGCTGGTCGCGTCCCAGGGTCTCCCGGTAGCGCGTGACGTCCTTCTCCACGGACCAGGTGATGCCGTCGGCGGACGGCTCCGGAGTGGACGTACGGAAGACCTCGACGCCGCCTATGCGGAGGTAGCCGAGCCGGTCGTACTGCCGCCCCTTGACCTTGCCGTCGAGGCGGAGGACCACCTTGCCCCAGTCGCCCGCACCACACTTGCCGGGCGGGCTGTAGGCGCCTTCATAGGGCGTGAAGTCCTTGAACTGCGCGTCAGCGACGGTCACTTCGCACGACTTGGTGTGCGGCTTCGGGACGGGCGGGGCGGCCGTGATCGGGTCGTGCCAGTCGTTGCCGAACTCCGGTGGTGGCGTGTCGGCCGCTGCCGGACCCGCGCTGAAGAGTGTGCTCGCCGCGAGGGTGACCCCGGCGAGCATGGACATGACGCGTCTTCTCATGGGGGATTTCTACGGCGAGTCGACGATCACCGCAATGCGTTCCGAAGAGTTCCGGGGAGGTCTCGCGGAGCCCGAGGAAGTCTTGCGGAGCCCGAGGGAGTCTTGCGGAGCCCGAGGGAGTCGCGGGAGCCAGCTCGAGAGAGTCGCGGGGCCAGCTCGAGAGAGTCGCGGGGCCAGCCCGAGCGGGTCGCGGGGCCAGCCCGAGCGGGTCGCGGGGCCAGCCCGAGCGGGTCGCGAGGGCTAGGCCTTCAGATTCCCCTTGTCGCCCATCACCACGACCGGATGCTGCTTCGGGTCGAGCTTCTTCAGGAGGTACTCCATGCCCGTCTTCGACAGACTCACGCAGCCCGACGTACCGCTGCCGTGGTCCATGTGCAGCCAGATGCTGCCGCCCTTGGACTGGCCCTGGGGGCGGGTCGGGTCGTTGGGCGGGGTGCCCTTGGCGCGGTTGTAGTCGATGGCGATGACGTAGTCGAAGTCGTGCCAGTGCGACTTGGACCAGTAGTGCGGCGCCTGCATCGAGGCGCTCTCGGTGTACGGGAGTCCGGCGCCGGGATCCGCGAGGACACCGCCCGCGTCGGTGAGCGTGTAGACGCCGACCGGGCTGCGCTTGTCATTCTCCCGGTGGTCGGTGGTCCAGCCCTTCTTGCCGTTGTGCGCGGCCCAGCTACGGGTCTTGTCCCATGTCGAACCGGACTTCGTGTACAGGACGACGGTGGACTTCGCCGAGTCCTCGCCCTCCCCGTAGACCGCGACGACCTGCCGTGAGTTCTTGGGAATCTTGTTCTGGAGACGGTCACCCACGTCGGGAATGCTCTTGAGGTCGGTCGTCGCCGACGGCTCGGCCCTGTTCGCCTGGTCCGTGCCCGCGTCACCCTTCGCCCCGTCGTCCGCGCTTCCGCAGGACGTCAGAAGAACACCGCAGGCCGCGAAGGCAGCCACCGCTCGCACCGCACCAGCTATACGCATCCGTCCATGGTCGCACCCGGATCACGTGAGCCGTCCCGGCGCCCGGCCGCGGGCGGAGAAGGGGCCGAATCTTTACTTCCCGACGGAAAATCGTTTGCTTCGCACCACCGTACGAGGCGAACCTTTCACCGCCTGTTACCGCTGGCTGCTTGTTGCCTGTTGCCGCTGCTCGTCATCTGTTTCGCGGTGCCCGTTTGTTTCGCAGTGCCCGTTCACCACCGTCCGTGCGCCACCGCCCGTTCACCACCGTCCGTTCACCACCGTCCGTTCACCACCGTCCGTTCACCACCGTCCGTTCACGCCGGCACGCTCCGCCGAACCGACGGTCCGCCTCTCCGACCCCGACCCTGGGACGTCACACGTCATGCAGATTCGCGATCTTCCGTTCACCGACCCGGGCATGCCGGATGCCCGTTCGGGACCTCATTTCCTGCGCTGGCTCGGACGCAACCAGCTCGGCGGCCAGCTGAAATCCCTTGCCTGGGGCCTCCTGCACTTCGGCTCCATCGCGGTGCTGCCGTACCTCGTCGGCTTCGCCGTGCAGGCCGTGATCGACCGCTCCGGAGGGCGGCTTGCCCTCGCGGGCGCGGTGATGGCGCTGTTCGGCATGGCCATCGCCCTGGGCGACACCATGCTGCACCGCACGGCGGTCACCAACTGGATCACCGCCGCCGCCCGCGTCCAGCAGCTCCTGGCCCGCAGGACCGCACAGCTCGGCTCGGCGCTCACGCGGCGTGTCGCCGCCGGTGAGGTGGTCGCGGTCTCCACCGGTGACGTCGAGAAGATCGGCTGGTTCGTGGAGGCGGTCTCGCGGTTCGCGGCCGCCGCGCTCACGGTCCTGCTCGTCTGCGTGGGCGTCGTCATCTACCAGCCCGCTCTCGGCATCGTCGTCGCGGTGGGCGTCCCGGTGCTCGCGCTCGCCGTACTGCCCCTGCTGCCGCGCGCCACCCGGCGGGCCGACCACCAGCGGGAGAAGGCAGGGCGCGCGACCGAACTGGCATCGGACACCGTGGCCGGGCTCCGGGTGCTGCGGGGCATCGGCGGCGAGGAACTCTTCCTCGACCGCTACCGCCGCGCCTCGCAGGAGGTGCGTACGGCCGCCGTGCGCAGCGCCAGGATGTGGGCGGTGATCTCGGCGGTCCAGGTGCTGCTGCCTGGGCTGCTCCTCATCGTGGTCGTCTGGCACGGCGTGCACCTGGCCCGCGAGGGCCGGATCACCGTCGGCGAGCTGGTCACCGTCTACAGCACGGTCACGCTGCTGACCTATCCCTTGCGGCACTTCGAGGAGATCGCGATGGCCTACAGCTTCTCGCGTCCCTCGGCCAAGCGCGCCGCCCGCGTGCTCTCGCTCCAGCGCACGACGCATGCGGGAGACGGGCTGCCGGACGGCACGACCCCGGCCGGTGGCAAGCAGCCGGACGACGTGGAAACCCCCTCCGGCGATCTCTACGACCCGGTGAGCGGGCTTCTCGCCCCCTCGGGCCGCCTGACCGCCGTCGTGTGCGGCGACCCGGACGAGGCGGGGCGGCTCGCCGAACGCCTCGGCGGGCACGCGGCGTTCGACGACGCGGAGAAGCTGCCGTCCGTGCTGCTCGGCGGGGTACCCCTCGACGAGGTGCCGCTGGCCACCGCCCGCACCGCCGTCCTCGTACAGGACAAGGACCCGGTCCTGCTCTCCGGCACGCTCCGGGGGCTCCTCGACGTACCGGCGTCGGGAGCGGTGGGCGCCGACGAGGCTCTGGAGGCCGCGCAGTGCGCGGACGTCCTGGAGGCCCTGGCGCAGGCTTCGGTGGACGAGGCCCCGCTGGACGCCCATGTCACGGAACGCGGGCGCTCCCTGTCGGGCGGACAGCGACAACGGCTCGCGCTGGCCCGCTCGTTGGTCACCGACCCGGGCGTCCTCGTCCTCGACGAACCGACTTCCGCCGTCGACTCGCACACCGAGGCACGGGTCGCCGAGGGCATCAAGGGGCTGCGCAAGGGACGTACGACCGTGGTCCTCACGTCGTCGCCGCTGCTCCTCGACCGGGCCGAACGCGTCGTCTTCCTCCATGAGGGCGAGGTCGTGGCGGTGGGCGAACACCGCACGCTCGTACACAGCGAGCCGCGCTACCGGGCAGTCGTGACGCGCGAGACGGACGAGGAACGGACGCCTCAGGCACCCGTCGGCATAGAGAGCGGCACAAGGACCGACACCGACACCGACACCGACACCGAGATCAACATCGACATCGACATCGAGGAGACGGCATGATCGGCCTGGCGCCACCGGAGTACGACCCGGCGGCCCCGACCACCGCGGACACCCTGCCCGTCGGCGCGCCCGCGACGGTCGGAGCCTACGTACGCGAACTGGTCAGGCGGCACCGCCGGGCCTTCGCCCTGCTCATCACGGTCAACACCTGCGCCGTGGTCGCCTCCATGGCCGGTCCCTACCTGCTCGGCGATCTGGTCGAGAACGTCACGGACAGCGCCCGCGACCTGCATCTGGGGCGCACCATCGGCCTCTTCACCGTCGCCCTTCTCGTCCAGGCCGTCTTCGTCCATCAGGTGCGGCTGCGCGGCGCGATGATCGGTGAGCGGATGCTGGCGGATCTGCGGGAGGACTTCCTCGTCCGTTCGGTCGGGCTGCCGCCTGGCGTGCTCGAGCGGGCCGGGACAGGGGATCTGCTGTCGCGGATCACCACGGACGTCGACCGCCTCGCGAACGCCATGCGGGAAGCGGTGCCGCAGCTCGCGATCGGCGTGGTGTGGGCCGCTCTGCTCATCGCCGGCCTCGCCGTGACCGCGCCGCCGCTGGCGCCCGCGATCCTCGTCGCCGTGCCGCTCCTCGTCGTCGGCTGCCGCTGGTACTTCAAGCGGGCGCCCTCCGCCTACCGTTCGGAGGCCGCAGGGTACGCCGCCGTCGCCGCCGCCCTCGCCGAGACCATCGACGCGGGGCGCACGGTGGAGGCGCACCGGCTCGGTGAGCGCCGCGTGGAGCTGTCGGAGCGCCGCATCAAGGAGTGGACGGCGTGGGAACGTCACACCCTCTACTTGCGCTCCGTCCTCTTCCCGGTCATCACCTTCACCCACACCCTCGTGCTCTGCTCCGTCCTGATGATCGGCGGCGTGTTCGTCCTGCAGGGCTGGATCGGCGTCGGCCAGCTGGCCACGGGTGCCCTGATCGCCCAGATGCTCGTCGATCCGCTGGGCATCATCCTGCGCTGGTACGACGAGCTGCAGGTCGCCCAGGTCTCGCTCGCCCGGCTCGTGGGCGTACGGGAGATCGAACCGGACTCGGGAGAGGACTCCGTCACTCCGGACGGACGCGAGGTGCTCGCGGACGACGTGCACTTCGGCTACCGCGCGGGCGTCGATGTCCTTCGGGAGGTGTCGCTCGCGGTCGAGCCGGGTTCGCGGGTCGCCCTGGTCGGCCCGTCCGGCGCGGGCAAGTCCACGCTCGGCAGGCTGCTCGCCGGGATCTACGCGCCGCGGAACGGTCACGTGACGTTGGGCGGCGCGGAGCTTTCGGCCATGCCGGCGGAGGAGGTCCGCTCCCACGTGGCCCTGGTCAACCAGGAGCATCATGTCTTCGTGGGCTCCCTGCGCGACAACCTCCTGCTCGCCAGGACCGGAGCGCGGGACGCCGAACTGTGGGCGGCGCTCGGCGCGGTCGACGCGGACAGCTGGGCTCGGGCTCTGAGTGAGGAGCTGGACACCGAGGTGGGCTCGGGCGGCTTCGCCCTCACCCCGGCGCAGGCCCAGCAGATCGCACTGGCCCGCCTCGTACTCGCCGACCCGCACACACTGGTCCTCGACGAGGCGACCTCGCTCCTCGACCCGCGCGCGGCACGCCACCTGGAACGCTCCCTAGCCCGCGTCCTGGACGGCCGCACCGTCGTGGCCATCGCCCACCGGCTGCACACCGCGCACGACGCGGACGTCATCGCCGTGGTCGAGAACGGCCGGATCAGCGAGCTGGGCAGCCACGACGAGCTGGTGGGGGCCGGGGGTGCGTACGCGGCGCTCTGGCGGTCCTGGCACGGATAGGTCGTCTTGGGCGGCGGGCGAGGGACTGGGGCGGGTCTCGGGCGGTGGGCGAGGGGCTGGGGCGGGTCTCGGGCGGTGGGCGAGGGGCTGGGGCAGGGTCACGGGCGGGTCCAGGGCCGGGACCCAGGTCCGGGTCCATCCAGCTTCGCGCCTGGCGTATCGCATCAAGCGCTCATCAAGCGCTGCTGAGTCGCCTGCTGCCAGACGAAACGGTGGCCGAACTGGGCGGATGGCGGGGTGGCCGCACGTGCCGCCACCATCCTCGGCACGTGCGCCCTGCAGCAGGCACCGTCGCCTATCGCGACGGCGAAGAGGAGGAGCTGGCGGAGGGACTGTCGGGGTCCGCGTAAGGGACCACGCCCCGCCCCTCTCAGATGAAGTTGAGCGCGGCCGCGCCCCCCACTCCCCCGAGCAGCATGAAGACCGGCATCAGCACCTTCAGCTCGATCCAGCTGCCCGCCCGGAACCGCATCAGCTTCGGCGGCCCGACGGGGTACCAGCGCTTGCGGCCGATGGGGATGGGCCACAGGATCGGGCAGCCGGAGACCGTGAGGGCGTCCCCGAGGTCGTGCACCAGGGCGCCGAGCACGATCGGCAGACCCAGCCACAGATATTCCTGGCCCGGCGCGGTGAACAGCCAGTCCGCGCCGTTCCCGGGCTTGTCCAGGACTCCGGCGAGGATCCAGGCGCTCGTCGCGGCGAGCAGCCAGACCAGCACATCGCTGCTCGAACCCCGCGCGGCACGCCACAGCAGGCCCTCGATGGCGAGCACCATGTGGATGAAGAGCAGCGCGAGGACCGCCCAGCGGCCGCCGAAGATGGCGAGGGCCGAGGAGCCCGCGCCGATGAGGACGGCCCACAGCCAGGTGTGCGTGAGGGTGCGGTGCCCCCCGGCCCGGCGCGGGTCGCCCTGCTTGCGCGTCGCCTTGTAGACGGCCGCCGAGAGCTTGTCGACGATCTCGCACAGGCCTCTGGAGACGGGTCCGAAGGCCCGCGAGATGGTCGCCGATTTGTGGTCGAGGTCGGGCGCGAGCGCGGCCCCGGCGCAGATCAAGGCTCCGACCAGGAGGACCGGCCAGGGCATCGTGTGCCCCGCGGCTGTCGCGGCCGCTCCGACGCCCAGCCAGGCCGCCGCTCCCGACAGTGAGTGTGCCGGACCCATCATGGCTTTTCCCCGCCCCATTTCCGTTGTGCTGATGCCCCGTTGGCGACACAGCGTAGCGTTCGTGATCTTCGTACGGACCGCCGGTTCCCTGATCGAGGGTGAAGAAGGGCAAGATGGGGGTGTGACACTTATTGATCAGCTGCCGCCGGATGCCGACCCCGATGCCCTCTTCGAAGCCTTCTCCTCTTGGGCCGAGGAGACGGGGATCACTCTCTATCCGGCTCAGGAGGAGGCGCTGATCGAGGTGGTCTCCGGGGCCAACGTGATCTTGTCCACTCCGACCGGTTCCGGAAAGAGCCTGGTCGCGGCGGGCGCGCACTTCACGGCGCTGGCCCAGGACAAGGTCACCTTCTACACGGCACCGATCAAGGCGCTGGTGTCGGAGAAGTTCTTCGACCTGTGCAAGCTCTTCGGCACCGAGAACGTCGGCATGCTGACCGGTGACGCGTCCGTCAACTCCGACGCGCCCGTCATCTGCTGCACGGCCGAGGTCCTCGCGTCGATCGCGCTGCGCGACGGCAAGAACGCCGACATCGGCCAGGTCGTGATGGACGAGTTCCACTTCTACGCGGAAGGGGACCGCGGCTGGGCCTGGCAGATTCCGATCCTCGAACTGCCGCAGGCGCAGTTCATCCTCATGTCCGCGACGCTCGGCGACGTCTCGATGTTCGAGAAGGACCTGACGCGCCGCACGGGACGCCCCACCTCGGTGGTCCGCTCCGCGACACGCCCGGTGCCCCTCTCGTACGAGTACCGCCTGACGCCCATCACGGAGACCCTCACCGAGCTCCTTGAGACCAAGCAGGCGCCGGTCTACATCGTGCACTTCACGCAGGCGCAGGCTGTCGAGCGCGCGCAGTCGCTGATGAGCATCAACATGTGCACCCGCGAGGAGAAGGACAAGATCGCCGACCTGATCGGCAACTTCCGCTTCACCACCAAGTTCGGCCGCAACCTCTCGCGGTACGTACGTCACGGGATCGGCGTGCACCACGCGGGCATGCTGCCGAAGTACCGGCGACTCGTGGAGAAGCTGGCGCAGGCCGGTCTGCTGAAGGTCATCTGCGGCACGGACACTCTCGGCGTCGGCGTCAACGTCCCCATCCGCACGGTGTTGTTCACTGCCCTCGCCAAGTACGACGGCACGCGGGTGCGGACCCTGCGTGCCCGGGAGTTCCACCAGATCGCGGGCCGCGCAGGACGTGCGGGCTTCGACACCGCGGGCCTCGTCGTGGCGCAGGCGCCCGAACACGTCATCGAGAACGAGAAGGCGCTCAACAAGGCGGGCGACGACCCGAAGAAGCGCCGCAAGGTAGTGCGCAAGAAGGCCCCCGAGGGCTTTGTGGGGTGGACCGAGGCGTCGTTCGAGAAGCTCATCGGATCCGAGCCCGAGCCGCTGACCTCCCGCTTCCGCGTCACGCACACCATGCTCCTCGCGGTGATCGCCCGTCCGGGCAATGCCTTCGAGGCGATGCGTCACCTCCTTGAGGACAACCACGAGCCGCGCAAGCAGCAGCTGCGGCACATCCGGCGCGCCATCGCCATCTACCGTTCGCTGCTCGACGGCGGCGTGGTCGAGAAGCTCGACGAGCCGGATGCCTCGGGGCGCATCGTGCGTCTGACGGTCGACCTGCAGCAGGACTTCGCGCTCAACCAGCCGCTGTCGACCTTCGCGCTCGCCGCCTTCGAGCTGCTCGACCCGGAGTCCCCCTCGTACGCCCTCGACATGGTGTCCGTCCTCGAGTCCACCCTCGACGACCCGCGCCAGATCCTCGCCGCGCAGCAGAACAAGGCGCGCGGCGAGGCCGTGGCCCTGATGAAGGCCGACGGCGTCGAGTACGAGGACCGCATGGAGCGGCTCCAGGACATCACGTACCCCAAGCCCATGGAGGAGCTCCTCTTCCACGCGTACAACACCTACAAGACGAGCCACCCGTGGGTCGGCGACCACCCGCTCTCCCCCAAGTCCGTGATCCGCGACATGTACGAACGGGCGCTTTCCTTCACGGAGTTCACGTCCTTCTACGAACTCGCCCGCACCGAGGGCATCGTGCTTCGCTACCTCGCGAGTGCGTACAAGGCACTTGAGCACACCATCCCCGACGACCTGAAGTCCGAGGACCTCCAGGACCTCATCGCCTGGCTGGGCGAGATGGTCCGACAGGTCGACTCCAGCCTCCTCGACGAGTGGGAGCAGCTCGCCAACCCCGAGGTCATGACCGCCGAGGAGGCCCAGGAACGCGCCGACCAGGTCAAGCCGGTCACCGCCAACTCCCGCGCCTTCCGCGTCCTGGTCCGCAACGCGCTCTTCCGCCGCGTCGAGCTCGCCGCCCTCGACCACGTCGAGGAGCTGGGCGAACTGGACGCCGAGTCCGGCTGGGACGCGGACGCCTGGGGCGCGGCCATGGACAAGTACTGGGACGAGTACGACGACCTCGGCACCGGTCCCGACGCGCGCGGCCCCAAGCTGCTGCTCATCGAGGAGGACCCGGACCACGGTCTGTGGCGCGTCCGGCAGACGTTCGCCGACCCGAACGGCGACCATGACTGGGGTATCGGCGCGGAGGTCGATCTCGCGGCCTCGGACGAGGAAGGCCGCGCCGTCGTCCGGGTCACCGACGTCGGCCAGCTCTGAGCACGCCACGCTTCCCCCCGGACAGAAGTCGAGGAACCCTCATGAACAATCCCGCCGACCGTCTTGTCGGTCTGCTTGACCTGGAGCAGATCGAGCTCAACATCTTCCGTGGCCGCAGCCCGCAGGAGTCCCTGCAGCGGGTGTTCGGAGGACAGGTCGCCGGGCAGGCGCTGGTGGCCGCTGGACGTACCACCGAGGGCGAGCGCCCGGTCCACTCGTTGCACGCGTACTTCCTGCGGCCCGGACGTCCGGGCGTGCCGATCGTGTACCAGGTCGAGCGGGTGCGGGACGGGCGTTCCTTCACCACGCGTCGTGTCACCGCGGTCCAGCAGGGGCGCACCATCTTCAATCTCACCGCTTCCTTCCATCAGCCCGAGGTGGGCCCTTTCGAGCACCAGCTTCCGCCGCGCATCACGGCTCCCGATCCCGAGTCGCTGCCGACGGTCGCCCAGGAGATCACCGAGCATCTGGGCGTGCTGCCCGAGCAGCTGGAGCGCATGGCCAGACGTCAGCCCTTCGACATCCGCTACGTGGACCGGCTGCGCTGGACTCCCGAGGAGATCAAGGACGCCGAGCCGCGCAGTGCGGTCTGGATGCGTGCGGTCGGCCCGCTCGGTGACGATCCGCTCGTCCACACCTGCGCACTGACCTACGCGAGCGACATGACGCTCCTGGACGCCGTCCGCATCCCCGTGGAGCCGCTGTGGGGCCCACGCAGCTTCGACATGGCCTCGCTGGACCACGCCATGTGGTTCCACCGCCCCTTCCGCGCGGATGAGTGGTTCCTTTACGACCAGGAGTCCCCGATCGCGACGGGCGGCCGCGGTCTCGCGCGCGGCCGTATCTACGACATCGAGGGCAGACTGCTGGTCTCGGTCGTACAGGAGGGTCTCTTCCGGGCCTACGGGGAACGGCACATGGACGGCCGCCCGTCGCCAGGATGAGGCTGTGGGCGCATGCATGAGCTACTTCATGTACGACGTCATGGGCTAGACGGTCGACGAACCTGATCCGGAGACGATGAGGCACGTGTTGGACGGCCTCGCGAACGCTGACGACGAGCATCCCGATGTGTCGTTGTCCCATGAGAGCGGGTGGTCTCTCTGCGCGTTCCGGGGCGGGCTGCTGATCTGGGAGAACGCGGAGGACGGCTCGGTGGCTCCCCGCCGGATGCACGAGGTGGCCCGTGCGGAGACCCTCCGGCTCTTCGGGCCTCTGGCAGCCCGTGACGTCGTATCGATCGAGGCGCTTTCGTGGCAGAGATGACAGGCCTCCACCAGCACGGCGCCCGGGCTGCCCGGGCACCGGGGCGCTTTGCCTCGCCACACATGCCATCGGTGGGAATCACCTCCTGAGTTCGATGAGCCCGTGCCCACTCCAGAAGCCGCAGCAGTGATCTTCGGCGAAGGTGGGGGTCACATGGGAGCCGGGGGTGGAGTGAGACAGAGAGAGGGAGAGGAAGAGGGCATGACCAGGGACGAGAACATGACCGGTCACCGCGACCGCCGGCTCGCCGAGGCCGTTCGGCTGCGCGAGGCCGGTCTCCGCGAAGAGGCACGGGAGCAGTTGCTCGCCCTGTGCGAGCAGTTCCCCTTGGACACGGAGGTGGCGTACCAGACCGCGTGGGTGCACGACACACTAGGCTTTGAGGCCGAGGCGGTGCCGCACTACGTGCGCGCGGTCGGGAACCCGGGCCTCACCCCCGATGACCGTCGAGGAGCACTCCTCGGCCTGGGCAGCACCTACCGCGTCCTTGGCCGGTATCCGGAAGCCGTCACGACCTTGCGGGACGCGGTGGCCGAGTTCCCCGACGACGCCGCTCTCAAGACCTTTCTGGCCATGGCCCTCTACAACACCGGCCGGACACACGACGCGATGGAGATCCTGCTGACCCTGCTCGCCACCACGAGCCAGGACCCGGACATCGCCGGCTACCGTCCCGCGATCGAGCACTACGCCAAAGATCTCGACACGACCCTGTAGCGGAGCCAACCACCGGCTTCCCCCCGACTCCGCCTCGGTTCCCGTCTCGGTCGCCGCCTCGCTACGCTCCCCTGCGTCGCATCCACTTGAACAGACCTCGCGGCTCCGGCGCTCTCCCTTTCGTCGCTTCGTCGGGACGTGCGGCCTCAGGCAGCGCCCCAAGGGGTGCCTCGTGAACCGGCGCGGGATGAGGGCTTGGCTGAGCGCCGAGTTGCGCCCGAGTACCGGAACCACCGGGACCAGGGCCAGGGCCGGAATCAACACCAGGGCCAGAACCGGAGTCCGGCGCGGGCCGCGGCGCAGGTCGCTGCCCTCGGGCCTGGGAGAGACTGATGGTCAGGTTCGCCCGCAGCCAGCGGATCTCGTCCGGATCGTCCGCGGTCGTGATCTTCTGAATGATCCGTCCCGCCGGTGAATCGGGGGCGCCCTGGCCGAAGGGCTCGGGCATGAGCCCGCGTACGTAGGCGCGTTCGTACGGGTCCTTGATGATTTCCGCGATCTGGACCGGGTCGAGTAACGAGGCCACAACCGCGGCACGCTCCCAGGGATCTTCGGACTGCCGCAGCAGCGCTCCCGCGTGGCGGCCCCGCCAGTTCCGTGCCCGCAGGTCGGCACCCGCCTCCAGCTGGGCGCGGAGCGCGCCAGGGGCACGGCCGGTGAGCAGACTGGCGTTGGCCTCGGATTCGGCGAACTGCCGTAGCTCCTCTGCCAGATACAGCCAGACGACTGCACGGTACCGGTTGAGGTAGAACTTCACCGGCGTCACGAAACCCGCCCGCGCGAGCCGGGTGAAACGGGCCGTGGAGATACCCATGAGAGTTGCGCCCTCGGTGGTCCCCACGGCTCTGACGCGCTCGACCCATACCTCGGGAAAGCCCTCCCCGGCACGGACGCGCTCGATCTCCTCGCGCGTGACACGGCGGCGTCCACCGACTGCGTCGCTGACGGTGCGGATGCGCCCCAGCATCACGGCGAGTTCGAACTCGCCGCGCTTCAGACCCAGTTCTCGTGCCGCGCGGGTCTGCGTGACCGAGGTCTGCGCTGTCGTGTCCGCGGCTTCCTGCATGATCGTGTGACCTGACATGGTGGTTCTCCCCCGTGAGGCGTCTTTGCTCTCGGGAAAACCGTAGCGCGATCACCGCAATCCGCGCCGAGCCTGTGGATAACTCTCGTCGCGCCGACGTTTCAGCTGGTCAGAGGTCTACCACGGGCGTCCGCCCCAGCTGTCGCGCATCTACACCGAGATGCTCGCCGACACGATTGACGAGCAGCGTCATCTCGTACGCGACCTGGCCGATGTCCGCCTCCGCGGAGCTGAGGACGCACAGGCAACTGCCGTCGCCGGCCGCGGTGACGAAGAGCACCGCGTCGTCGAACTCGATCATCGTCTGGCGCACGTTGCCCGCATGGAAGTGCCGACCTGACCCCTTGGCCAGGCTGTGCAGGCCGGACGAGACCGCGGCCAGATGTTCCGCGTCCTCCCGCCTCAGTTCGGAGCTCGCGCCGGTCACCAAACCGTCATTGGACAGCACCAGCGCGTGGCGCACGGACTCCATGCGCTTGGTCAAGTCGTCGAGCAGCCAACCGAGCCCCGAGTTCTGCACCATGTTCCCGTCTCCCCGCCTCACTGCTCCCCCTGGCTGGAGGAACTGACCTGCCAGCCTTCCCCACCATCGGCGCCCCGGCAAGCATGATGGGGACATGGCACAGAAGATGACCGATGACCAGTGGCGGGCTTTCGTCTCGCAGGGCACCCGCACCGGCAAGCTGTCGACCGTCCGGGCGGACGGAAGCCCACATATCGCTCCGATCTGGTTCCTCTTGGACGGAGACGAGTTGGTGTTCAACACCGGAGCCGAGACCGTCAAGGGGCGGAATCTGGCGCGGGACGGGCGTGTCGCCCTGTGTGTGGACGACGACAACCCTCCGTTCGCGTTCGTGGTACTGCAAGGGCAGGCCCGCCTGAGCGACGATCCCGACGAGGTGCGGCACTGGGCGGCCCGGCTCGGAGCCCGCTACATGGGTGAAGGACGTGCCGAGGAGTTCGGCGAGCGCAACGGCGTGCCGGGTGAACTCCTCGTACGCGTCAAAATCGACAAGGTGGTCGCTCTCGGCGCCGTATCCGACTGACGCCTCAGCCCACCGTGTGACGCCTTAGCCCACCGTGTCGAGCAGCCGGGCGGTATGCATCCGCCCGGCGTACTCGACAAGACGTATCAGCACCTCCTTTCCCGAATCGCGGTCCCTTGCGTCGCAGAGCACCACGGGGGTGCCGCGGTCGAGGTCCAGGGCCCGGGAGACTTCATGCGCACCGAACGTACGCGCGGTCGCGAAGCAGTTCACGGCCACCACGAACGGGATCTGCCGATGCTCGAAGTAGTCGACGGCGGGGAAGCAGTCCTCGAGCCGCCGTGTGTCCGCGAGGACGACGGCACCGAGCGCGCCCTGGGACAGCTCGTCCCACAGGAACCAGAAACGGTCCTGCCCCGGTGTACCGAAGAGGTACAGCGACAGGCCCGACCTGATGGTGATGCGGCCGAAGTCCATGGCGACGGTCGTCGTGGTCTTGCGGTCGACTCCACCGGTGTCGTCGACCAACTGGCCCGCCTGGCTGAGCAGCTCCTCCGTGCGCAGCGGGCGGATCTCGCTGACCGCGCCGACCAGGGTGGTCTTGCCCACCCCGAAGCCGCCCGCGACCAGAATCTTCAACGCCATGGCATTCGTGTCGTCGCCGTCGGCGTCAGAGCGCTCGGAGCCCATCGATCACCTCTCGCAGGATCTTCTCGTCGGGTAGCTGCGCGGGTGGCACGGGTCGGCTCACCTTCACGCAGCCCATTTCCAGCAGGTCGCCGAGCAGCACCCTCACCACTCCCACGGGCAGATCGGCGTCGGCCGCCAGCTCGGCGACCGACTGGGTCTCGGTGCGGCACAGTTCGATGAGCGACCGGTGTTCCGGTCCGAGCGCGGTGTCGTCCCCGGCACCCGGCGCGTTCTCGTCCAGCGTGACGAGTGCGATCAGATCGAAGCGCACTCCGCTGGGTCCCGGTTGGGTCCGCCCGCCAGTCATCGCGTAGGGACGGACCAGCGGTCCGGCCTCGTTGTCGTACCACTGGCTGCCCACGTCGTGCGGGACGCCGCTCCTGTCCTCCGTCATCTGCGTCGACCGCCCTGCGTCATCCGGCGGCCGGTGGCTGGGAACCGAAGCGCGATGGGGTGTATAGATGCTCGCCCACCCGCTTGACCAGCCGTGCCATCTCGTAGGCGACCAGGCCGATGTCGGCCGTGACAGAGCTGAGTACGGCGAGGCACGAGCCGTCGCCCGCCGCCGCCACGAACAGGAAGCCGTCGTCCATCTCGACCATGGTCTGGCGCACTCCCCCGGCCCCGAAGTGCCGGCCCGCGCCCTTGGCGAGGCTGTGGAACCCGGAGGCGACCGCTGCGAGATGTTCGGCGTCCTCACGGGTGAGGGCGGTCGAGGCCCCGACGGCCAGCCCGTCGTTGGACAGCACCACGGCGTGCCGTACCTCGCCGACGCGCAGTACCAAGTCGTCCAGCAGCCAGTCGAGTTCGCCGGACCGGCCGGTGGTGATGCTCTTGTCCTGGATCATGCGGAGTCTCCTTCGGTGCCGTCACTGGCCGGTGCGGGCCCTGGAATGTCGGGGACCGCGCCGACGATGCCCGGCCGGCGACCGCCGCCTCGGACCCATCCGTCGCGGTAGGCGGTCATGCGATCCCGTACCTCGTCGGGGCTGCGTTCGGTCTCTTCGCGAACACTCACCGATCCGGCCGCGTCATCGGGGCGCTTTTCGCGCAGTTGGGGGGCCAGGCTGGCCTGGCGAACGCGGCGCGGGAGGTCTTCCGAAGGTTCCGGGACGCTGTCGGGTTCCGTGTCCGGGGGCTTGCGCAGCCGGAGTGTGGTGACGCCCGGCGGTGTCGTCTGCGGGGTTTTCGCCGACGCTCCCAGTGCGGGGCGGGCGGCCGGGGCGGGAACGGGGGTGCCGTTCATCGATGCGGCATCGGGCACGCGCGCGTGCCCAATCTTTTCGGGGTCACGTTCCATGGTGTGGGCTCCGGGACTCTCCGGTGTGATGCTCTGCAGCAATGCGGTGGGCAGGAGGACGACCGCGGTGGTACCGCCGTAGGGGGACGTACGGAGGTGCACTTTGACCCCGTGTCGCGCGGCGAGCCTGCTGACCACGAAGAGCCCCAGTTGGTCGCTGTCGAACAGGTCGAGCGCTTCGGACTGCTCGATACGGCGGTTGGCCTCGGCCAGGGCCTCTGCGCCCATGCCGAGGCCGCGATCCTCGATCTCCAGGGCATAGCCGTTACCGACCGGCTCGCCGTTGACCCGCACTTTGGTGTGGGGCGGCGAGAACTGGGCGGCGTTCTCGACGAGTTCGGCCAGGAGGTGGATGAGGTCGGCGACGGCCGTGCCGACGACCGCGGCAGCGGGGAGCTGTCGTAGCTCCACGCGCGCGTAGTCCTCGACTTCGGAGACGGCCGCGCGGACGACGTTCGCCAGAGCGACAGGCGTGCGCCAGGCGCGTCCCGGCGCGGCTCCGGAGAGGATGATCAAGCTCTCGGCGTGCCTCCTCATCCGGGTGGTGAGGTGGTCGAGCCGGAAGAGGTCGCTGAGTTCGTTCGGGTCGTCCGACCTGCGCTCCATGCTGTCGAGGAGGTTGAGCTGGCGGTGGACGAGGACCTGGCTCCTGCGGGCGAGGTTGACGAAGACGCCCGAGATGCCGCTGGCGAGTTCGGCGCGCTCGATGGCGGCGTGCAGGGCCGCCCGGTGCACCGTGCCGAGCGCTTCGTAGACCTGCCCCGTCTCGTCCTCCGCGGGCGGGCCGGGCGGCGCTTCGGCGTGAATGTCGATCTCCTCACCGGCGCGCAACCTCCGCATGGCGTGGGGAAGTTTGTGCCGGGCGATCTCCAGCGCGCCGTTGCGCAGGCTCACCAGCTCGACGACCAGTCCTCGCCCGATGCGTACGGAGATGACCAGTGAGGCGACTACCGCGACGAGTCCAAGGAGCACGGCGGCGCCTGCCGGAGTGAGCAACCCGCGGGTGAACGGGTCGGCCCGATCGGCGGCGCTGCGACTCGCGCCCACGTCGATCGCGCGGAGCTCGTCCCGCACCACACCATGGGCGCTGTCCCATGTGGCGGCCGGTGCCGCGGCGGCGGCTCGTCTGCCCGGGGGCGCGACGGTCACCTTGTCCTCGACTGCGCGCACGTCGGCGTACGCGCTCCCCTCCACGAGGTTCTGCCAGGCTGCTCGTTCGGGTCCGTGCAGATCCGCCACCGCCGCCTCGGTCAAGGTCCGCCGGGTGTCGACGGCTCCGGTGAACTGCCGCAGCCGCTCCCGGTCCAGAGACCCGTCGAGCCGGGCGCTGGACAGGACGGCATCCTCGCGCGCCAGCATCTCGGAGGCCCTGGCGAATTCGAGCAGCACGCGCGCGTCGGAGCCGAGTTCGGCCTTCTGGATGCCGGTGAGCGCGCCGCCGACTCCGAAGGCTGCCGAAATGGTCCTCGTGTACTGGCCGTAGGTCGTGTCCCAGGCCGTGCGGTGGTCGAGCACGTCGGTGCGCAACGTGCTGAGGTCCTCGGCCGCGGAGACGAATGTCGCGAGCCTGGACGCCACCCCGGTGGGCAGATCGCCACCATCGGCGATCGTCCGTCCCTCGCCACGACGCAGCTTCGCCACAGCGCGGTCCGTACCTCCCGCCTGCCTCTTGAGTTCGCTGCCACGCTCCCGCGTGGGCTCGGTCGCGTAGCTCACGGCCGCCACTCGCTCGGCCTGCAACGCGGCGATGGCGGTGTCGACCGGGCCGCGCACCTCGGCGTCGACGCGCTGCAGCTGTCGTAGACGCGCCACGTCTTGAGCCGTGGTGACCGTGGCGTATCCCCACAACGCGAGCAGGGAGACGACCGGCACCATGAGCAGGCACAGGATCTTGGCTCGTACGGTACGGGGGCGCGGCCACCACGACCCCCGGGGCGCGGGGGTCGTCAGCGGCCCGGGCTCCAAGGGGGCTGCCGCTTCGGGCCGTTCATCGGCGGGCTCTCCCGCGTGTGCGCGGCGACCACGTGCCGGGTCCCCGGACTGCGGCGGCAATGTGCCGTCGGCCGGGTCGGGGGTCTTACGGGGTGTGCGCATGGCCTCCTCGTTCGGAAGGTTTCGAGGCGTGTGTCCGCCCGGCCGTGAGCGTCCTGGTGCGCCGCTACCGGGCGGCTCCCTCCACCGGTCGCTGGGCAGCCACGGAGGCTTCACGTTCCCCCGAGGTCGGGGACAGGGCGACAAACGCCGAGGTCAAGAAGAGGTACGACCCAAGGCCGACCGCAAGGGGGAAGATGAACTGCATCGTCGTGGCCCCGGGCAGCGCAGCGCTCGACTCCGTGACCCGCACGCTCACGGCCAGCATTCCGGTGTAGTGCATGCTGCTCACCGCCCCGCCCATGACAAGCGACGCGACGGCGACCGAAAGAGGCGACTTGATGTTGAGCGCCGCCCACAGGGCCGCGGTCGCGGCGACAACGGCGATGACTACGGAGAGGCCGACCAGTACAGGGTCGTAGCGCACGTCGCCGTTCAGTCGCAGCGCGGCCATGCCCAGGTAGTGCATGCTCGCCACGCCGAGCCCGGTGGTGAGCCCGCCGACCGTGAGCGCACGCCCGCGGTCACGGCCGTAACCGACGGAGAAGACGCCGACTCCGACGACGGCCATCGCGACGATCAGACTCAAGATCGTCAGGGGCACGTTGTAGTGGATCTCGGTGCCGGTGACGCCGAAGCCGAGCATGGCCACGAAGTGCATCGTCCAGATGCCCGTGCCGATGGCTGAGGCCGCCGTGATGAGCCAGTTGCGGCGCGAGGCGCCCGTGGCACCAAGCGCACGAACGGTACAGCGCAGCCCGAGAGCGGCGCCGATACAGGCCATCGCGTACGACAGCACGGGGGTCAGCCAGCCGAAGGTGGCGTGGTCCAGGTGTCCCATGGCTCCGGGACGCTAGTCCGGGCAGGGGCGCACAACGGGGGCGCAGTTCGAAAGGTGTTGGAATATGACTGAGAGAGGATCCTGAACGATCGCAGCACGCTCGAACGTGTGCCCCCAAACGCGTATGCGCGTCATTGAGCAATCATGACCACATGAGCGACGACCACACGCGTGTCCGTGACTTCTTCACCGCCCGAGCGGCCAACTGGGACACCCGGTTCCCCGACGACGGGCCCGCCTATCGAGCCGCCGCGTCCGAGCTCGGCCTGCGCCCCGGTGGCCGCGTCCTCGATGCCGGGTGCGGCACCGGGCGGGCGCTACCGGCCCTCAGGGAGGCCGTAGGGCCCTCCGGGTCCGTACTCGGAGTTGATCTGACTCCCGCCATGCTGGAGGCCGCCACACGGGCCGGCAGACACCGTGCGGGACAGCTCCTGCTCGCGGACGTGACGCGACTCCCGTTGCGCGACGCGTCACTCGATGCCGTGTTCGGCGCGGGCCTGATCTCCCATCTGGCCGATCCGGCGGAGAACCTGCGGGAGTTGAGGCGCGTGGTGCGGCCCGGAGGAGCCCTCGCCCTCTTCCACCCCATCGGCCGGGCGGCACTCGCGGCGCGGCAGGGCCGTCAGATCAGCACGGACGATCTGCGGGCCGAGGGGAATCTCCGCCCGCTGCTCGCCGGTTCCGGCTGGCGGCTGACCTCGTACGTCGACGAGGACACGCGGTTCCTCGCTCTGGCCGTACGACAGGACTAGGCCGGTTCGGGCCGCAGAGGGGATGACGACGGCTATCGTCGTCCGGCGACAGCCGAGGCGAAGACTCAGGCCGCCGTCCTCGAGCGCCACCTTGCCTTCCTCGAGGAGCCGGCCAGCTTCTTCTGCGACGGCGAGCCCCCTTTGCGCGCCGAGGATCTCGACGATCCGTTCCGACGCGGCACCCTCACCATCGCCCGCGCGACAAGCCTTGCCGAACTCGCCTGCCTGCGGAGGACGTTGAGCTCTCTGCGCTGAAGCGTCCGCCTACTCGTCCGTGTGCGGGGCCGGGCAGCCCCGGACGCCGGGCACCGGGAACGTACCGAGCTCGCCGACCCGATATCCCTTCGGGTAGCCCTTGATCTCCCAGTTCTGCCGGGCGTAGTGCGGTGCGGTACGGGGCGGCATCAAGCGCACGGCTCGGCCGCGCAACCGCACCGCTCGCCTGACCAGCGTGCGGGTGGCGGGGCCCGGCGGTTCGTAGCGGAAGGCGCGCAGAAGGGGCTCGTCGAGCAGGGCGAGGGTCGAGACCCGCAACAAGGGCGCCAGAGGGCGTGGGTACCAGGAGGCCATGAGATCGAGGGTCGCGTCGGAGACCTTGCGCGCACCCTCGTCCCACGCGAAGTGGGCCTCTTCGTAGGCATCGAGACACTTCTCGAAGGCTACGTAGGAGTCCGGGATATCCTGGATCCCCATGCGCTGCCCCAAGGTTCGGTAGTAGACGGCGGCCGCGGTCGTCTCGTGGCGAGACAATCTCCGCCATCCGTAGACGTCGATCCAGCGCTTGGGCACCACCACGAACGTGCACAGCACGTAGCGCATGTCTTCATTACAGATGTCGTAGCTACGGTGCATCTGGTTGATCCGGCGGATCGCCGTGCGGCCTTCGTCCGTGCCGAAACCGTGCTCTACGACGGTGTCGAGGAGCAGGGCCGTGTCGTCGTACCGCTTCTGCGTACGGCCCGTCAGTTCCGCCGTCTCGGCGAGGAGCCGACCGATGCTGGGCACCGCGTATGTGCGGTAGAGCGCCAGCTCAAGAGCTCGGGTGTAGTCCCAAGGGAACTCGTACGTCGCGCTGAGCCGGTAGATCGTCAGGGCGTCCTTCTCCGGGTCGAGACGCCGAATCTCCTTGAGCCGGTCATAGCGCTTCACCACCCGGCCCCCCTTCTGCCGTCGGGACTCAAACTCTACTTTGGAGTAAGGCAGATGAGTGGTCATCAGTGATATCCAGAACCGGGGGAAGGTGGCCCACATGTTCGACAAGCTCCGCAAGTTCTGGCGCTCGGACGACGCTGTTCGCAGCAAGCAGCAGCGCCCGCACAACCTCTTCGAGGCGGCCGCCGTATACGTGGCCGCATGCGCCGAGGACGACCAGGACCGCATAGACGAAGCCAGGGACTGGGTCTCACCGGAGGCCTTGTCCTTCGGCATCAGCGAACTCGCCTGTCGAGCGGTCATCGCCCTCGCCAGGGAGCGCGACGAGTCTCCGACGGACGTGGCGCGTACGCTCCTCGGCCTGCCCGCCGCCTGACGTCCGTGTGCGAGTTCCTGGTGCGTACGGGAGAGTTTCCTGGTCATGCACCCCTCGACGATCAACCGAACCTGTGGTTAGGGTGCGCCGACGGATGAAGCGATGGGGAGGCTGGCATGGCCGGAACGGACGACGCTGTCGCCGCCGAGGACGACGCGCTGTACGTGCTGACCGCGGTGCTGCTGACGCCCGCGAAATTCCCGAGCGTGCTCGGCGACGACTATCCGGAGGCGTGCACGGCTCTGGGGCTCGCGCCGCTCGCCGACGGGTACGGTCTCGTGCTCGGTCAGGACGGTGCGGGCGCCCGGTGGACCGTCGTCGTCGACGACGTGTCACTCGTGGCCGTCGCGATCGCTTCCTGGGACTGCGGCATGGAATACGACCTGTCGCCCGACGAGCGTACGGTCGTCGCCGCACTGCCCGGCTGGCCACTCGCGGTCGCCGTCGCGGCGCCCAATGTGCCCCCGCCTCACGACCCCGACCCCGAGTACCCGGACGAGAAGCCGCTCTCTCCTCCTCAGTCCGACTCGTGGGGACCGGCTCAGCGACGGCTCGGCGCCGACGAGATCGCGCTCCAGTGGGCGGCGTGGCGCGAGCAGCTCGACGACGCGGACTTCTTGAGCGACGGTGCCGAGTCTGGCGCGGCTCAGGAGGAAGGCGTTGCTCAGGAGGGCGAGGACACCCGCCCGGAGAGGAGTGACGCCGACGCCGAGGCCGATCAGGGGCCGCTCACCGGCGTACGCCGTGTCCTGGCGGAAGCACGGGCGTACGTGAGTACGCCGCCGCCCCTGGGCCGCGTACGATCCTCGTTCGCCTCCGGAGAGGCCCGCACCCTGCGTGCCGACGGTCCTGGCTGGTCCATGGTCGCCAGGACCGACGACATCGCGTTCGTGCTCCTCGACGAAGAGCCGGGAGAGGTGCTGCCGGTGGGGCGCGGCCCCGAACTCCCCTGGCTCCTCGACGCGCTCGACAAGATGGCCGTACGCCCCAACTGATCCCTCTGCTCCGGTGACCCCGTCAGTGGTCCTGCTCGGGGTCGAGCAGAAACGCGGCCATCGCCGTGTCATGGTCCGCGTGATCGCGCAGGGCCACCAGTTCGGCCCGCCAGGTCTCGTCCCACGACGCCGCCCGGCCGCCGACGCGCACCAGGGCGAGCGCCATCACCCCGGTCACCGGGGTCCCGCGCTCGCGCAGCAGCCGGGCGGCGGCGAGCAGTGCCGCACGCGCGCGAGGCGTTCGGGCTTCGACATGGACCTGGAAACCGCTTCCCAGAGCCAGCCGTTCGGGGCGTTCCTCGACGAGGTCGAGGAGCCGCTCCCAGCGCGCCGCGTGGTGTTCGCCGTGGCGCACGGCGGCCAACGACGTGTCCCATGTCAGGGCTGCCTCATCGGTGTACAGGCCCACCGCGTGCATCGACAGGGCCAGGGCGTCGGCGATGAGAAGCGTCTGGGCAGAGCCCCGCCGGACACGCAAGGCTTCAACGACGCCCGAGAGACGACGGAGCGCGTCAGCGCGCACCTGCGGGTCCGGCGTGACGGCGAGCTCCTGGAGCCCTCGGATGGCGCCCCTCAGGATCTGCCCTCCGACCGGCCCCAGCGGGAACCAGGCCAACTGCTGTGCGGCCACGTCCCACTCCCTTCGGCATCGCCCCGGGGCCGTGGCGACGTCGGCGACGACGCGCATGGCGTCGGCCGAATCCGGTGTGAGCCAGGCGGACAGGGCGCGGCACGCGGCGACGACGGTTTCCTCGTCGCCTTCCCTCACCAGACGTGCCAGGAAGTCGGCGTAGGCCTCTCCCGTGGATTCGTGCACGGCCCCCACGCGCGCGTGGACCACCGCTTCCCGTACGGCGGGCTCGTCGGCCGCCCGGGCAAGACGATCGGCGATGGCGGGGCGGTCGATCGCGGCAAGGAGGTGGCCCGCCACGACGGCGCGTACGTCGCGATGTTGACGCGGGGTGTCCCAGGCAGCCACCAGGGCGTCGAACGCCACGTCACCGCTGAGTGCGCCAAGGGCTCGCACGGCTTCCTTGCGGGTGCCGACGGGGGCATCCGCCGCACAGGCCACGGGGGCGAGCAGGGCGACTGCCTCCGGGTCCGGCACCTCCCGCAGGAGCCGGCGGACAGATGCCATGGCCGCCCGCCCCCTCACGCCGCCCGTCGCGGCGTGGCGGAGCAGGACACCCAGCAGCGGCTCGTCGCCGGGCGGTGCGCCGTCGTGGGACGCACTGTGATGGGCCACGCCGAGAACGTCACCCAGGGCGCCAAGTGCCGCCGCGGCGACAGGTTGTGGTGCCGACTCCGCGAGCGCCGTGAGCGGCGCAGGTGCGCGCACCTGTGCTGCCGCGTCGGCGCGAGTACGCAGTGGAGCCAGCTCGTCGGCGGCCACGCGCGCGTGGTGTTCGTCCCACGCGTGGCGCTGTTCGGGCAGCCAGCGGCCGATGACGCCAGGGGGCGGCCCCGCGGCCCAGGGAGCGGCTCGGGGGCGTACGCGACCGGTGAGTCCTTCTCGGGCGGCGAGCAGCACGGTGTCCAGCAGGTCGGTACGCCGGGTGACGACGGTGCGCAGGATGACCGGTACGGATGCGAATGAGGCGTCTCGGCTGACCAGTTCGGCGCTGCGTTGTTCCCGCAGCGCCGTCGGCCTTGTCCAGGCGGCCGCCGCGCGCGCTGCGATGTCCGGGTCGTCGGACTCCAAGGCCGTGGCGCGGACCAGAGCGTCGAGTTTCGGCAGCGCGGCGAGGTGCGGGGCGAGGAGTTCCGCGACGGCGGTGAGCAGATCGGGGCGCGCTGATGTGCCCGGCGATGCCGCGGCCCAGACGGCACGCGCCGTTTCCCCGCCGATGCGAAGAGGCACGAAGGGGTGGCGTGTGCGCGGGTCCGACACGCCGTGGCAGAGCAAATCCGTGGCATAGGCCGCCCGGTCGAGTCTGCCCTTCGCCGCAGCGCTCTCCGCGGCGCGGCGGAGCAGCCGCTCCGCCGCGGCCAGGGTATGGGTGGTCGAGTCGCGGGACTGGACGGTGGTCAGCGCCGCGTCACGCAGGACCCGGTCGGGCAGCGCCATGAGCAGATGCGGGGGCGCCCCCGCGAGCTGCTGGAGGGCGGCCCTGCGCACCTCCTCCTGGTCGTGCCAGGCCCGCTCACAGTCCCCGGCGATCCGCGCGAACTCGTCCGGGTCGCCTTCGAGTTCCGCGCAGGCGAGCAGAGCGGGCCAGGCCATCAGGCGCTGGTGGGTTCGATGCTGCCCCGCCATGTCGCGCAGTATCGGTTCTCCCTGGGCGAGCGGGAGCGCGACGGCCAGGCGGCTCGATGTCCACTCCTGACGCGACCAGCGCTCCACCCAGGGCAGGACAAGGGCTGCCCTGTCGGCCGGTGCCAGGGCTGTGAGTGTGGCTACGGGGATGCTGCGCACCGAGCGGCGACGGGCTGTGCGTTCCTCGACCAGGCGGCGGCGTTCCGGTGCGGGCAGCAGGACCAGGAGACTGTCCGGTCCGATGTCGTGACGTCCCGGTCCGCTGTGTCGTGGCTGCGTCACGGGGCAGCGACGGGCGAGTTCCACCAAGTCCGCGGGCGGGAGTTCGAGCAGGGCGCGCCGCGTGGCGGGCGGCAGCACCCCAGCGGAGGGTCGTAGTTCGCGGGGAGAGCCGTCCTGGTTCGGCGGGGCTGCGCTCAGGATCTCGAGGGCCCTGGCCGGATGTCGCAGCAGCGTGCGAGCCGCTCGCGGCGTCAGGAGATCGGGGGCGCGTGCGAGGAGCAGCAGCCCGGCCTCAGGGTCGCGTTCCGCCGCCAGACTCGCGATCGCGCGGTTGCGGGTCGTGAAGCGGTGGTGGTCTCGGTTGGCGCGGCTCTCGCCGCGCGTGACGAGCAGTTGGGCCACGGCGAGCGGTGCGGTGCGGGTCAGCGCGCTCAGTACGCCTGGGGGCGGATCGAGTCGGGGCAGCCACGCGTCGGCCGTCTCGGCGGGGCATGCGGGCAGGAGCAGGGAGGCGTCCCTGGCGCCGAACCGTTCGTAGACCTCTGGCAGGAGGCGTGCGGCGAGGCTGCGACGGCGGCTCAGGCGCAGAACGCGGTACGTCTCGTGCCGCGCCGCCCCGATGTCGCTCAACGCCAGTTGCTCCAGGGCCGCGTCCGGGACGGGAAGCCGGATGGCGGCCGAGAGGGCGCGGCGGCGCAGGAGGGGGTCGGTCAGGGCCTCGGCGACGGTGGTGAGGTCGCGCCGGGTGACGGCGAGGAAGAGGCCGGTGTGGCGTTCGTCGGGGGTGCCTGCGGCGAGGGTGTCACGGAGTGTTCCGTAGGCGTCCGGGGTGAGCGCCCGGGCGTAGCGAGCAAGGGCGCTCATGCGGGCCGGGAAGGGCAGGAGGTCGAAGTGGGCCTTCAGCCAGGCCGATGTCAGGGGCGCGGGAGTGGGCTGAGGCTGGGAGGAGGGCGTCTGCGACGCCTCGTATGCGGCCATCAGCGATCACCGAGGGATCGCTGGGCCTCCTTTCGGGAAGTCATATGCGTCATGGTCACCGCCGAACTGCTGGGGCGCAATGGGTTTTCCGCTCGCGGAGCCGCCCCGGGCAGGACCGCGAGCGGAGCAGCCGTCAGCCCCAGTTCATCGAGCGTCCGCTCACCGGTGCAGAGCGCCGTCCGGGGTGGCGGGTCAGCGGCCGAGCTCCTTGCGGGAGACGCGGCGCAGCTTGCGCCGCTGTCCGGGGTCGAGGGTCAGATAGGCCGCGGCCGGGACCCCGAGCACGATCAGGAGGGCGGCCCACCAGGGCAGCCAGATCAACAGGATGATGCCGGCCGCCACACCTCCTGCGGCGATCTTCGCGTTCTTAGACATGTGTGTCGCCTCCTTCGCGGCTGTTGCCGCTCTCTGTCTTGAGAAACGGCCTCGGGCCGCACACAGTTCCAGTCTGCTCCCCTGATTGATCCCTGAGGAGCGACCCTGACGCAACCCTGAGCCGCACGTCGTACCGGCGCTGTTACTCGACCCGCAGTGGCTCGCCGACCTCGTACATGTGGCGTAGCACCTGTCGGTAGGAGTCGATGAATCCGGCCTCCGTGTACGGCATGCCCAGCTCGGCGCAGTGGGCACGGACCAAGGGCTGGGCGCGCCGCAGGCTGGGGCGGGGCATGCTCGGGAACAGGTGGTGCTCGATCTGGTAGTTGAGTCCGCCCAGGAACCAATCGGTCAGTACGCTGCCGCGGATGTTGCGCGAGGTGAGGACCTGGCGGCTGAGGTGGCCCCAGCGCTCGCCGTCGGGGTCGGGCATCTCCATTCCCTTGTGGTTGGGCGCGAAGGCAAGGCCGAGGTGCAGGCCGAAGAGAGCCTGGTGGATGGCGGCGAAGGCAAGGGCGTGGCCCACCGGCATGGTGGCGAGCAGGAGCGTCACGTATCCGACGAGGTGGGCCACCAGGAGGAGGCCCTCAAGGACGCGTTCGCGCGGGGACTGGCGGCGCAGGTCTTTGAAGCCGTAGATCTTCATGGCGATGCCCTGGAGCAGCGTCAGAGGGAAGAACAGCCAGGCCTGGTTGCGGGTGAGCCAGCGCCGGAAGCCCACGCGGACCTTGGCCTGCTTGCTGGTCCAGACGAGAACGTCCGCGGCGACGTCGGGGTCCTTGTCGATGTGGTTGGGGTTGGCGTGGTGACGGTTGTGCTTGTCGTTCCACCAGGCCGAGCTCATGCCGAGGAGGAGATTGCCGTGGACGAGGCCGATGGCGCGGCTCACGCGGCGGTCGCCGGTGATCTGGGAGTGCCCGGCATCATGGCCTATGAACGCCGTGCGGGCACACAGTGCGGCGAGTACGGGCGCCAGGAGCAGCACCCACCAGGAGCCACCGATGAGGAACATGCCCGTCACCACCGCGGCCAGCGCCAGGGTGTTGACCACGATGGTGCGCGCGTACCAGCCGGTGCGGCGCCGCAGGAGTCCCTGCTCCTTGACAGTGCGCAGGAGAGGCGCGAAATCGCTCCCGGCGGGCCGCCTCGGGGTGGTGCCTGGGGAACGCTCCGCGACTGCTGCGGCGGCCTGGGACATGGTGAGGTCTCCGGTCTCTGACTGGATCGGGCTGACGTGACACAACGTATGAGCCCGTGACCTGGGGCAACCATGGCGCCTTCACCCGTCTTCCGGCGGGGGCCAGCACCGTCGGCATGGGGGGTTAACTACACCCCCGATGCGACGTGACGGGGATCACTGCACCACCACTCACGCCTTAGGCGTGGCGTGCTGTACTCTCGGCCGGTCCAGACCCAGTAGTCAAGTTTGAGGAATGCGCCATCGCCGTGCCCAGGCCCCCTGCCGCGTCACCTTCCGAGATCTCTGAACTGTCCCGCTGTTCTGTGCTGTTCGTATCCGCCGACCCGGCACGCACCGGCCGGGTCGCCTTCTGGCGGCCCGAAGGGGACGCGCCGCCCACCTGCTCCGCGGGCACCCTCGAAGAACTGACCATCGCCGTGCCCGGCGACGACGGAGCACAGCTGAGCGACATCTCCGCGGTGGTGCTCCCGGTACGCGCGGCGCTCCCGGTCCTGACACGCGCGCGTGCCATGACCGGGGCTCATCCGACGGCCGCGTTCTGGGGCACGGCAGGTGTGCTCGCGCTACAACTCGCCGCACGCGGGCTGCTGCTGCCCGGCCTGACGCCGAATGATCACGATGCGTGGCGCTCGGGCCCGCTGAGCGAAGACGACCTGCGGCGTCTGCGCGACCTCGCCGCCGCGATGCCGCCCGCCGCGCACGCCCTCCCGCTGGACGACTCCGAACCACTGCGGCTGCCCGAACCCGAGCGGCTGCTGCGCCAGTTCCTGGACTCGGTGGCCGATACGCTGCCGCGCACCCCCGCCGCGACACTCGCCGCGGGCGCTTCGCCCTTCGCTTCTCCGCAGCCGCAGCGCATCCCCGAGCAGCGCCCCTGGGCCACCGATGTCGCCGCCGGGCACGACGCCGGCGTACGGATCTCGCTGCGCGTCGAAGTGCCCGGCCTGGTGTCGGACACTCCCGACGGGAACCGGCTGCCGTTCCGCGCCGTACTGCAGATGCACAGCGTCAGTGACCCCTCGCTCGTCGCGGACGCGGCCGAGGTCTGGGCGGGCTCCGGCGCCTCGGCGCAGGCCTTCGGGCCGCGGTCACGGATGGATGCCCTGCTCGCGCTGCGTCGAGCCACGCGCGCGTGGCCGCCGCTCGCCCCGCTGCTCTCGGCCGCCGTCCCCGATGCGGTCGAGCTGGCAGACGAAGAAGTCACCTCGCTCCTGGGCGAGGGATCCCGCGTGCTCGCCACCGCGGGAGTCAAGGTGCACTGGCCCAAGGAGCTGGCGCGCAACCTGACCGCCCGTGCGGTCATCGGCCCGCCCGACGACGACACGAAGGACCCCGACAAGCCGTCGTCGGACACGCCGTCGCACCTCTCCGCCGACGCGTTGCTCGCCTTCAACTGGCGGTTCGCGCTGGGCGGTCAGCAATTGTCACGCGAGGAGCTCGATCTCCTCGCCGAAGCCAACCGTCCGGTGGTTCGCCTGCGCGACCAATGGGTGCTCATCGATCCCGAGGAGGCCCGGCGCGCTCGCGCGCACCAGGACCACAAGGTCACGCCGATCGACGCCCTGAGCGCCGTTCTGACGGGTACCACCGAAGTGGCGGGTCGCCGTGTGGACGTTCAGCCCACGGGCTGGCTGGCCACTCTGCGCGAACGTCTCGCTGACCCCGAGGGCATGGAACCCGTCGGGCAGCCCGAAGCACTCGCCGCCGACCTGCGCGACTACCAGCTGCGGGGCCTGAACTGGCTGGCCCGGATGACCTCTCTGGGCCTGGGCGGCTGCCTCGCGGACGACATGGGTCTCGGCAAGACGATCACGCTCATCTCCCTGCATCTGCACCGGCAGCTGGACAGTGAGTCCGCAGGATCCACCCTCGTCGTCTGCCCCACGTCCCTCATGGGCAACTGGCAGCGCGAGATCGAGAAATTCGCCCCCGGCACCCCAGTGCGCCGCTTCCACGGCGCCCAGCGCAGCCTGGAGGACCTCGCCGACGGCGAGTTCGTGCTCACCACGTACGGCACGATGCGACTCGACGCGGGCAGCCTGGCGCACGCCCCGTGGGGCATGGTCGTCGCCGACGAGGCCCAGCACGTCAAGAATCCCTACTCGGCCACCGCCAAACAGCTGCGCACCATCGGCGCACGCGCGCGCGTGGCGCTCACCGGCACCCCGGTGGAGAACAACCTCTCCGAGCTGTGGGCCATCCTCGACTGGACGACTCCTGGCCTCCTCGGCAAGCTCGGCACCTTCCGCACCCGCTACGCACAGGCCGTCGAAGGCGGCAAGGACCCGGCAGCCGCCGAGCGGCTCGGCCAGCTCGTACGCCCCTTCCTGCTGCGCAGGCGCAAGTCCGATCCGGGCATCGCGCCCGAACTGCCGCCCAAGACGGAGACCGACCGGGCGGTGTCCCTCACCGCGGAGCAGACGGGCCTCTACGAAGCAGTGGTGCGCGAGACCCTCGCGGAAATCTCCGGCGCCGACGGCTTCTCCCGCCGCGGCCTGATCGTCAAGCTGCTCACCGGCCTCAAGCAGATCTGCAACCACCCCGCGCAGTACCTCAAGGAGGACAAGCCGCGGATCGAGGGCCGTTCCGGAAAGCTGGAACTCCTCGACGAACTGCTCGACACGATCCTCTCCGAAGACGCGAGCGTGCTCATCTTCACGCAGTACGTCCAGATGGCACGCCTCATCGAGCAGCACCTGGCAGCGCGTGGCACTCCGTCCCAGTTCCTGCACGGCGGTACGCCCATCGCGGCGCGCGAGGCGATGGTGGACCGCTTCCAGGACGGCGAAGTCCCTGTCTTCTTGCTGTCGTTGAAGGCCGCGGGCACCGGGCTGAATCTGACGCGGGCCGAGCACGTCGTGCACTACGACCGCTGGTGGAATCCCGCCGTCGAGGCGCAGGCCACCGACCGGGCGTACCGCATCGGGCAGACGCAGCCGGTGCAGGTGCACCGGCTGATCGCGGAGGGGACGATCGAGGACCGCATCGCCGAGATGCTGGTGCGCAAGCGGGAGTTGGCGGACGCGGTCCTCGGTTCCGGCGAGGCGGCGCTGACGGAACTCACCGACGCCGAACTGTCGGATCTGGTGGAGCTTCGAGGGGGGACGCGATGAGCGACATGTACGACGAGTCGAACGGCGACACACACGCGGACGGCCGCCATGGAGAGGGCGGGCACGAACGCACCTTCGCCGCCCTTCCGGCCACGCACGGGCGTGGGTTCGCGCAGAGCTGGTGGGGCCAGGCCTGGCTGAAGGCGCTCGAGGACACGGCACTGGACCTCGCGCAGTTGAAGTCCGGCCGCAGACTCGCGCGCTCGGGAGCCGTGGGCGCGGTCTCGGTGCGTCCTGGCCGGATCACCGCCGTCGTCCACGACCGTGACGGCACCCCGCGCCGCTCAGACGTACTGCTGCAGCGGCTCAGCGAGGACGAATGGGACCGTTTCCTGGGCATGGCCGTCGAGCGGGCCGGGCACATCGCGGCGCTGCTCGACCGCGAGATGCCGCCGCACCTGGTGGAGGACGCGGCGGCAGCGGGTGTCGAACTGCTGCCTGGCATCGGCGACCTGGAGCCGCAGTGCGACTGCGACGCCTGGGACCACTGTGGGCATACTGCCGCGCTCTGCTACCAGGTGGCCCGCCTGCTCGACCAGGATCCGTTCGTGCTGTTCCTCATGCGTGGCCGTGCCGAGCGCGAGCTCCTTGACGCGCTGCAAGTACGCAGCGTGGCAGAAACTGAGGCCGAGGAGACGTCCGCGGAGGAGCAGGAGGGGGCACAGGAGGGCGTGAACGCCGACGAGGCGTACGCGGAGGGAGCCATCCTGCCCCCGCTGCCCGATCTCCCTCAGCTGCCGCCAGAGCCGGGCCTGCCGCCCGCCCTCGACACGGAGGCGGATCCCGCGCCCGGTCTCGATGTGGCAGCGCTCGAGTTCCTGGCGGCGCGGGCGACCGTGGAGGCGCACCGGATGCTGGCCGAGGCGCTCTCCCCCGGGCACGAACGGCAGCCGGTCGAGCAGGAACTGACACCGGATGAGGATGCTGTACGCCTAGCAGCCGCGGCTCCCGCGACAGCGGTGGCCGCGCGCCTCTCGACCGCCGCCGGCCGCGGCAAGGACGGGCTCGCGATGGCCGTGCGGGCCTGGGGGTACGGGGGCACAGCCGCGCTGTCCGTCCTGGAGGAGGAGTGGACGCCTGAGGCGGACGCACTGGCACGCGCGCGTGCGGCGCTGGAGGCGGCCTGGGACGACGACGAGCGGCCGCGGCTGCGCGCGGCTCGCAATCGCTGGACTGTGGTCGGGAGCGACGCCCAGCTGCGGCACGGGGCCGACGGCCGCTGGTGGCCTTACCGCAAGGAGCGCGGTCGCTGGACCCCGGCGGGCCCCGCGGCCCATGACCCCGCGACGGCACTGGCCTTGGCGACCGGCGGCGAATAGGGCAGGCAGGTCTGGTGCGGGCCTCCCCATACGCCCGCACCAGACCGAAGGCGCGCCCCCCTCACAACGGCGACCGCCCGGAACCGACCACACCCCCGAAGCAGACCCCATCTCCGGAATGCACACGGCTGCCACCGGCGCATCCAAGCCGCTGACACACGCGCCGGGAACACGAGCGCGTGCACTCCCCCTGACCAGCGATTGAGCGCGAGCATGACATCCGGGAGTGTGGATCACACCGGTTCAGGGGGTACCGACCGCGACTGGACTCCCCCGTCCCGCAAGGCCGTCCGGGACTGATTCAGTACGTCAGCGCGATCCAGACGAAGGGGGACGAAGAGGGCCAGGTGCCCAACCACCGCTGACCGACCTGCGGGTGACGGCGGCGCCTCCTGCCCCTCGCGGGAGGCGCCGTCAGCATGCCCCCTCGCGTTCACCTCCCTGCCTCCCTGCGTTCGCGGCGACGGCGAAGTCTGATCCCGGTCACCGAACACTTGCGCCCCAGGAGGCACTCATGTCCCCGCACGCCGCCCGTAAGCGTCGCGTCCGCCGTTCCGTAGCCGCGGGCGTGCCGTTCGCCGTGCTCGCCGCGATCGCGGTGACGGGTACCGCCACGGGCGCCCAGACCGGCGGCGACGAGAAGGCACCGCGGATCACCTCGACGGCGACGCTGGGCGACGTCCCGCTGGGCACGTTCAGCAACTCCCTGCTGCCCGGAACAGTGAGCGACGACCGCGGTGTGGATCTCGGCGGCATCGGTAGTGACATCTACCCGGCGGGCCGCAAGGGCGAATTCTGGACGGTCACGGACCGGGGGCCCAACGGCCAGATCAAGGTGGACGGCAAGAAGCGGCGCACCTTCCCCGTCCCCGGGTTCGATCCGGCGATCGTGAAGGTCCGCGTCTCCGGTGACTCCGTGAAGGTCATCGACGCGCTCCCGCTGACGACCTCGTCCGGGAAGCCCGTCACCGGACTGCCCAACCAGGAGGGGCGCGACGAGGCGCCGTACACGTACGACGCGAAGACGGCCCTGACGTACGACCCGAACGGTCTGGACACCGAGGGCATCGTGCGGGCGCACGACGGCAGCTTCTGGCTGATCGACGAGTACGGGCCCTCGCTCGTCCACGTCTCCGCGCGCGGGAAGGTGCTCAAGCGCTATGTTCCCCAGGGACTGAAGCTGTCGGGCGCCGACTACCCGGTCGTCGAGGCACTGCCGGGTGTGCTGCTGCACCGCAAGGGCAATCGCGGCTTCGAAGGGCTCGCCCAACTCCCGGGCGGAGATCTGGTGATGGCGGTGCAGAGCCCGCTGTCCCTCCCGGACGAGGACGCGGGTGACGCGTCGCGCACGACGCGTCTGCTGCGCTTCTCACCCAAGAAGCAGGCGGTCACCGCCGAGTACGCGTACCGCTTCGACGCGGTGGGGGTCGTCGACCCGGGCGAGGACGACACCTCCGAGCTGAAGATCTCCTCCGTAGTGGCCGTCGGCCGTGACCGCCTTCTCGTAGAAGAGCGCACCGACAAGGCCGCGCGGCTGCAGACGGTGAGGTTGGACCGCAGCGCCGACATCCTCGGCAAGCGGTGGGACGACGCTGCCACGAAGCCCTCCTTGGAGCAGCTCGACGATCCGGCGGCCGCGAGGGTACCCGTCCTGAAGAAGCGTCTCCTGGTCGATCTGGGCAGCATCGACGGCGTGCCAGACAAGATCGAAGGGGTGGCCCGCGTGAACAGTCACACCCTGGCGCTGATCAACGACAACGATTTCGGGATGACGGACGGGGCGGAGGCGTTCGACAAGGACGGACGGCTCGTGGACAGCGACGTGGAGACGACAGTGACGTACGTGAGGCTACCCAAGGGCATCTGACCTCGCGTCCGAGGCGCCCGTCAGCACAGCGGATCGGTGAAATAGCGGGGCACTTCATGTGTCCGGACGTCACGGGATCAGAGAGTCCAGGCCGCTCGGAAGATCGCTGGGGAGGGCCGAGGGCAGGTTGCTGGGCAGATTCGATGGCACCCCCGTCGGCAGCTCCGAGGGGATCTCCGACGGGATGCTCAGCGACGGGGTGGGCTTGCCGCCTGAGCTCTTGCTGGTCCCGGAGGGGCCCTTCTTGCCGTCGGATCCGTCCCCGCTGGTGACCACAAGGAACACCGCGACGACGGCTCCGACCGCGATGATCACGGCAAGCAGGGTGAGCAGCCCGCTCCTTCGTCCGGAGGGCCCTCCGGACGGCGGCTGAGGCGGCCACCCACCTTCACCAGGCGGCACACCGTCGCCTCCCCCGGGAGGCCATCCCCCGGCGCCCGGGGGTGGCCCGTACCCGTCACCTGAAGGCGGTCCATACCCTCCGCCGGGCGGCCCGAAGCCACCGTCGCCCGGAGGCGGCGTGTCACCCGGCGGAGGGGGAGGCTGCGGCGGTACGGGCGGCATGGCCATACCGTCAAGAGTCGCCTCGATAGGGTCAAGATTCGGCCCTTGTGCGGAACTTGCCGCCTCCGGAGTTGGAGCCTCCGATCAGACCCGCGCCCCAAGGAGATGATCCATGGCCAGCTGGTCGAGGTGCTCGAAGGCCATGCCACGGTCCGCGGCGGCCGTCACGTCGAAGTCCTCGAAGGCGCTGCGGTCGGCGAGCAGGCCGGAGAGGCCGTCCTCGGCGGTCGGCAGGGACAGCTCGTCCAGGCGAGATGCCCGCAGGGCCTCCTGGACCTCCGGGTCGGCGCGAAACGCGGCCGAACGCTCCCGGAGGATCAGGTAGTTGCGCATGCAGCCGGACGCCGACGCCCACACTCCGGCGTAGTCCTCCGTACGCGGCGGCTTGAAGTCGAAGTGCCGCGGCCCCTCGTAACCGCCCCTCTCCAGGAGATCGACCAGCCAGAAGGCGCTGCGCAGATCGCCCGCCCCGAAGCGCAGGTCCTGGTCGTACTTGATGCCGGTCTGGCCGTTGAGGTCGATGTGGAAGAGCTTGCCCGCCCACAGCGCCTGGGCGATGGAGTGCGGAAAGTTGAGGCCGGCCATCTGCTCATGGCCCACTTCGGGGTTGACGCCGAACAGCTCGGAACGCTCCAGGCGCTCGATGAAGGCGAGGGCATGCCCGACGGTGGGCAGCAGGATGTCACCGCGTGGCTCATTGGGCTTGGGCTCGATCGCGAAGCGCAGGTCGTACCCCTGCTCCGTGACGTAGTCGCCGAGCAGGTCGAATGCCTCCTTCATGCGGTCGAGAGCCACGCGCACGTCCTTCGCCGCACCGGACTCCGCGCCTTCCCTGCCGCCCCACGCGACATAGGTGCTGGCACCCAGTTCCACCGCGAGGTCGATGTTGCGGATCGTCTTGCGCAGCGCGTAGCGGCGCACGTCCCGGTCGTTGGCGGTGAACCCCCCGTCCTTGAAGACAGGGTGGGTGAACAGATTCGTGGTCGCCATCGGCACGACGAGGCCCGTTGCGTCGAGCGCCTGCCGGAAGCGCTTGATGTGCGACTCGCGCTCGGTGTCCGTGGCGCCGAAGGGGATCAGATCGTCATCGTGGAAGGTCACTCCGTAGGCACCCAGTTCAGCCAGGTGACGCACGGAGTCGGCCGGGTCGATGGCCGCCCTGGTCGCGTCGCCGAACGGGTCCCTTCCCTGCCAGCCGACGGTCCACAGGCCGAAGGTGAACTTGTCCTCAGGCGTGGGCTGGTACGTCATGTGCGGCTCCCTGGATAGCTGGTGCACGTCTGCGCGGCCGACCCGGGCACGACTGCGTGCCCGTTCATGTACGGCTGCCGCGACTATTTCGTCATGGCACTTAACAAATTAGTATCCGGAGGCATCCCTGGGAAGGTCGGACGGAAAGAAGTCCGGGCGTGCCCGGAAAGAGCCGCAGGAACGGAGACCCCCGATGTCATCAGCGCCAGCAGCCGACGGACCCCTCGTCGTCGGCGTGGACAGCTCCACGCAGTCCACCAAGGTCCTGGTCGTCGACGCCGCCACGGGCAGGGTGGTGGCAAGCGGTCAGGCGCCGCACAGCGTCAGCTCGGGCACCGCCCGCGAGAGCGATCCCGAGGAGTGGTGGAACGCCCTGCGCTCGGCGCTCGACCAGTGCGGCGACGCGGCGCGCGAGGCCGCAGCGGTATCGGTCGGCGGTCAGCAGCACGGGCTCGTCACGCTGGATGCGCGGTCCAGGCCGGTGCGGCCCGCGCTGCTGTGGAACGACGTGCGCTCGGCCGAGCAGGCGCGCTCGTTGGTGGACCGCCTGGGGGGCCCGAAGGCGTGGTCGGAGCGCGTCGGCAGCGTGCCGGGGCCCTCCTTCACGGTGACCAAGTGGGCCTGGCTCAGCGAGCACGAGCCCGCGGCGGCCCGTGCCACCGCGGCCGTGCGACTCCCCCACGACTACCTCACGGAACGCCTCACGGGATGCGGCACGACCGACCGGAGCGATGCCTCCGGCACGGGATGGTGGGCGTCAGGGACAGAGGCGTACGACGAAGAGATCCTGGGATTGGTGGGCCTGGACCCCGAACTGCTGCCGCGCGTGGTCCGCCCCGGCGAGGTCGCCGGCACCGTGCGTGGAAGCGGCGAGCTGCCCTTCTCCAAGGGCACGCTGGTCGCACCCGGCACCGGCGACAACGCGGCGGCGGCACTCGGGCTCGGCCTGCTCCCCGGCACCCCGGTGCTGAGCCTGGGAACGTCGGGCACCGTCTACGCGGTCTCCGGCAGGCGCCCCGCGGACCCGACGGGGACGGTGGCCGGGTTCGCCGATGCGCGCGGCGACTGGCTGCCGCTGGCCTGCACGCTCAACTGCACCCAGGCCGTGGACCGGGTTGCCGCGCTCCTCAGCCTCGATCGTGAGGCGGTGGAGGCGGGAGGCACCGTCACCCTGCTGCCCTATCTGGACGGCGAGCGCACCCCTGACCTTCCGCACGCCTCGGGGCTGCTGCACGGGCTGCAGCACGACACGACTCCGGGGCAGGTGCTGCAGGCGGCCTATGACGGGGCCGTGCACTCGCTGCTCGGCGCACTCGATCTGGTCCTGGACGCGGACGCGGACCGTTCGGCTCCGCTCCTGCTCATCGGCGGCGGGGCACGGGGCACGGCCTGGCAGGACACCGTGCGGCGTCTGTCCGGACGGGCCGTTCAGGTGCCCGAGGCAAAGGAACTGGTCGCGCTCGGCGCCGCCGCGCAAGCCGCGGGCCTCCTCACAGGCGAGGATCCGGCGGCTGTCGCGCGGCGCTGGGGTACGGCCGAGGGGCCTGTACTGCCCCCTGTGAAGCGCGACGAGTCGGCGCTCGCCCGGATCGCCGGGGTAGTCTCCGACGCGGCGCCGCTGCTCGGTGCCACGGGCCGCGAGGAAACACGGCCATGAGGACGGAAGAACAGGGACTGACGGGGGCATGACCGCACCACCGCACGACGCGCGCCGGGGCACGTCCGGAACCCCGCTGCCCGATACCCAGCAGGGGATGCGCCGTCGCAACCTCTCGCGCGTCATGCACGCCGTCGCCGCGCACGGGCCGTTGTCCCGTGCCGCCGTGGCCACCCGGATCGGTCTCACGCGGGCCGCCGTCTCCACCCTGGTGGACGAGTTGATCCGCTCCGGGCTCCTGGACGAGCTGGGCCCCGAGCGCCCCGGCAAGGTGGGGCGTCCCGGCTCCGCACTCGCGGTCAGCAAAAGCGGACCGGCCGGGATCGGTGCCGAGGTGGGCGTCGACCACCTCTCGGTGTGCGCCGTCGACCTGCGCGGAGCGGTACGCGCGCGTGCCGTGCGGCAGGGCGACAACCGGGGGCGCGACCCCGAACCCGTCCTGGCCGAACTCATCGCCCTGGTGCGGCAGGTGAGCAGTGAGGCCCAGCTGGCAGGGCTGCGTCCGGCGGGACTGGCTGTCGCCGTCCCGGGCCTCGTCGCCCGTGGCACAGGGCTGATCGTCCGCGCCCCCAACCTCGACTGGCACGACGTCGACCTCGGCGCACTGCTGCCGGGCAGACTGCCTCTGACGGTGGACAACGAGGCCAACTTCGGCGCACTGGCCGAGTTGTGGCTCGGCGACGGGGTGCCGCAGGACTTCCTCCACGTATCGGCGGAGATCGGCATCGGTGCCGCCCTGGTCGTCGACGGGCGGCTGCTGCGCGGGACGCGTGGCTTCGCGGGCGAGCTGGGGCATGTGCCGGTGTGGCCGGACGGCCCGGCGTGTCCGTGCGGCGGACGTGGCTGCCTGGAGCAGTACGCGGGCGAGGAGGCGGTGTTGCGCGCGGCCGGCCTTGATCCGGACGCGGATCGCGTCGGGCTGCTTGCGGAGCGCGCCGCGCAGGGCGACGAGGACGTACGAAGGGCGCTGCACGGTGCCGGTACCGCACTGGGCATCGCGCTCACCGGTGCCGTGAATCTGCTGGATCCGCGCTCGGTGGTGCTCGGCGGCGCACTGTCGCGGCTCGCGCCGTGGCTGCTGTCCTCACTGGAAGCCGAGTTGGGGCACCGCACGGCGGGCACGACGTGCGACGTCGCTGTCTCCGGACTGGGTTCCGATGGCCCCCTGCTGGGGGCCGCACACTCGGTCGTGCGGGCGGTGCTGGATGATCCGGCGGGTGCGGTGGCATAGCGTCGATCGGTCCGCCAGGGCACTACGCAGCTGTTCGGCTGTCTCCTTGTGGCCCGCTTCCTCGCGGCCCTACTCCTTGTGACCCGCTCCTTGTGGCCCGCTCCTTGTGACCCGCTTCCTCGTCAGCGCCATTGCGGTCCCCCGATGAAGTGCACGTCGTACCTGTCGTGCAGATCCGCCATGCTGTCCCACCCTGCCTCACCTAGCGCGATGCGCCCCAGTTGCCGGAAGTACCCGGACTGTTCGCCCCCCCCCCGGCGTGAGCACGGCGAAGAAGTCCGCAGGGCCATCGGCCGACGCCCCGAAAGCGTGCACTGAGCCGGGCGGCACCACGATCAGGCCGCCTTTGCCCACTGCCGTCAGGGCGCCGTCGAGCAGGAACTCCACGGTGCCGTCGAGCACATAGAAGAGCCCCGAGGACAGCTGGTGGTGGTGCTGGGGCGTGCCGTCGGCTCCGGCGGGCAGGGCGAGCCGGTTGGCCCCCAGGAGTCCGCCGGTCGCTCGGCTGTCCTCCAGCAAACGGAACTGGCCGCCTCCGGGCAGAGGCACTTCCTCCGCGTCTCGTGCGTGGACGATCAGGGCTTGCGCGTCGTGCGGCATGTCCTACTCCTCCGATGCCGTGGGGTCGTGAGGACCAGTCCATCGCGGGAACACAGCACGTCCAAGAAGCTGTTCATGAAGGAAGTGACCACTCGCGCTGATGAATGAGCGAAGTGTGCACCGGTTCACGGGAGCAGCAGATGCCGCACTCCGTCCCGTAGGTGACGGGGCTTGCGTCTCCAGTAGGGGGAGACATGAGGGTGGGGACATGAACGGCGACATGCTCTATTCGATCGGTGATCTGGCGCGGCGGACCGGGCTGACGGTCAAAACCGTCCGGTTCTACTCCGATGCGGGGATCGTGCCGCCCGCCGACCGCAGCCCGGCCGGCTACCGCCTGTACGGCACCGATGCCGTCGCCCGCCTCGATCTCGTACGCACCCTGCGCGACCTGGGTCTTGACCTTCCCACCATCCGGAAGGTCGTGGACCGGGAGGTCTCACTGCCCGAGGTCGCCGCGGCGCACGCGGATGCGCTGGAGGTGCAGATCCGTGTGCTGCGCCTGCGGCGCGCGGTCCTGACGGCGGTGGCCAAGCGCGGGTCCACCCCTGAGGAATTGGATCTCATGCACAAGCTGGCCAAGCTCTCCGAGGACGAACGCCAACATCTGATCGACGACTTCCTGGACACCGTCTTCGATGGCCTGTACGACCACCCTTCCTTCGCGGCGGTCATCCGCTCCCTCACTCCCGAGCTGCCCGACAGCCCCGAGACTGAGCAGGTCGAGGCGTGGGTGGAGCTGGCCGAGTTGTTCCAGGACCCGGGGTTCCGCTCCACCATGCAGGGCATGGCCAGAGATCTGGCGGCCGATCGCGCCCCGGACGACAGCACCGGCCTGCCGCGCGTCCTCGCCGAGGCGGTCCGGACGCAGGTCACGCCGGCCCTCGCGGCAAGCACCGATCCGGCCTCGCCCGAAGCCGAGCCCGTCGTCACGGCCCTCGCGGGGCACTACGCGCACATTCTCGGCCTCCCCGACGACACCGGCCTCCGCCAACGCCTGATGACCCGCCTGGAGACCATGGACGACCCGCGAAGGGATCGCTACTTGTCGCTGCTCGCGGTGATCAACGGGTGGCCCGCGCCGGAGAGTCTGGCGCCGGTGCTCGACTGGGCTGTCCGGGCTCTGCGTGCCCGAATGCCCCGATAGTGGACCGACAGAGCTCGATCTGCGCGGCCCCCGTCGAACCGACCGATGCCGCGCCACGACGTTTTCTCGCCAGCTACCGGGACCTGATCGACGTACCGGGCTTCTGGCGTCTCGCCGCGATCGGTATCGCCTCGAAGCTGCCGCCCGGCATGGCCGGCCTGAGCCTGCTGCTCCTGGTCGGGCAAGACCACGGGTACGGAACCGCGGGCCTTGCGGTGAGCGCCTTGGCGGTGGGCCAAGGCGCCACCGCTCCCCTGCGCGGACGACTCATCGACCGGCGCCGTCCCCGCCCGGTCCTGCTGAGCTGTCTTACCGCGTTTCTGACAGCCACCCTTGTGCTGGTCCTGGTGGTGCGCGGCGGCGGGTCCGTCCCCGCGATTCTGGCGCTCGCCGCGGCCATGGGTGCGAGCGCTCCGCCGGTCGCCGTCATGATGCGATCGGTGTGGCACAACTCCACGGACACCGGGACGCTGGTCACGGCGATGGCTCTCGACTCGTCGATGATGGGTACCGCGCTGATCACCGGCCCCGTGCTCGCCAGTTGGCTGAGCCTTTCGGTCTCACCGGTCGCGCCGTTCGCAGTCGTCGCGGTGCTGACGGCGGCTGTGGTTGGCCTGCTGATCAACTCTCCGCGCCCCCCGTTGCGTACAGCTCGGTCCGGGCACTGGCTCGGCCCTCTGGCATCCGCTCCCCTGCGTCGCCTGCTGGCCGCAGATGCCCTCTTCGTCATGGCGGTGACCGCGGTGGATGTGGTGTTGCCGATCTACGCACGGGCATATCACGCGGCCGGGTTCACCGGCTTGTACCTGGGAGCCCTGTCCGTCGGCAGTGTCCTGGGGAGCCTCGCCATGGGCGCCTTACCGAATCTGCTGTCGCGCGGCCCGAAGATCTCCGTGCTCCTCTGCGTGTTCGCGACAGGGACCGGTGCGCTGCTCTTGGCCACAGGGATGTCGCCTCTCGCGGTCCTCATGGTCTGTCCGCTGGCCGGCCTTGTGATCGGCTGCACCTTCGCGACGCTGCGCACGACCGGCGGCGACCTCGCCCCTGACGGCCGCGTCACCGAGACGATGTCCTGGCTGAGCAGCGTCGACATGGTCGGCGGTGCGGTGGGTGCGGCGGTGTTCGCCCGCATCGCGGTGGCCGAGGGAAGCAGGACGGCACTGCTGCTGGTACCGGCGGTCACCCTGCTGGCTGCGGTCATCGGCTGCAACACGCGGACGAAGCAGCCGTGACGGGGCCGCTGTCCAAGATCAGCAGCAGCCCGCATCGCGGCATTATGTCGTTCCGGTGAACCGGGCGTCGCCCTCGTATCGCGCGGGCAGAATCGCGAGACTGGAAGGAGCCGACGGGAGAGGGGACAGCGATGGAAACGGACCGGCATGCCCACGTCCTGAGTGGCACCAGCGACGAAGCCGCGTGCCACTACGAGCGGGCGCTCGACGCGCTGTTGTTCTTCCGTGGGGAAGTCGCCGACGAGGCGCAGGCGATGGCGACGGCGTCCCCGGATTCCACCATGGCGCACGTCTTCGGCGCCTACCTCGGGCTTCTCGGCACCGAGGAGAAGGATGCCGCCGAGGCCCGGCGGTCCTTCCGCGCCTTCCGAGGCGCGGTCGGTCTTGCCGGGCTCTCGCCGCGCGAGAGGATGCACACGGCGGCTGCCGAGGCGTGGCTGGGCGGGGACATGCTTCTGGCCGGTGAGATCCTCGGCGAGATCAGCACCGAGTTCCCCCGCGACGCCCTCGCCCTGGCCGTCGGTCACCAGATCGACTTCTTCACCGGTGACGCCCAGCGGCTGCGCGACCGAATCGGTGGCGCGCTCTCCGCGTGGGACAGCGACGACCCGCACTTCGGCCCACTTCTGGGGATGTACGCCTTCGGACTCGAAGAGGCTGGGCACTACGGCCATGCAGAAGAGATCGGGCTCCGGGCGGTCGAACTTCATCCGCGGGACGTGTGGGGGATCCATGCGGTCGTCCACACGTACGAGATGCGGGGGCTGTTCGGCGACGGGATCCGCTACCTGGACGCGCGGACCGAGGACTGGGCCGACGGCAACTACCTCTCCGTGCACAACGCGTGGCACTACGCCTTGTACGCCCTGGAGGCCGGGAGCATCGAACGAGTGCTCGGCGTCTACGACAGCACACTGCACAACGAGGCGTCGCAGGCAGTTGCCATGGAACTCCTGGACGCCTCCGCTCTGCTGTGGCGGCTGCTCCTTGCCGACATCGACGCCGAGCCCCGCTGGGCGGCACTCGCCCAGGCATGGGCCGGGCGCGAGGACGGCGCCTACTACGCCTTCAACGACGTCCATGCGGTGATGGCGTACGCGGGGGCCGGGCGGCTCTCCGATGCCGAACGGCTGGTGAAGGACCGTGAGCAATGGCTCTCCCGGACCGATCCCGCCGTATCGAACCACGCGATGACACTCGAGATCGGGATCCCGGTGGCCCGCGCCCTCATCGCGTACCGGCAGCGGCAGTACGGCCGGGTGGTCGAGTTGCTCGCCCCGATCCGCTACCGCTTCAACTCCTTCGGCGGTAGCCACGCGCAGCGCGACGCCATCCAGCGCACGCTGGTGGAGGCAGCCATCCGCTCCGGCCTGCACGACCTCGCCCGCACCTTGCTCAGCGAACGCATCAATCTGCGTCCCATCTGCCCCTACAACTGGCGGGCCCGTGCCCGGCTGGCCGATCAGCTCGGAGAAACGTCGAGGGCGGCCACTGCCCGCTCCCGTGCGGAGGAACAGGCCGCTGTGGGTGCGGTTGCACTGGGCTGAGTACGGCTCGTTCATCTCGCTCATCTCGCTCGTCTCGCCCGGGACCAGGCCCGAGCCCAGCGCCGGCTCCCTCTCGAGGGTGGTCGAGTTATCCACAATCACGGTGTCGTACACAGATTTTGATCGGGCTCTTCCGCCTCAACCAGCCAGCGCCGTAACGTAATTCACGCGAGACGCTCCCCCGATCCACGTGAACCCGACCTCGTTGGCGTTGTGGCACACACGACGCTCCCTGCGGCGCCATCCCGGGCACATACCAAGGCGGCGTGCGTCCATATCGACGAGTACGTCGATCCCGAAGAGCACGACAACCTCGACCACCACGGCGACCACAGCAACGCGGCCACCCCCGATTCCCACAGAGCGGAGCAGCCCTGCCATGAGCCAGCCTCGGATCCTGACCGTGCGACCCGAACCGGGTGATTTCGCCTGGACGTTCGGCGGTGCGCCACCCGTGGCACGGATCGCTCCGGGTACGGTCCTCGACCTGTTCACCGAGGACTGCTTCGCGGGGAACGTGCGCTCCGAGAAGGATCTGGTGTCCGAGGTCTGCCAGTTCCCGTATCTGAATCCGCAGACCGGTCCCTTCCATGTCGAGGGTGCCGAGCCGGGCGACACCGTCGCCGTGCACTTCGTGTCGATCGAACCGGCCCGGGACTGGGCGGCGTCCACCACGGTTCCTCTCTTCGGAGCGCTCACCTCCACCCACACCACCGCAACGCTCCAGCCGCCGCTTCCCGAGACCGTCTGGATATGGCAGCTCGACCGAGACCGGCGGACCGCGCACTTCAGCGCACGTGACGGCGACTTCGAGATTGCGCTGCCGATGGACCCGATGCACGGGACGGTCGGCGTCGCGCCGGCCAATCTGGAGGTCCGCTCGGCCCTCGTGCCCGACGCGCACGGCGGCAACATGGACACTCCCGAGATGCGGGCCGGGGTCACCTGCTATCTCGGGGTGAATGTGGAGGGCGCACTTCTCAGCCTCGGCGACGGACACGCGCGGCAGGGCGAGGGAGAAACCTGTGGAGTGGCCGTCGAGTGCGCCATGAACACAGTCGTGATCGTCGAACTCCTGAAAGAAATCGCCACCCCCTGGCCGCGCCTGGAGTCCGACACCCACATCATCTCCACCGGCTCGGCACGACCTCTTGAGGACGCCTTCCGAATATCCCAACTCGACCTCGTGCAATGGCTGGTACGCGACTACGGCTTCAGCGAGCTCGACGCCTACCAGTTCGCGACGCAGACCGTCGAGTCGCCGCTCGCCAATGTCTGCGACACCAACTACACATGCGTGGCCAAGCTCCGCAAGGAGTGGCTGCCCGCGCGCGAAACTCACCGGGGACTGCACGCGCGACTACGAGAGACGGCCACGCTGCTGCCCCATTGAGAATTCCAGCTGTTTCCCCCCACCGAGAGGTAGACCAGCCATGGATCGAGCGAGACGTTTCCCCAGCAGGCGCAGGCTGCTGCAAGGAGCGGCCTTGGCCGCCATCCCTGCCGCGCTCCTCCCCACCACCCGTGCCACGGCCCGAGCTCAGGCGGTCGACTACCCGCTCGCCCAGTGGGTTCCGGCGAGCACCTCGAACTACACGGTCGCCAGCCGCCCCAGTACCTACCCCGTCGACTACGTGATCGTCCACGTCACCCAGGAGACCTACGCCGACACTCTCGCCATCTTCCAGAACTCGGCGAAGAAGGTGTCGTCCCACTACGTGGTGCGCTCCAAGGACGGTCACATCGCCCAGTGCGTCCGCGAACGCAACGTCGGATGGCACGCGGGCAACTGGGACTACAACACCCGCAGCATCGGCATCGAGCACGAAGGATGGGTGGATAAGCCCGAGTACTTCACCGACGCGATGTACGAGCAGTCGGCGCTGCTGACCTCGGCCATCTGCGATACGTACGACATCCCCAAGGACCGCAAGCACATCATCGGGCACGTCGAAGTGCCCGGAAGCGACCACACCGATCCGGGACCGCACTGGGACTGGACGCGCTACATCCGACTGGTCAACTCCGCCTGACACACCCCGGGTGATGCTGGGGAGCCTGTCGGGGCGCTTGTCGGGGCACGCTCACGGGGGCGACGATGGCAGCACCGCATCGCCGTCCCGGGAGGCCGAATTGACCGAACCATGGGTGGCCCTGGAGGCGGGTGCCGATCCTGCCGAGCGGATGCGGATACTGCAACGCGCGCACGAGAGGTTCACCGAGGCTGGGACGGTCGCGCGGCCGGTGCGTTCCGTAGTGGCCGACTCGTGGCGGCGTTCGGCCAGGGCCAGAGTCAGCCCGGAGGACACCGGCGCGGCGGTGGAGCTCACCGACGGGGACCTCGGTTCGTATCGGGCCGAGCATCCTCTGGCCGGGGTGATGCCGCTGTTCCGGGAGCTGATGGGCACGTTCGCGATGGACGGTGAGCATCTTCTCGCGGTGTGCGACGCGCACGGCAGGCTGCTCTGGGTCGAGGGTCACTCCGCGACCCGCCAGAAGGCGGGGCGGATGAACTTCGTGCCGGGCGCACGGTGGGCGGAGTCCGCGATGGGGACGAACGCTCCGGGTACGGCGGTGGCGGTGGATCGGCCTGTGCAGGTGTTCGCCGCCGAGCACTTCATCCGGCGCGTCCAGCCATGGACGTGCGCGGCGGCTCCGGTGCACGATCCGCGGACCGGGCGGCTGCTCGGAGCGGTGGACATCACCGGAGGTGACCGTCTCGCGCATCCGCACAGCCTCGCCTTCGTGCAGGCGGTCGCTCGGGCGGCGGAGTCCCACCTGGCTCTGCTGGCGCCGTCGGTGACGACCAGGGACATCGTGGGGCTCACCGCGCTCGGCCGTGATGAGGCGCTGTTGCTGACAGATGGCCGCAAGATTCGGCTGAGCCGTAGGCACAGCGAGATCATCCTCCTGCTGGCTCGGCACCCGGAGGGGCTGACCGGCGACGAACTGCTGTGCGCGCTGTACGAGGACGAGTCGGTGACACCCGTGACCCTGCGGGCCGAACTGGCCCGGCTTCGGCGGCTGCTTGGGCCGGAGCTGCTGAGTTCGCGCCCGTACCGGCTCGCGGTGCCCGTCGATTCGGATGTCGACGCCGTCGAGCGACGGCTCGGTTCAGGGGCGGTCACCGCGGCCGCCGCCGCGTACGCGGGTCCGCTCCTGCCCGCTTCGCAGGCGCCTGCCGTGGCGCGGCTGCGGCGCAGGCTCGCCGATCAGCTGCGGGCGGCACTCATCGCACGCCGCGACCCCGACCTCCTGACCGACTGGGTGCACACCCCGTGGGGCGAGGATGACCTGGCGGTGTGGCGTGCCCTTGCGCAGGTACGGGCGACTCCACCGGTGCTGGCCCGCCTCCGCGCATTGAACGCGGAGTTGACAGACGCGAGACAGGGGGACTGATCCCGCCGGTCGACTTCCGCAACGTACCTGCAACGTCCGCGCTCCTACGCTCCGGGCGAGAGCTGCCCAACGGCGGGCAGCCTTCCCCGGGAGGCCAACAAGATGACCCGTTACGCAGCGCCCGGCACCGACGGTGCAGTTGTCTCCTACCAGGCCCGCTACGACCACTTCATCGGCGGCGAGTACGTCCCGCCCGCCCGCGGCCAGTACTTCGAGAACCCGAGCCCGGTCAACGGGCAGCCCTTCACCGAGATCGCCCGCGGTACAGCCGAGGACGTGGAGCGCGCCTTGGACGCGGCGCACGCCGCCGCGCCCGCCTGGGGCCGCACCTCCCCGACCGAGCGCGCGGACGTCCTGCGGAAGATCGCCGACCGCATGGAGGCGAATCTCGAGCAGCTCGCGGTGGCCGAGAGCTGGGAGAACGGCAAGCCGGTCCGCGAGACACTGGCCGCCGACATCCCGCTCGCCATCGACCACTTCCGCTACTTCGCGGGTGTTCTTCGCGCGCAGGAGGGGTCGCTGAGCGAAGTGGACGAGGACACCATCGCGTACCACTTCCACGAGCCGCTCGGCGTCGTCGCGCAGATCATCCCGTGGAACTTCCCCATTCTGATGGCTACGTGGAAGCTCGCGCCGGCTCTGGCGGCGGGCAACGCGGTCGTCCTCAAGCCCGCCGAGCAGACCCCGGCCTCCATCCACTACTGGATGAGCCTGGTGGCCGACCTGCTGCCGCCGGGTGTCGTCAACATCCTCAACGGCTTCGGCGTCGAAGCCGGCAAGCCCCTGGCCTCCAGTCCGCGTGTCGCAAAAGTCGCCTTCACCGGTGAGACCACGACGGGGCGGCTGATCATGCAGTACGCCTCGGAGAACATCAAGCCGGTGACGCTGGAGCTGGGCGGGAAGTCGCCGAACATCTTCTTCGACGACGTGTGGGCCGCCGACGACGACTTCCGTGACAAGGCGCTCGAGGGCTTCACCATGTTCGCCCTCAACAACGGCGAGGTCTGTACCTGCCCGTCGCGTGCCCTCGTCCAGCGAGGTCACTACGGCGAGTTCATGGAGGCCGCGGTCGCCCGCACGGAGCAGATCGTGCCGGGCCACCCGCTGGACACCGACACGATGATCGGCGCCCAAGCCTCCAACGACCAGCTGGAGAAGATCCTCTCCTACCTGGACATCGGCCAGCAGGAGGGCGCCAAGGTCCTGACGGGCGGCCAGCGCATCACGTACGACGGAGAGTTGGCCGGTGGCTACTACGTCCAGCCGACGATCTTCGAGGGCGACAACCGCATGCGGATCTTCCAGGAGGAGATCTTCGGCCCGGTCGTCTCGGTCGCGTCGTTCAGCGACTTCGACGACGCCATCAAGACGGCCAACGACACGCTGTACGGCCTGGGCGCCGGAGTGTGGACACGAGACATGAACACCGCATACCGAGCGGGCCGGGCGATCCAGGCGGGCCGAGTCTGGACGAACTGCTACCACGCGTATCCCGCACACGCGGCCTTCGGCGGCTACAAGCAGTCCGGGATCGGACGCGAGACGCACAAGATGATGCTGGAGCACTACCAGCAGACGAAGAACCTTCTGGTGTCGTACTCGCCGAAGAAGCTGGGGTTCTTCTAGGCATTAGAAAAGGGCGCCTGAACAGGTGTTTCACCTGTCAGGCGCCCTCCCTGAGCGCACCTTACGCCGTTGGGTGGATCGCGAGGTAACTCCCGATATCTCCCACTGCTATCCCACCTCTGACCAGCTGTTCCGGGGCATTTCCGGGCCAAGGCCCGGCTCATGTGTCCTCTGCACTGCGGTCCTGCCCCTCCCACCTTCGCATCGACTCCTCGATCAGGCTGTTGGCGTGGTTCCGCGCCTCGGCCAGAAACTTGGCGTAGTAGCGAAAGAGGACCTGGATGCTCTGCCCGGCGCGGCGCGCACACTCCGCTGGGTCGACACCGGAGGCAAGCCAGAATGAGATCCCTGCGTGGCGTAGATCGTAGGGGCGTTTCGCCAGCTCAAGGGCGAGTTCATCGAGAGTCAATGTCGCCTCGCGCGCTCGCCCCCATGTGATGTTGTACGCAGAGGTATCAATGTAGTTTCCCGCGCCATTGCGGAACAGACGCCCATCGGGTGCGACACCGAAACTCTTTATGTGCTCGCGCAGCATGCGGACCAGCACAGGCGGGATAGGCACGGGCCTCGTCGCCTTCGCCGCCCGTCGCTTCAGTGAGTGAACCTCGTGAACGGCACCGTTGTTCGTCCACTCCTTCCCCGCCGTTACGACCCCGCCCTTCAGGTTGAGGAGCCCCCACCCAGTCGCCGGCAGTCGGCACTGGGACTTCTGCAAGTGAATAGCCTCAGCAGGGCGCATCGCGGCGTAGTACATGCAACCGAAAAAGGCGTACAGGTGTGGGCCTCGACCGGGCAGCGCCCTGACGCCTGCAAGCAGGCGACCCACCTGCACCGGATTGGGCACGCAGTCCGGATCAACTTCGTCGGCAACTTCGGGTGCGGACCAGCGAAGGCCGCTCATCGGATTCTGGGTGAAGTACCCTCTTTCCACTGCGACCCCGAACACCTCATTGACGGCAGCTTTCTTTCGCTTCGCGGTCGTCGCTGCGGCGGTTGCCCCATCGACCTTGCGGCACAGAGCGTCGAGTCCCCGGCGCAGCACATCGGGCTCCGTCAATTCGCTCACAGACAGCGAATGGCGCTGCAGCCAATCCAGGGCCGCCTGCCACTCATCAGGCGGATCCTCCCTCCAGGCTTTTTTGTTGAAAGCCCATGAATACAGTGCCCTTCGCAGTTCACGAGGCGCCCGGGATATGTGCTCTGGCTCGACGAAGGCTGGAGTGATGGTCGCGAGAGCATCGGCAAGCGTTCGACGTGTGTTCCCCGGCGTACGGTCCCAACGCTGCTCGATGTACTCGCGCGCCAGGTCGTACCAGGTGGTGCGTTGTTTCAGGGCCCGAAGCTCGGAGGCCGGCAGGCCCGTCCTTGTGTCGAACGGCTCGCCGTTACGCGCGGCAGTCACGAGTTGGGAACGGCGGCTCTCCGCAAGCCCCTTCGTGAGAAAGGACTCGGATTTCTCCCGCCCATCGACCGTCCATCGAACCTCGAACCCCTTCCGACGATCGGGTCGCTCGCGCGTGTCCCAAAATCGAACTCTGTAACTCATCGCCATTCGGGCGTATCCCTCTCACACGCTTCCCACCACGCGTCTAGATCGACGCGGCGGCAGCGGAGTTCACCATTCGGAAGTTTGATCATTCGGGGCGCTTGACCGCGAGCGCGCAGGCGGTAGAACGCTGAGGGGCTCATTCGGATTTCCGTCAGGACCTCGGCGAGTTTGAGAGCAGGAGGGCGAGCCATTTTTCCCCTGGAGATTTGAACGAGTCGCCAGACGCTGGGCGGCACAACAGAGCTGACTCAGTTGAGCGTCGGCATGGAAGTTCACCGCATCCGCACGTCTCCACCGCCAAGTGCAGCCGCTGCGAACTCCTCAATGGTCGCGACGATCGCCGGTTTGGCTAACCGGCGATCCTGGTCTATGTTGCGAGCCGCATCGCCCAGAGCCCGGCTGCTCTCGCGTTGCCTTCCGTTAGGAAGCCAACCGGTATGAGCGCAGGGCGGGGATCGCGCCGTCCGTGACGACTACTAGCAGACCCTCGTCGGCGAGTCGGTCAGGAGCTCGCGCTACGACACACCCAAGAGCCCTAACGGCATGGGCACTTGCAGAGTCCCAGACCCGCAACGCGATGCCCGGTCGCGGTGATGGCTGCATTGAATTTGCACCTCGCCGAACAGCCCGGCCGCGACCACGCAAACACCCATCCCAGTGGACACAGCACCGTAGCCACCGGCCGCGACCGGACCAGGCGCTCAGAATGCCCTGCGCGAAAGGGGTTGGGGGGAAGGGAAGCAGGCGGAACGAATAGCGGAACCCGACAGACAAACCTCCTCGATAGGGACCAAGCCATCAGGCAGCCGACGTGAGCCGCGCTTCTGACCTGGTGTTTCCCGGTCGTTGTACGTTGACATGCTCCCGGCGGAGGTTTCCAGTCCTTTGAGGTTCTTCCTTGTCTGCCGTCGGCGAATGCATGCCGACAACTGCGTGGAACCCTTTGTCACGGAGCCGCTGGGATACAAGACATGCCGACACATTCCTCATGAGTCGCTGCCCGTGTCCCGTCGTCCAGAGGACCGTCCGGAACTGCCGAAAGCGACGCGTCAACCTGGAAGGTGAGCACTGGCTGACTGATACAGACCGGTCCATCTTGACGGGTGGCGACCGGCTGTCGGCAAGCGCTGGACGTCTGGATAGGGTCGCGGTACCCGAGCTGGAGAGGCAATTACATGGCCCACGAGATTGTGATCGCCCAGACGACCAGCGACGACGAGGACCAGGCGAAGGCGCTGGCCCGGGGAGCGGTCGAGAGCAAACTGGCAGCGGGCGTTCACATCGATGCGCCGATCACCGCCTTCTACTGGTGGAAGGGGGAGGTCGAGACGGCGCAAGAGTGGCGGATCTCTTACATGACTACGACGGACCGTCTCCCGGCACTTGAGGCATGGCTGCACGAAAGGCATCCGTATGACGTCCCCCAGTGGATCACGCTGCCCGTGACCGGAGGGTCGGAGGCGTACCTGTCCTGGGTGGTCGAGGAGACTCACCCGCAGTAGGGCCCCACTACCCGGCGTCTCACCGCCACCGAGCTTGCATGCCGCGATGGCTCACGACGCGAACGTCAGCAAACGGCCAGCGAGGTCGCGGTCCGCGTCGGGGAGACGGGTAGCGATACTGTGCGCCCGCCCACGCCCCAGTGTGTTGGGCTTTGACTCCGCCGCGGCGGCGAACTGGCGCGCGACGTAGACCCCACGATCTACGCCGCCGCCGCGCAGAAGGGCCGAGGCTAGGCCCCCGAGGACCACCACTCCAGAGGCGGGCAATTCTCTACCGAGGCGCTCGCCCGCAGATCCGGCCGGCCTGGACCCCCGGGCCGTGAAGTCTCCGTTGGATCAGGCTGGTGTCGTGTCGAGCAGGAGCGACTCCAACAGGGCAGCAGTGATGGTCGGATCCGTGGTGTGGTGCACGGTCCGAATACCCAGGGCGTCGGCCGGCAGCAAGTTGTCCTTGTGGTCGTCCACGAACACGCACTCTGGGCCGGTCAGTTTCAAGGCGTCAAGAGCTCGCTCATAGATGACTGGGGACGGCTTCCGCACGCCTTCGAGCTCCGAGAGGATCACCGCGTCGAAGAAGTCGGTCCACATGCCCTTGTCTGCGTATGGGTTGTACGGCTCGATTCCGAAGCTGTTGCTCAACATCGCGACTTTGACCCCGGCCTCGCGGGCTCTCCTCGCCGCGGCGACGATCTCCGGCTCAGGGTGAAGGTTGGCGAGTGCGCGCTGCATCAAGTTGCTGGGGTCGATTCCGAGGATGCCGCCAATGACACCGTTCCAGTCCTCCTGCGTGGCCTCCCCCACCTCCAGTGCTGCGTAGACGGCTATGCCTTCAGGATTTGTGTTGAGGGCCGCAAAGTACTCGCCAGGCTTCAGGCCCTCTGATCTCTCGAACGCCTGCCCATTCAGCCTCATACGGGTGGTGAGCACACCGCCGAAGTCGAGAATCAGGCCACGGAACGGGGTTGGCAACGCATCCTCCTCGCCAATCTGGTCGTGCATCTATAACGTCAGCAGCCGCTATTGGCCTTGCCCGCGGGCTACATGATTCCCTTCCAACGCCATGGCGGTGCCCCGAACCGGCCCCGCAGGCAGTCGATGCGATGCTGCGCCTCGCGCCGCCACTCCGGGTGGTTGGCGGCATGCTGTGCGGCGTACGTCGCCATACGCAACTGACGTGTAGCCGAGAGGAGTTCGTATCCCCCCCACTCTGTGACGTCGACTCCGTAGGTATCGCAGAACGCGGCGTACTCCTCGGCCGACACTGCCCCTGTCGTGGTGAGTTTTACCGCGGTCGATACGAGATCCCATTCCGGTGGACCGAACGAAGCGCGCTCGAAGTCCAGCAATAGCGGGCCAGCCTCCGTGCGTGCCACGTTGCCGACCCAGGCATCCCCGTGGACCACACACTCGGGCAAGCCATTCGGCTTCGAATTCCACTGGCCCTTGAGCTCTTCGAGCCGACCTTGCATCCACTCCCGGTCGTCGTCGGAAATCGTGCTCGCTGCGTCGATGCGCTCGACCAGGCGGACAAACGGGTCCAGCTCACCGAGCGGCAGGTCAGGCTTGGGCAGAGCGTGCAGTTGTTTGATGAGCGCGACGACGTCGGCGACGGTCCCGTTCTCGTGTGGGGGCAGCTCCTGCCAGAACGTCACCGGATGGCCGTGAGCAGCTACCGGCTGGTGCAGTTCAAGTACACGTACGGCAGGCACGTATTGTTCTGCCAGCCAGCGGGCGACCTGGACCTCGCGCTCTGCGGCGGCGTACTGGCCAGGCTTAGCGATTCGCACCACCACTCCCCCGGGCAGCCGCCAAAGGGCGTTCTCGGCGATTCTTATCGGCTCAGCACCGGTCGAGTCGAGGCCGACGGCCAGGCAGGCCACCTGAAGTATGGCGTGGGTAGCCGTGGTTGATGGGATCACGTCTGAACCGTAGCCGCGATGCGCTCGCGTAGGTCGTTAGCCTCGGAGAGCTTCCGGTGTCGCCCCGCGAACCGGGCGAGCTCCCGCAGATCGTCGGCGGCCCGGCACGAGGTCAGCTTGCCCGCGTCGTCCAACGCTCGATGGCCCAGCACGACCGCGTGCCGCGGGTCATCGCCCTTAACCATGACTAGTGAAGCGAGCTTCGTCTCGGAAATGGCGCGCGAGCGGGCGAAGGTGCTGCCGTGGCCCTTCACTGCGATCTCAAAGCGGCGAGCCGCTTGCCCGGGGTCCTGGTCCGCGTGGACAGCGAGATCGAAGAGGGCGTGCGCGGTATCGCCGTGGTGCTGGGCATGGTCGTAGTACGCCATCCACGTCGGATCCTTCGCTGGGTCAGACTGTTCGAAGGCGGCGTCTGCTTCTCCGACCGCACGCAGGGTGCTGGCCACGTCGCGCATCTTGCCGAAGGCCCGAGCCCGGGCCGTATGGAGCATGGCGCGCTCGGTGGCGGTCAGCCGGTCCGAGCGCACCAGGCCCTTCTCAGCATGGGTGAGGCCAGTGTCTGGGTCGCCGACCCAGATTTCGTGCCGGGCCATGAATGAGTATGTCTTGGCGCGTAGGTGCCACTCCCCGGCTTCTTCCGCGCACTCGGCGGCGAGCCGGAAGCTGACTCGGGCATCGTCGTGAGCGTACGCATCGAATTGCGAGGCGCCGACAACAATCCCCAACCGAGCAATGGACGCGAGGAGTTCGGGGCGCAAGGGCTCGGGGCAGGGAACATGCAGCAGGGAGGCGCCCCACATGATGGCGCCGCGGGCCAGTTCTCGTACCGCGCCACCGCCTCCGTATTCGTTGTCCTGACGGTGGATGACGTCGGCCAGCGACTTCAACTGCCCAATTTCGCGTGGGCGGATCTGAGTCGGAATCTCCGGCAGAGCCCTTGGAGTCACGAGGTGGACGAGATCTATGGGGGTGATGGCGGCAAGGCCGCTCGTGGCGAGGAAGGCACGACGGTCCACAGAGGCAGGGCTCCCACTTGGAGGTCTTGTACTACCTCTTCCCAGGATGGGGCCTCCGCGGACCTGAACCGACGCCTCCGCCCTGCCATGGGGTGCACTTTCCGTTTCGGGACGAGGTTTTTCCGTTTGCCGGAACACCATGCCCCACGCCCTCGAAAGGACTCCGCCGGTATCCAAGACCTCGTCCAAGCGCTCGGCTAAGTCTCTAGAGCAGGCGGCAGTCCCCTTCTCGATCTTCTCGATCAGAGAGCCGCTGACCTGCACCTGGAAGGCTAACTCAGCGTGTGTGAGCGGGCCGCGCTTCTTACGCCCGGTACGCACTTCATGGCCGAACCAGTCGCGCGGAGACGCATCCGGCGTCAACTGCTTCTCGGGTCTTGGCATGGGCTTTTCCTCGCTCGCGAAACGGAAGATCGAGGCTTCCGAATCAGGATCTGCACGGGTTCCTGTCGGCCTGGCTCAATGGTCGCTGACGGCCGCCACCTCAGTACACACCGCACCCGGCGCCCGTTGGAGGGATTTCGTCGAATGAGGGACTCCGCGTGAAGGCAGACCCGATGGAGACTCAACAGGCCGCCGAGGAAGGCACCACTGCAACCATCCGAACACGCACCGGAACATGCGAGATCGACCTCACCCTGACTCCTGCTGTCGTGTCGGGCGTGCGTGACCTCGTCAGTGCGAGCTTGAGCTTGTGGGGTCTGGCCGAACTCCAGTGGGAGGTCGCGCTCACCACCTCCGAGCTGTTGACGAACGCCTTCCAGCACGCCCGCAACGAGGGTGAGCCCTCAGTCCCTGTGAGAGTCGTCCTCACCCGAACCCCTGACGGCGTATTCCTCTGCGTCAGCGACCCTCACCCCCGGCATCCAGCCGTCATTTGCGCGGGCGACAGTGACGAGGGCGGTCGCGGCCTGGCGCTGATCAAGCGGATCACCGCCGGATACGGCTGCTCATCGACAGCGCACGGCAAGGACGTGTGGGTCAACATCCTTCGCCGCACCTAGCCCCGACTTCCCGCGCCCCTCTCAGATTCGAAAGGACCAAACATGTGCCGGCACTTCCCGCCGTGTCCCACGGCCTACGCGGCCGACCAGGAGGCCGCGCGGACAATCGCGCACCACCCGGAGCAGGGCTGGAGCTTGCTGTGCAACGGAGTGCTGCTCTTCGAGGACACCGGTGAGTTGCTGCCCAACGGCACGCTCATTCCGCCCTCTCGTCCTCTCCTGGCACAGGGGGCACTCTGATGGTCGGAGCCGCGCCTCAACATCTCTGGTCCTGGAAATGCCGCCCCGTCACGCATTTCGGAGCATCCATCGGGCAGGCCCTCAGGCACGCGCCTGCGACCGTTGAAGCACTACGAGATGCCGAGCTAGGGATGCTGCGAAGCATTCAGCCAGTACGTGCCAAGCATCGCACCCGGCCAAGCTGGCTGACGGATGTCGCCTTGAGGTCCCATCTCTTCGAAGTACGGCGCCAAGTCGATGACGGGCGTCCCGTCGACGGCGTCAAGATCCGTTACCAAAAGATCCCGGCTCTCCACTTTCAGCAACCGCGGGTAACTGGTCGCCAGTTGATTGGGCCGCCGGTGGTTCCGGTGGCCGAACGTCCCGATCGCTGGCCACCTCTGGTCGCCGCGAGGGCTACGCGCGTGCAGCTGGACGTCCTCCGGCCGCGCCAGGTGGAAGCGCCACGTGACTGTCACAGAACCGACCTCCACCGCCCAGGTGACGACCGAGCCGCAGTATGCCCAGCCGCTCTTCCCCACTGCCGAGGATTCCCATGTCTGACAGCGCGTTCCCGACACGGCCGACGGCGACCGACCACCGCCGACGGCAGCCCCCGCGGACCGATGCCTTCACGGTGGACTGCGCCCGTCGTGCCGTAGTGCTGCCTCTGCTGCTCCTTGCGGCCCTGCTGGGTGCCGCCTTCGCCGTCTGGTCGATGGCTGCGGTGGCTCTCGTCTGGCTCTTGGTCGGACTGGTCTGCGGGCTGGCCGGCGTAGCGCTGGTAGCAGCCCGTGGAGCGCGCACGGCCGCTAGTGCCGGGCAGGCGGTGCGGGCGGCTGTAGAGGAACGACGGGCAGCGGAGCTGACAGCGGTCGCGGCGGTTGTGGCGGCAGTCGAGAAGTCCGTGCAGTGGTCGGCAGACGAATTGTCCCGAGGGGCAAGGCCTACGTTGCCGGACAGGCAGATGCCGCAGCCGTCCAGCGCGACCGCAGAGATCGAGAAGGCGTTGAGCGCGCTCCAGGTGCAGGCCGTCGCGTCGCTGATACGCGTGCACGACGAGTCCCAGTCCGTCGTCCTTCTGGAAGTGCTGCGCCGCTTGGCCATGCGGGAGCATGCCCTGGTCGGGAAAGCGCTGGACGCATTGAGCCGGCTGGAGATGCTGACCGACGACCCGGAGCTGTTGGCGACCATCTTCGAGATCGACCACCTCGTGACACGGATGCGTCGTCAGGTGGAGAGCACGGCGGTGCTGGGCGGGCAGTCCCTGCGCAGCGCGCGTCGGCCGGTTCCCGTCACGACCACGCTGCGCGGTGCGATTTCCGAGGTGGTGCAGTACCCACGCGTGGTGGTCGCTGCTGGTTCCGTGGGTGCTGAGCTGGGCCTTCCAGGACATGTGGGTCCGGACCTGACGCACCTGTTGGCCGAGCTGATCGAGAACGCCTGCGAGTGCTCCGATCCGGCGACGAGGGTGACCGTGCGAGCCCAGCAGGTACCGAACGGCCTGGCGATCGAGGTCGAGGACCGAGCCATCCCCATGGACCCGCAAACGCGCGGACAGATGAACCGTCTACTCAAGGCGCCCGACGAGGTCGACGTCAGCGGTCAGGTGCGAGCGGGACAGCTCGGCTTGCTGGTTGCTGCGAAGATTGCCCAGTCGCACGGGCTGTCCGTTCTCCTGCAGGAGAATGTGACGGGAGGCACCACGGCTCTGGTTGTCATTCCGGCACGGCTCCTCGTAGCGATTCCTCCCGTCGGTGGCGCGGGAGCTGGTTGCCGGGAGGTACGCCTCTCCACGTCCCCGCCACGGCAGGCTGCTGCAGCAGCAATGGCCGGCCCCTCGCCAGGGCAAGTCCAGCCCCCGATCACCATGGACGCGCCGAGGACTGACGAGGCGGGGCACGCAGGGCCCGCGCCCGACCTTCCCCGGCGTACGCGGCAGGCCAGTGCGTTCCCTCCACCACGTGAAAGGGAGCAATCCCCTGCGACCGCGCCGACGCCAGGGCTCGCAGCCGCCTTCCGCACGGGCATCGCGACCGGCGGGGCCGCCGGTCCTCCTCCCACTTCGGCAGAGCAGCCCAGGACCTGACCACCACCCGCTTCCTCCGCGTTCCCGGTGGCCCGGACACGTCCGCCGGCCCTTCCCCCTTCTGGAGCGAACCTCATGAACACCCACCCTGAGATGAACCACGTGACGACCGGCGTCGCACCCGCATCCGAGGCGACGGCGAGGCATCAGCGGGAGGGCATGGCCTGGCTCCTGCGCCACTTCGCCGCCGACGTTCCGGGCGTCACGCACGCCGTCCTGCTGTCGCGGGACGGACTGCGGCTGCTGGACAGCGAAGTCGACAAGGACTGGGCGGACGAACTCTCGGCATCCCTCAGCGGAGTGGCCTCCCTCGCGTCGAACACGACCGGCCCCAGCCACCAGAAGCGGCCGGCCAGGCAAGTCATCATCGAGCGCGACGACTGCCTGTTCTTCGTCCAGAGCTCCGGTCGCAGCGCGGCCTTCGAAGACCACCCCGGCAACGAACGCAGTGAAGTGGACACCGTCCTCGCCGTTATCACTGTGCCGGACGCCGACGCAGGCCCCGTCGGCTTCGAGATGGGGCGCTTGGTGCAGAAGTTCGCCCCCTACATGCAGATCCCCGTCCGCGTCGGCACAGGCGATGAGATCCGGTGAGCACCAACTGCGGTGCAGCCGAGGACTCGACGTTCGTGCGGACCTACACGCTGACGCGCGGGCGCACCAGACCGCGGCACCTGCTGGGCCTGGACACCGTGCTGGACGTCGGCCCCGGACGGCCCGGCCCGGCACAGGCCGAGGAATGCGAAGAGATCCTCGCCCTGTGCCGGGAGCACCGGCGGTCGGTGACCGAACTGGCTGGACGGCTGGGCCGCCCCGTCACCGCCGTCAAGATCCTCGTCTCGGACCTCCTGGACGCCCAGGCCCTGGTCATCTCTCTCGCCACTACCTACGCAGCCTCCGACGCAGACGCGGAGGAATATCCCACCACCGACCTACTGACGGCCCTCTCGGTCGGCCTGAAAAGGAAGTTCCCCGATGCCATCCCCTACCGCCAGGCCGGATGACCCGCTTGCGGGCCAGCAGACTTCGTCGCACTCACACGCTGGTGCACCGGCCGTGCTGAAGATCGTGATCGCCGGGGGCTTCGGCGCCGGCAAGACCACCGCCGTGGGCGCCGTCAGCGAGATCACGCCGCTGAGCACCGAGGAGTACCTGACCGAGGCGAGCACGGACGTGGACAGCCTGGAGGGCATCGAGGCGAAGCAGACCACCACGGTCGCCTTCGACTTCGGCCGCCTCAGCCTGCCCGACGCGCCCGTACCTCTGGAGCTGTTCCTGTTCGGCACGCCCGGCCAGGAACGGTTCGTCGACCTCTGGTACGACCTCTCCCGCGGAGCCGTCGGCGCCATCGTCTTGGTCGACACCCGACGCCTGGAAAGCAGTTTCACCCCCGTCAGCTTCTTCGAACACATCGGCCTGCCCTTCGTCGTCGCCGTGAACCACTTCGACGGAGCCCACCGCTACCAGCCCGAACAGGTCCGCGCCGCCCTCGACCTGCCCACCTCAGTACCGGTGGTCACCGACGTTTCGCCCCAGTGGGCGGTGGGAGCGAGGGCGACTTCGTGGGACGCCCGCAATCCGAGCCACGTCGCCGGCGTCCTGCTGACCCTCGTCGGCCACGCCGTGCAGAACGCACCGGCAAATCCCGTTCACCCCGCATCCACCACCACCCTCCAGGACGCCTGATGTCATTTCAGTCCAACGACCCCCACCTCATGGCGCAGGCCACCCCGCCCCCGCTGTCCTTGCCGCAGCGCGGCATGCGTAACGGCGCCCAAGGGCGGTCCATCCCGGCCGGTGCCGCCGTCACCGCCACGCAGGTCCAAGAGGCGAGCGAACTGGCGCAGCGCTACGAGCTGCTGAAGCGCCTGGGGGTGTCCACCGCTGCCAGCCAAGACTTCGACGAACTGGCCCGTGGCATGGCCGACAAGGCCGGATTCCTGTACGGGTTCGTCAATCTGTTCCTGGAGAAACAGACCTTCGTCGGACTGCACCAGCCGCCGACGGACAGCGGGTACGTCGTCGTCGGCCGCACCATGAACCACGACCACGGCTGGTGCCCGGACGTCGTGGCCCGCAAGAAGGCTCTTCCGCTGCACGACGTGCACGCCAGCCCGCGCTTCAGCGGCAACCACGTGGTCGACGCGGTCGGGATCCGCTCCTACTTCGGCGCACCACTCATCCACGACAGCGGCACCGTGCTGGGCACGGTGTGCGTCATCGACCCCGAGAAGCGGCCCCTGGGCGAGGCCCGACGGTTGAGGGACATCGTCATCAGCACCGGCGCCCAGGTGATGGACCACATCGCCCACGTGCCCGTCCGCTAGGCCCGTTGCCCCCCATCCGGGAGCCGATCCCCGGCCGCTCCACCGCGCGAATTTCACCCAGCGAGAGGGAGACGACCATGCCCGCCACACCACCTCCGGCGCTGCGCCCCTACCTCACTGCCCGCCACGATCTGCTGTGGGACGAAGCGGACGCCTTCGCGGCCCAGCACATCGCACGGCGCGCCGTACGGATGGAAGCCACTCCGGGCAAGGTGGAGCGCAAGGTCGCCGATCTGATGGCCGCCCGGGGCTGGTTCGCCGCCACCGTCCCGGCCGCCTTCGGCGGACTGGGCGCTGGCCATGTGGCCAAGACGGTCCTGATCCACCGCATCAGCTGCGTCTCGGCGGCTGCCGCGGCCATCTTGCAGGCCACCCTGATCCCCGTCGGCGCACTCTTGCACTTCGCCAACCACGAGCAGAAACGCCGATGGCTGCCGAGGGTGGCGGACGGCTCGCAGCTCTTGTCGATCGCGGTGACCGAACCGACGGCCGGCGGGCACATCGGCGGCATCGAGACCACCGCCGAGCGCACCGGCAACCACTGGGTGATCACCGGCAGCAAGGCCCACATCGGCAACAGTCACCTCGCGGGAGCCCACCTCGTACTCGCCCGGACCGCCGAGGCGGGCGTGCGCACCTCCCAGGCGCTGACCGCGTTCATGATCGAATCCGACCGCCACGGGCTCTCCATCGCCGACCACCACCCCGGCCTGGGCCTGCACGGATTCTCCGCCGGCCGCCTCGACCTCGACCACGTCCGCATCCCCGTCGAGAACGTGGTCGGAAAGATCGGTGAGGGGCTGAGCGTGGCCCAGAGCAGCAGCATCCTGTACGGCCGACCCAACATGGCCGCCGTCAGCCTCGGCATCCACGAGGCAGTCGTCGCCACCACGACCGCTCGCCTCCAGGCACGTCCCCGCTACCAGAGCACCCTGTCCGATCTGCCGGTCCTGCGAGACCGCATCGGAGACATGGAGGCCCGCCTGCGCGCCGGACGCATCCTCGCCTACCAGTCCGTGCACCTCCTCGACCAGGGCCTGTCCTGCGACGCCGACCTGATCAACGCGAAGTACCTGGGCCATCAATGGGCCATGCAGTCCACACAAGACGCCATGGAGCTGCACGGCGCCCAGGGACTCGACCGCGAATACGTCCTGCAGCGCCTGTGGCGCGACATCCAGCACACCTATCCACCGGCCGGGACCGGCGAAGTCCAGCGAATACGACTCGCCGACGCCGCCTTCGACGAAGACCAGATTCAGTGGTCCGAACGCCTCGCCGCCGAAGCCACCTGGGCACAACCCGATCCCACCGCCGCATGAACCCCGTGAACCACGGCCGCCGCACACGGGTCCGCGTGTCGCCGGCCCCGTCCCCCGCGCAGATCAGCGGCACCCCTCCCCACGACCGTCAACCCAGCCGAGAAAGAGACAGCCGTGACCCCGTCCATGACGACCAGCGCACCGATCACACCGCTGAAGCCAACCCACCAGCGCGTCGCCCAGCTTCTCGTGAACGGTCTCGCCACCCAAGAAATAGCCCCGAGGACAGGACTGTCGCCCCACACGGTCCGTCAGTACATCCGCGACATCCGAGTGAGCGTCCATTGCCCGCCCCGCTGTAAGCCCCAGGTGTTCATGCACTTCCTGTTGGCGGCTGGGCAGGTCAACCCGCCCACGGCATCACGGTCAACGCCGGAGCTCAACGTGGACAAGCAACTGCTGCTGAAGGCAGTCGCTGAGCACAGCACCCCCCGCGACATCGCCCTCGCCGCCAAAATCGCCCCCGCCGATCTCCAGTCCTCGCTCAACAAACTGCTCGACGCGACGGGCGCCGCAGACGTCACCCAGCTCGTCGTCCTGGCCCACGCGTGGGGCCTGCTGGGCGCCAATCCGACCAGCACGGTGGAGAGCGGAGCGGTGCAGTGAACACGTCTCCCGACGCGCCGGTCACCGAACCTTCCCCCGCGCCCCTGCACGAGCGCGTGACAGCAACCGTGTACGAGATGCGGACTCTGGGCACGGACGCCGAGCGAGACGAGGCCGTCGCACTCGTCCAGGACCGTCAGCACTGGCTCACCATGTGCAGGCTGCCGGTACCCGCCCGAACCGATGTCCCGGCCCTGTTCCGCGACCCGAAGGCGGAGCCGGCCGGACTCTTCGAGGACGGGGTGCTGCTGGCCTGCATGATCCCGCAGCGCGCACCCGACCTCGGATGGGGGCAGGGACTGTGCCTCTTCCTGAGCTGCCTCCACACCCTGCCCGGCCGCTCCGACGACACTGTCCAGCTGATCACACTGTGGGCCTCCGACTTCGCCGCCCGGCTCGGCCTGCCGCTCGTACGCGCCGAGGCCCTGGCCGGTCCTAATCACGGCGTTGATGCGATCGCCCCCTTCCTCCGACGGCTCACCAACATGGGCTGGGACGTACGGGGATCGGGCACCGGACAGCACGAGGAACACGTCGCTCACCTCGAACTCATCGCCGAGCAGCGCTCTGGACTGGGCGCGCTCATCGGCTGTCGGGTCCACGAGCCACAGCCCGCCGCAGACAGCCGGAGCCTCGCATGACTGCCGCCGAACCGCAGCAGCCGGACCTCGCCCGCGAACTCATCGCCCGAGCCGCGCAGTCGGCAACACGCCGGACCGCGGTCGATCTGCCGCCGCTCGCCGTCGCTCTGACGTACGTGCGCGACCGGTACACGCCCGATAGTTCTGCCGATCAGGCCCAGACCGTCGTACTCGCGGGGGCAGCGTGAACAAGCGGCCCCCGCAGTCATCCACCAGCTGGCCTTTCGGACTCCGTGTCCGTCCCCAACTCCTCTGCCGGACAGCAGCTTCAACGTCTGGAGAGGTGGCCGAGGAGGTCTCGACCGGCGCAGCCGCACAGCTGCCGCTGGCGGGCAGAACCGATCGCATCACAACACCCCGAATCGAACAACTCCACATACCGATCAGGAGGATTCCCATGACTCCCAGGGGGAGCGACCAGCGCGCGAGGACCGCATCGGCCTCTGCCGCGCCGGACCCATTCGACCTCGACATCAGCGTCATCGAGTCGGGTGGCACCGTCCGGGCGAGTACCGCCTCCGACGGTGGCTGCGGTTCGACGTGCGGCGGCAGCGCCTGCATCTCCAGCAGCTCTTGACCGCACCAGACCACCGGCACGGCGCCCATGTCATGTCGGCGCCGCCTACGCGGCACGTCCCCCGCGGCTCGATCGGAGTCGCGCACGACTACGGAGGAAACAGCACATGGAGAACGACGAGTTCGACCTCGACATCAGCGTCCTGGAGTCGGGCGACGGTTCCGCCACGGTGATCAACCTCACCGACGACGGCTGCGGTAGTACCTGCTCCAGCCCGTGCGCCACCAACGTGGCCTGAGCACCGTCCATCGCACGACGAGTAGGAGAGACCCGCATGAACGCGAACACGATCAAGGACCAGGTGCAGCCCCCAGCCGCAACGGCGGACGGTGACGCATTCGAGCTGGACATCAGCGTCCTGGAGTCCGGCGACGGTTCCGCCACGGTGATCAACCTGACGGACGACGGCTGCAAGCCGAGCTGCAACGGGTCCTGCGCCACAAACGTGGCCTGACCGCGAGCACGCCGATGTGCCAGCTCGCGCGGCATCCCGCCGTGCGGGCTGGCGCCCCGACACGCCACCACGAGGGAGAGCGCATGGATTCCAGGAAGGACGGATCGCTGTACCGGTGTGTGGACACGGCGCTGGTGCGCGCTGCCCGTTACTCAAGGCTGGCGCTGTCCGCGTGGCCTGACCTCACTGACGACACCCCGGCCCAAGGAAAGCGGTGGGAGGCGTGGCTGCGCAACGTCTGGTCGCAGCCCGAGATCTCCGACACCATCGAGCAGGCCAGCCCCCTGTTCGCGCAGCAGATCGAGGCCCTGTGCTCCGGGGGCCGCTCCGATACCCGCCAGCTGCGACGCGCAGTAGTGTCAGTCATGCGGTACGTGCTGCGGATGACCGGCCGAGCCACCCCCCACGGCCTCTTCGCCGGCATCGCACCCGCCTCGTTCGGGGCACGGCCGGGATGGACCTGGGGCGAGTGGCACCGCGCCGTCATACGCGCCGACGGCGACTGGATCGCGGACCTGACCGCCCGCCTGGAATCAAGCCCCGAACTCCTGCGGCACCTGAGCGTGATGGCCAACAACACCGCCTTCGTACGCGGCGACCGGCTGATCGTTCCCTTCCCGCCCCGCTCACGACGCTCCGAGGGCAGCCCTGCAGCAGCCGAAGTGTCCCTCCGCTACACCGCCGCCGTACGGATCGTCCTGGAAGCCGCCGCCGCACCCATCCCCGTCCACACCGCCGTGGAAATGGTGAAGGCCGAGTTCCCCGACGTTCCCCCTGACCGGGTAGAAGGAATCGTCAGCAGCCTGGTCGAGCGCGGCGCGCTTGTCAGCAGCCTGCACGCGCCCTCCGCCACCCTCGACGCCCTCGACCACCTGGTCGAGCAGGCCGAGGCCGCCGACGCACCGTCGATCGCGGACCTCGTGGCCGATCTGCGCGCGGTCCGCGACGCCATCACCCAGCACAACCAGGTCCTCGCCCCGGCGGACGGTCGGCGCCTGCGCACCGCGGTGCGCCAGAAGATGATGACCTTGAGCACTGTCAAGGCCCAGCCTCTGACGTTGGACCTGCGGATGGACTGCTCTCTCACTCTGCCCCCGCAGGTTGCCCGCGAGGCGGAGGAGGCCGCCACCGTGCTGGCCCGGCTCACCGCGTACCCCTTCGGCACTCCGGCGTGGAAGGACTTCCACAACCGGTTCTTCGAGCGGTACGGCATCAACTCGCTCGTCCCTGTCCGGGACGTCGTGGACCCGGACGTCGGCCTCGGGTATCCAGCCGGATACCGCGACGCGGAACCTGAACAGCGTGAGGTCCTCACCTCCCGTGAACAGCGGCTGCTCGCCCTCGCTCAGGCGGCTGTGCTCGACGGCCGCGACGAGATCTGCCTGGACGAGGGGCTGATCCGCTCGCTGACGGTCGGAGACCCGGACACACCGCAGGTTCCGGCCCACACCGAACTGCGCTTTCAGATCCACGCCATGTCGCAAGTTGCTCTGGAAGAGGGTGACTTCACCCTTCATGGCGTCGCGCCCTCGCGCGGGATCGGCACCACGATCGGCCGAAGCCTGGGGCTGCTCACGCCAGAGGATCAGGCCCGCGCGGCGACCGTGCTGGCGGACTTGCCGGTCAACGCGCCCGGCTCAGTGCCCACCCAGGTCTCCTTCGCTCCGCTTGACCGTGGCGACACCAACGTCACTCGCGTTGCCGAACTCCTGCCGGCCGTGGTCAGTCTGGCGGAGCACCGTCCGGTGGACGCGCGCACCATCACGCTCGATGACCTCGCTGTGGGATGTGACCGCCGCAGGCTCTACCTCGTCTCCCTCTCCCGCGCGTGCCTGCTGGATCCTATGACTCTGCACGCCCTCGACCTGCGTGGCCACACGCCGCCGCTCGCACGCTTCCTCACCGAGATCAGCCGCTCCCAGACCGCGGTCCTGACCGTTTTCCCGTGGGCGTACGCCGCCGCCCTGCCCTATCTGCCGCGCGTGCGCCACGGACGCACGATCCTCTCTCCGGCCAGGTGGTGGCTGGACCGCTCAGAGCTGCCGGACCGCCGCGCCTCTTGGGAGGAATGGCACAGGGCGGCCGACGAGTGGCGCACGCGCCGCCGAGTTCCGGACGAAGTCGCGCTGGCAGAAGGGGACCAGCTCTTGCCCCTGGACCTCTCCGAACGCCCGCACCTCGCGCTGCTGCGCGCCCACCTGGACAACAACGAGTCGGCCGCGCTGACGGAAGCGGAGTCCGGCGGGGGCTGGTTCGACGGACGGGCCCACGAGATCATCGCCCCCATGACGGCCATGCGCCCGCCGCAGTGGCCGACCGTCCCGCCCGTGACCATCGACCAGCTCGTCACCCGCGATCACGGGCACCTTCCGGGCACCGCCCCCTGGCTGCTGGTCAAGCTGTACGGGCACGTCGAACGACACCCCGAGATCCTTGCCGACCGCCTTCCCGCACTTCTCGGTCAGTGGGACCAGCATCCGACCTGGTGGTACTTGCGCTACCGCGACCCTCGATGGCACCTGCGCCTGCGCATCGCGATCCCCAGCGAGCAGGACTTCACGGTCACGGCGCAACGCGTGAGTTCCTGGGCGGCCGGGCTGCGCCGTGCCGGTCTCCTCACCGACATGCAGTTCGCGACCTCCTATCCGGAGACTGGCCGGTGGGGCGCCGGAGCGCTGATGAGCCTGGCCGAGGACGTCTTCGCCGCCGACTCCCGAGCCCTGGCTGTCCAGTTCGCCCAGCGCGCACACCCCCATCCTCAGACTCTCGTCGCAGCGAACTTCGTCGCTCTCGCCACCGCCTTCACCGGCAGCACCGCGGCCGGCATGGAATGGCTGATCGCTCATGGCCGGATCACCGACCCGCGTCCCCTGGACCGGACCGTGCGCGGTCAGGCGGTACGTCTGGCCGATCCGACCGACGACTGGGCGGCCCTGCGCACCGTTCCCGGCGGCGCGACCATCGCTGCCGCCTGGAGCGAGCGCGACGCGAGCCTGGCCCGCTACAGGAAGAAGCTGGACGCGTCCGGGGGCATCAACCCGAACCTCGTTCTCGATTCGCTGCTGCACGCCCACCACATCCGGGCCGTCGGCATCGACAAGGACGACGAGCGGATGTGCGTACGGCTGGCCCACGCCGCCGCGATGGCCTGGACTCACCGAGGAGATCACCATGAATCTGCGTGAAAGCGCACGGGCCGCCGCCGATACGATCGCCGAGCGACTTGCCGCGCCGCAGGACGTACGGGGGCTGCATCACCGCCAAGGCTGGTGGCCGCAGTCGCTCGCGCACGGCGCGGTCGGTGTCGCGTTACTGCACATCGAGCGGGCCCGCACCGACCAGGGGCCGTGGCAGCGCGCCCACGACTGGCTCGCCTGCGCCACAGCCGAACCCGCCGTCGGCAGCCCGGACAGCCACCTCTACTACGGGGCGCCAGCACTCGCCTTCGCCCTGCACGCCGCCGCCGACCGCCCTGGACGCTACGCCCGCGCCCTGGACACCCTCGACCGGTACGTCACGACGGCGATCCGAGGACGGCTCGCTGACGCCCACGCGCGCATAGACCGCTGCGAGATGCCTGCCCTGGCCGAGTTCGACGCGATCCGGGGCCTGAGCGGGATGGGCGGGCTCTTGCTGCACCGCGACGTCCACACCGACCTCCTCCGGGAGATCCTGGCGTACCTGGTCCGGCTGACCGAGCCGGTCAAGCACGACGGAGAACTCCTGCCCGGTTGGTGGAGCCACCTCGCCCCCTCCGGCACGACCTCTCCGGAGTATCCGCAAGGGCACGCCAACAACGGCGTCGCCCACGGCATCAGCGGCCCCCTCGCTGTGCTCTCCCTCGCAGCGCGCCGCGGCGTCACTGTCGACGGCCACCTCGACGCGATCACCCGCATCCTGGCCTGGCTCGACCACTGGCAGCAGGACAGCCCCATCGGCCCGTGGTGGCCGTACTGGATCACCCGCGAGCAGCTACGCTCCGGCACGACCGGCCCCGGACCCTCCCGGCCGTCCTGGTGCTACGGCACCGCAGGGTTCGCCCGCGCTCAGCAGCTAGCCGCCCTGGCCCTCAAGGATCCGACGCGCCAACAAGCCGCCGAGTTCGCCCTTCTGCGCGCCATGACCGACCCCGGCCAACTCGGCGCGACCGTGGACGTCTCCCTGTGTCACGGCTTCGCGGGTCTGGCGCACATCACACAACTCGCATCCGCGAACGCCCTCGCTCCCGGCCTCACTGAGTGCCTGCCTCGCCTGTTGGAGCCGATCGCCGACACCGCGCCCGGCACCCTGGCGGATTCGCTGATCGCCCCTCCTGGTGGTGGCGACATCGGACTCCTCGAAGGTGCCGCAGGCACCGCACTCGCCCTGCACTCCTTCCACACCGGGACGCCGTCCGCGTCCGGGTGGGACACCTGCTTCCTTACCAACTAGCCTGTGAAAAGAGGGAACATGGCAGCGGACGAATGGCCGCAACGCCTCATCCGGTTCACCGACTGGAGCCACGCGGAGGCCACCGCCGTCGAGCATCTGCTCCCGGTGCTGATCGCCCAGGAGCCGGAACTGGCTCAGTGGTCCTTCCTGCGGAAGCACCCCTGCTGGCGGCTGCGATACCGTCCCGCGGGCCCGGACTCAGCGAGGGGCCTGGACGCCGCCCTGGACGAGCTGGTCGACGCCGGCGTCCTCGCCTCCTGGACGCCGGGCATCTACGAACCGGAAGAGACGGCCTTCGGCGGACCGGCCGCCATGAAGATCGCGCACACCCTGTTCCACTACGACAGCCGTCACCTGATGGACGAGGTGGCCCGCCAACGGGCGGCAAGCGGCCCCCAGCTCGGCCGCCGCGAACTGGGGGTCCTCCTACTCAGCGTGGCGATGCGTTCGGCGGGTCTCGACTGGTACGAGCAGGGCGATGTGTGGGCGAGGATCGCGGCCGAGCGCCCCGGCGACGAGGTCCGGAGTCCGCAACGGCACCGGGCGGCTGTCCACCGGTTGATGACGTTCGACGTCAGTACCACCAGCCGCAGTGTCACGGAGGGCCGAATCGCACCGCTGGCCAAGTGGATAGCCACGTTCGAGTGGTTCGGCCAGCAGCTCGAAGACCTCAACCGCCAGGGCCGCCTGGAACGAGGGCTGCGGGCTGTGATCGCCCACCACGGCATCTTCCACTTCAACCGTCTGGGCCTCTCCGCGGAGGACCAGCACACCTTGTCAACACTCGCGAAAGAGGTAGTCATGGGTACGAGCGACAACGCCGCGTCCGCCCGAGCTGAGGGGGCGTCGAACACTACGGTCGACAGCGTGAACAGTGACACCATCGAAGCCAGTTCCGCTGACCGCCTGCGCTCCCGGTTGATCGACCATCTAGTCGAGCAGGGGTGTGTGCGCACGCCCCGTGTGGAGGAAGCCATGCGGACCGTGGCCCGCCACCTTTTCGTCCCGAACGCCCCGCTGGAGAAGGCGTACGGGAACGCCCCCGTGGACACGAAGTTTGACGAGTCCGGCGCTTCCATCAGCTGTGCCTCCCAGCCCGACATCGTCGGCATGATGTTGGAACAACTCGGCGTCGAGCCCGGCCAGAAGGTCCTGGAGCTGGGGGCTGGCACCGGCTTCAACGCCGGGCTCCTCGGCTACCTCGTCGGTGAGACGGGGCACGTCACCACGATCGATGTGGATCAGGACATCGTGGACGGAGCACGCGGCGGCCTGGCTGCCGCCGGCATCCACAACGTGGAAGTGGTCCTCGGAGACGGAGCCGTGGGCCACGCCCCCAACGCGCCGTACGACCGCATCGAGGCCACCGTCGGTGCCCACGGCGTGCCGCACGGCTGGCTCGACCAGCTCGCCCCTGGCGGACGGCTCCTCAGCCCGCTGCGCCTGCGCGGCAGCGTCTCCCGCTCGATCGCGTTCGAGAACCAGGGCGGAGCCTGGCGCAGCGTCGGCAGCCAGATGAACACCTTCATGCCGTTGCGCCGGGGCATCGCCGACGACCCTCGCGTCTTCGTTCCCCTGGACCCCGACAACACCGTCACCCTCGTCACCAACGGGGATCAGAAGGTCGACGCAGACGCCCTGAGCGACATCTTCCGCCAGCCGCGCGCCGAGGTGTGGACGGGCGTCACCTTCCGGGGCCCAGAGTCGGCGGAGTACCTGGAGCTGTGGCTCACCTGCGCCATGCCGAACGGCCTCAGCCGTATGCCCGCCAGGGCCGAGGCTGCCAAGCAGGGTCTGGTCACCGCTCCCTACCCGTCCTCGACCGCGGTCTTCGAGGGCGGAACCCTCACCTACCTCACCCGGCGCCCGTACGAGAAGAAGGCCCCCGACGGCGCCACCCTGTACGAGTTCGGCGTCATCGGCCACGGCCCCGACGCCGAACCCCTCGCCGGAGACGTAGCGGACCAGATCCGCTTCTGGGACCAAGACTTCCGGGCCCTCGACGTCGGGTTCGAAATCCAGTCGCTCGACACAGCCCCGCTCGCACCGAAGCCTGGCCGCTTCGCCTTCGACAACCCGCTGAACCGCATCGTCATCGAGTGGCAGTGACGTGGACGTCAGCCAGATAGCGAAGCGGTTCCCGCTCGTTGCCCGTCCACGTCCTGCGTGCCCGCCCCTCGCTGAACGGGTCCGCGAGATCACCGATCTCGCAGCCGCCGCCGAGCGCGACAGCCAGGTGACCTCAGCGACCGTCGCCCAGAACAAGGCGGCGCTGATCGCCAGCGACTGCGGTATGCCGGACCTGGCGCGCGCTCTGTGCTGGCGTCACGCCGAGGTCTTCCTGCGCGCCCAACCGTTGGGCGCGCAGGAGGCCCGGTACGCCCTGGAACCCCTGGTCAACCTGGCCCGTCTACGCATGCGCGACGGCGACGGGACCGGCGCGTACCAGCTGCTCGACTCCCTGAACAGAGCAGTCAGATCGCAGACGGAAGCGGTCATCGACGGTCACACCACGTCCTTCCGGCATCTCACGACGTCGGCAGCCGACCATCAACAGGTGTGCCAATGGCTGTGGGCTGTCCTCCTCGGCGACGGAACCCGTGCCCTCGTCGCAGCAGGTGAATGGGAGCGTGCACGGTCACACAGCAAGCAGCACCGTGGTGTAGGCCAGCGCCTCTTTGACGGGCGACAAGTGGAAGTGCTCGGCCGCTGCCTCGGCGAACAGCCGAGCGATGCGCTGAAGTTCCTGCACAAGAGCACCCTCGTGGAGCCATGGGAACACTCCGTCGCAGCGACCCTTGCCGTGCTCTGCCACAGGGCAGCCGACGAGCACCCGGGCAAGCCGATCGAGAAGATGGTGCAGCACTTTTTGGCCCTGGACCCGGTCCCCGAGCTTGCCGTCTTCCGCTCCCGCGTGGGACTGGTCTTGCTAGACCTTTCCCCAGCGGCTCGACACGCTGAAGCATTGCGCCGCCTCATATGCGAAGCGACGACGCAGGCAGACGGGTACGTCGCACGTGACGTCCTGGCGCACCCTGTGTGCCGCGAAGGGCTGAGTCATGACGAGCGCAGAACACTCTTCGCCGCCGTCGCCTCTGCCGGCCTCGCGCAGGGCGACATCCCCGGACCCCTGTCGCAGGCCCTGCAGGACGCTGCAGCAATTGCAGCGGATGTCTGGGAACGCTACGCGAGCCGCCGAGCACACGCCAACTCGTCGTCATCGCCGAGAAACGAAGCATCGAATCCGCGGGAGTAGCGTGAACCGGCCGCCCCCAGGGCCCCTTTCGCGAACCGGGGGCTCGCGCGGCTGCTGCGTCGGCTCTTGCCACAGCTGGCCGCTCCGCAGGATTGCTTCGGGTGCCAGCGCTCCTCGCGCAACCGCGAGGCGAACCACAACTCGATCGTGACGTCACCGAGCAGACATCTGCCCTCGCGTCGGTGATCGGGGCCGCAGGTCTCGGTTCCAGCACCCTGCCCGCGGTCACCAGCGGTCTCGGACCGAACCCTCCGTCCTCGGCCAGGCCAGCTGAGGCGACTTCTGATGGACAGCCAGGTGGCACCAGGCAACCGCACGGTCGCGTATCCGCAGGCGGAAGGGGTGAGCGCGGCAGGTCAACCGAGGCTATATCGAGCACCGCAATTGGAACCCTGATGCAGCGTGCCCTGGGCATCGACGTGGTAGATGTGTCGGGATGCCGCCCTGCCGAGGGGCTGGACGGGGCTGCCCTCGAACCGAGCTATCCCGGATCCCGGACGTCGGCGGTAACGCTCCCTGTTCAGGATTCGGTGTAGCGCGCGACGAACGCCCTCTCGGCTTCGGTGAGGCGTCGAGGTCGGCCGGAGCCGAGGTCGTACGCGGCGATCATGGTCGTGCCCTCGGCGTACAACAGGTTGGCATCTCGGATCTCATAGGCCAGTTCGAAGGAAACCGCCCGGCTCTGCGTCACCCGGACGTCCACGTCGACCGGCACTTCGCGGTAGTGCAATGGGGCGCGGAAGTCGATGGCGGCACGGCTCACGACGAACGCGTTCTGAAGGCCAGCCTCGCCAGCCGCCAGAACCTCCCGGAACATGCGTGTGCGTGCCTCCTCCATGTATCGGAGATACATGGAGTTGTTGATGTGCCCGTAAGCGTCCGCGTCTGCCCAGCGCAACGGGCAAGGGTAGGTGTACGTGTGCACGAGAGGGTTCCTTCTGCTGGTGAGAGGCTGCGGCGGCGTGGTGGTGGCCAGGCCAGCCGCATCGAATCCGGCGCATCGCCCTTGCGGAGTCTGGCGGGGGTTCCGTGGCGGTCTTGCCCTACGGGTTCGACCGATCACCATCGGCCGACGGCAGCTCCGTACGGATCTCGTGGAGAAGGCTCAACCATGCATCCGCCTCTGTGAAGTAGCGGGCAATCGTCGTGGCAGCACCTTCTGGATCGGTCGGCAATGAAGCCCGGACCACGTCCCTCACCTCGGCTCGGATCTGGCCTTCAAGATCGTCCCAGGAAAGTCGCGCGAGCACCGTGAGAGGGGCGACCTCGGTCACTCCCCAGCGTTCGGGGGCCTCCTCGACTGCCCAGGTGACGCTGCGCTTTGAGGGCGAGAGAGCCAGTTGCGCGTCGGGGCCCATCCGGGAGCTGATCGCGGGCAGGGGGATGCCGTCCTCGCCCGCCCGAGCTGCGGCCTCCTCCGGACTGCTGACCTGGATGCGAGCCCGACGGAGGTCTTCGTCACGCAGGCGGTCGGCTTGGGCCATCCGCCCCTGCGCCCGGTCTATCTCCTGCGCAGAGTTGTGCGTTTCGTCGGCCCAGGCATCGCGGACGCCGCCGAGTGCGTCGTGCATGGCGTCCGGTTCCACTTCGATGCCTGCCTCGACCCACGTCATGACTACGAAACGGCAGTCGGGCATGATCGCCGGGTAGGCGACGTGGCTGACGATCTCGATCGTCCGGTAGTCGAGCGTCGGCACGGAGGCGAGGAAGACGTGTCCGTCGCGGTGCTCGACCAGGTCGGCATCGGACTCCCAGATACGCCGGATATCGAGGTTCTTCTTGACGTCCTCGATCAGCTTCAGGAGGTCGGCGTCGTCGCCGTGGGTGGTCAGGGCGAAGCGCAGCATCCTGATGAAGACCATGGCGTGCTTGTGCCAGTCGTGGTAAGTGGCACGGCCCTCGGCGGTGGTGAGAGCCCAGCGGATCAGGTTGGCCCCCGGCTCCATCACCCATGGCCATAGCTCCGCCATGGCTTGGTTGTAGGCCAGGATGTTCCAGTTTCTGTCGCTCAGGTACGTGGGGCTGGGCATCTGTTTATCGATGAGGAGCCGCAGTGCGGCGGCGACCTCGGGTTGCCCTTCCGCCGGCGCAGCCCGGAGGTAGGTGCCCACGTTGGAGAGCAAGAGTGCGTGGCGCTCGCCGGAGTCGAGGTTCAGCAGCTCGGCCAGCGCGTCACACTGCTTCTGAGAGAACCGTGGTGTCGCACCGTTTTCGATGTCGCGGTAGGTGCGCACACTGATGCCCAGCGCACGGGCTGCCTTGGCCTGGATGACGCGAGCATCCTTCCGCCAGCGCTTGAGCATCGCGCCAAACCCCATGAAGTGGCCGGCGAGCTGACCTACAACTTCCTCGGAGGGAATCTCCGCTTCCGCATCACTGGTGCGGTCGGGATCCGGTTCCTTCGCGGCCATGAGATTCTCCCTCTTTGCTCGAACGGGGAGATGCCCGTTTCCGGGCATGAAAGAGGAGGTCAGCATGATCGCTGACCCCCGCCTTGCCGTTTCCCCACTAAAGACGATACGCAACGTTTAGGCGCTCTTGACCAGTTGTGGTGTGGACCACAAACCGCCCAGGCGATCTTGCTCCGTCCAGAATCTGCGCCCCGGATAGACGAAGGGCATTCATCACCGAATGGGGCATCCCCACCTGCGATTCATGATCAATCTGCAAAAGCGGCAAATGTTTGCCGCTTTTCGCTTTGCTTCGAATCGACCACCCCGGGCCGCCCGCGAAGGACCTTCGGGTGGATCAATGGATCACCCCATTCCGCTTACGTGGCAAGCGACTTGAGGATCCGCGACCGAACCGAAGAGCACCTGCCACCCGAGTCACCTACAGGTGCAAATTCGGGCAAATAGTGACCGTTGACTCGCTCTCGGTGGTTTGGCTTGAATCCCTCTGTCAGCAGGTTCAACAAACCGTTGCGGGGCGCGGTGAAGGTCATCGCGTATCCCGTGCAGCGTGGGGACTCGTGTGCCCCGGACTTGGTTCCACCCCGCTGACGGAGATGGTGGCGGAGTCGCGTCCCCGCCATAGCCGCAGGCGAGGGCTTCGTGGCCTACTCCCTGCGCCAGCACGATCCGCTACGCATCACAGCACGACCCGCCTCACCCGCGTCGGCCCCTTCGGGCGCAGCAGTGGGGCACGAGCAAGAGGAAGACTTATGTGGTGGCGAAACAGCGGCCTACTCGCCGAGTCGAGGTCGCCTCTCCTGAAGGTGCCCCGCCAGCGGGTTGCCGCAGCCGTGGATGAACGGGGGCTCCGCCCCCACGGTGCTCCGCGCCTCAGAGCCGGCGATCGCGATCTGGAGCGGCGCCTTCGGCGCCAGCTGCGCGCTCTGGACGTTCAGCCGCCGCTGGATGTGACGGCGCTGTGCTGTGCGCTGTCCGCGAAGCGGGGACGACACATCGAGCTGCGCCCCTATCCGATGCCGATGCCCGGCCCGCTGGGTTTGTGGGTCGACACCCCCGCCGCCGACCTCATCGTCTATCAGCAGCACACCACGCGGCTGCACCAGGACCACATCATCCTGCACGAGGTCGGGCACATCCTGGCCAACGACGACGAAGGCATTACGGAGGACCCCGACGATCCGGCAGAAGGATGGTGGGCCGGAATGCTCCCCGCCCTGAACGCCGCCAGCATCCGCCGGGTACGCAAGCGCTGCACCTACGACTCCGAAGAGGAATGCGAAGTGGAGCTGAGCGCGACAATCATCCTGCAGTGGTCCTCCGTGCTGAACCGCACCACTCCCGCCGTCGCGCAGGACCCTGCGGTACGGCGGGTCAATTCCGCCCTCGGTGACACCCGAGGGTGGTTGTAATGGTGACCATGGCCTTTTTCGCCGCGCTCGCGGCGGCCATCGCCTGGAAGGTCCACCAGGTAGTCCGGGATCCTCACAATGCCCCGCTGCGCTCGGTCACCCTTTGCCTGGTCTGTGCCGCTGCGTCGTACCCCCTGGCCATGCCGGGCGGCGCTTCCGGAGTTGACGCTGTCGCCGGACACGGCGCGGCCAAATTGCTGCAGAACGTGCTGCTGTTGGCGACCCTCTTCTTCCTGATGTGCTTCTACCTGCACTCCGCCGCCGACGAGGAGACCGGCCGAGGCCGCGCTCGCCGGGAGGCAGCCGGTCTGGTGCTGGTAGTCGCGGCGTTGGTGGCCATCGTCGCGAGCGGCCCTCACGAGGTCCTGGTCGGCAGCTTCTCCACGGCAGACATGACCATTCCCCAGGTAGCCGGCTTCTACCTGCTGGCGGGCCTGTACATGATGTATGCGCTCGGAGCCGCCTTCTGGTGGACCTGCCGCTACGCACGGCTCTCCCCCCGGCCGCACTCCACCGGCCTGTGGACAACCGCCGTCGGACTGGCCTCCATGGCATGCGCCTGCGCGATCCGCGCTGTATTCGTGATCCTCCGGAGCATGGGCGGCACGGTTCCCTCGGGCCTGAACGCCGCGGTGGCCGCCCTACTGGTGATGTCGATCATGTTGTTCGTCGTCGGTGTCAGTTACCCGATCGCACGGGCCCGGATAACGGCAGTACGGATCTGGCACCGGCACCGCCGCATCCACCACCGTCTGCAGCCCCTGTGGGAACTGCTGGCCGAGGCGTACCCAGCCAGCGTGCTGCAGCCGACTGCGAAGTCCTGGCGGGAGACCTGGAACGCCCGGAGTGTGCACCGCCGCTACCACCGACGCGTGGTGGAGTGCCGCGACGGCCTGGTGCAGGTCAGCCCGTACCTACCGGCCCTGCCCGACCAGTGCGCCCGTGACGCGGCCCTGGACAGCGCGCCGCCCGAGGCACTGGCTCAGAGCCTGCGCGACGCGCTTGCCGCCGGAGCACCCGGCACATCAGGCACAGTGGAACCAGTGGCTGCGGTTCCTCTGGCCCTGCCCTCGCAGCAGGGTCCGGATGCCGACGTCGAGCAGCTGGTGGCCCTGGCGGATGCCCTGCGTCGCGCCACCCCTCGGAACATGTCGGCCATGACGGCCGCGAACCACGGTTAAGCACAAGGGAGTTACGCATGTTGATCTGCGCCGGACGAGTCCTGACCGGGGACCGTGGCCAGTACGTGACCGACGGAGCAGTCCTGATCAAAGACGGCCTGATCGCAGCCGTCGGCGGCCGGGAAGAGGTCGAGGCCCTCGCGCCGGCGGACGAGCCACGCCTCTACTACCCCGCCAGCACGCTGATGCCCGGACTGATCGACGCGCACGTGCACCTTGCGTTCGACGGGGGCGCCGACCCAGTCGCCACTCTGGAGCAGCAGGAGGACGAGGCCCTGCTGGACGGGATGCGGGCTCGAGCCGAGCAGCTGGTGCGGATCGGTGTGACCACCGCCCGCGACCTGGGTGACCGCGGTCACCTCGCGGTGCGCCTGGGCCAGGAGATCGAGCAGGGCGACGCACCGGGGCCGCGCATCGTCTCTGCGGGCGTACCCCTCACACCTCCCGGCGGGCACTGCTGGTTCCTGGGCGGGGAGGTCTCCGGCGAGCAGGAGATCCGCGAGCTGGTCCAGCGCAATGCCGAAGCCGGCGCTCAGGTCATCAAGGTCATGGAGACCGGCGGGGGCCTGACCAAGGGCGGCGCCAAGAGTCACGAGACCCAGTTCGCACCCGCCGACCTCGCCGCGCTGGTCGATGCGGCCCGCGCCGCCGGACTGCCCGTCGCCGCGCACGCGCACGGTGTCGACGGGATCACGGCGGCCGTCGAGGCCGGGGTCGACACCATCGAGCACTGCACCTGGATGACCGAGGACGGCATCGAGGTTCGCGACGACATCCTGGAAAAGATCGTCGCCAAGGGCATCCACGTGTGCCCGGCCGTAAGCCCGCACTGGAAGATGCTGCCACGCTTCTTCGGTCCGGAGCGGGCCGAGGCCATGTTCGGCGCGGTGCGGCAGATGGCCGAGGCCGGCGTGCGTCTGATCGCGGGCACCGATGCGGGTGTGCAGCGGGCGGGTCACGACGGGCTGATCGCCGCGCTGGAGTTCTACGAGCACCTGGGCGTGTCCAACGACCGAATCCTGGAGATGGCCACCAGCGAGGCGGCGCTGGCACTGGGCTTGGCCGACCAGACGGGACAGATCAAGGTCGGCTATAGCGCCGACATCCTCGTCGTGGACGGAGACCCGCTGACCGACCTCACCGCTCTGGAGGACGTCCGGGCCGTCTTCGCCTGCGGCGTCCGCAGCTCCCGCCCCGGCCAGGCATAGACGGTCACACGCTGCGTTCGCACCTGAAGCGAGGACTACTGCTTGGGGCCGTCGGCCCCAGGCAGATCTCGCTGCTGCAGCTCGGCGGCGGCCTTGTTGATGAAGGCCAGGAGCTCGGCGCTGAGCCCTTCCTCGCCCAGACCGCGCGCCGCCATCTTGCCGACATTTCCCGAGGCCAGGAGCTGTAGCCCTTCGACGACTTGGCGCGCTGTGGCCTCGTGGGGCTGGAAGTACATCGTCGATACACCGAACACGGCCGCCAGCCCATCCCGGAGCGCAAGGGAAGCCTCGGTCTCAGCGCCGGTCCGCAGCGCGCAGATGCTGGCCTCCGTGGCGATGGGGGCCCCTGCATGCCCGTTGACCTGGCGAGCAAGGTCCTCGTCCGAAGGCCGCGCCTCCGGGCCCGCATAAGAGTGCGCAAGTAGATAGCTGATCTTCTCGGCCAACGACTTGGGGACCTCCGTGGCAGGTGGCGGAGCCTCCTGCCCGAATGATCGCTCCTGCGCCGCCAGCAACGCCTCCGCGGTCACCCCGTAGCCCCTGGCGAGCGGCGCGATGTATTGCTCGCTGAGCCGCCGGACGCCCTTCTCGGCGTTCGACACAGGGCCGGCGCTCTTCGTCCCGATCAGCTCCGGCACCTGCTTTAGGTAGATGCCCGCGTCGCAGCGCAGATCGGCAAGGTCCGGGAGCCCCGGACGCGGAAATAGCTCGTCCAGGTCCCGTCCGACCGCAGCAGCGACTGCAGGCAGTTTCTCGGCGTCCGGGGGCCACTGCTCGGTCTCCCAACTGCCGACCGACGATGGCGATACGCCCAGCTCCTGGGCCACGTCGCCCTGCGTGCGATGCGCAGCGCGCCGCACGTCATAGAGGCGGCGACCGTCAAAGAGACGAGGCGGCATTCCACTCCCTGGTTGTTTCTACTGAAGAAATCACAGGCCGTTGACCTGTTTCCCAATTCTGGGATAGTTTCAGCGTAGCGAACGAGGGGTGATCCGTACACCTCGTCGCCGACCTGAGCCCGTCCGGCCCCGGGAGCCCGCTCGTGCCGCCCTGCCCCTTTCGCCAAGCCGATACGCACAGCCAGTGCGAACAGTCGACCGGGGCCCCGCTTGCACATCACATCAGCCGCAGATGAATCCGGCGGAGGATTGCGCGGCGACTCTCTGCAACCAGTACAGGGTTTAAGAACCAACTCTGGATCTTGACACGGGTCCGTGCGTATGTTCGTCGTCCCGGGCAGCCCGCCCGCGACGACGGACGTGAGGAGCCCGCGAGCACGGACCGGACCGAGCAGGTCCCGTAAACAGCGACGGCGCCCGAGAGCTGTAACTCCCAGACGCCGAACGCTAAGTGGCACGACCGCCCCGGCAAGGGCGGAGGTTGCCCACCATCACCACGCTGAGTCCTTCCAGGGGCGCACCAGCGTGGCAACACTGCAAAGGGGAGTATCCCATGCCTCCTGTCCTGCGCAAAAGGCCCTCCCGCGTGGCCTGCGCGGCAGTCAACTCCGCCCCGGCGCCTCAGCGCCCGGAGCCGGACCACCTCATCCTGGGTACGGCAACCGGTTGGTCCCGCCCCGTCGTCGGAGGCGGCCGATGAGCATCGAAGCCAGCGACTGGGTGTGGGAGCACAGCGCCAGTCGAGGGGCTGCGCGCCTGGTCCTGCTGTCCATCGCAGACCGAGTGGCCGACGAGCAGTGCATCTCTTACGCCTCGCTGTCCACCCTGGCCAAGCGCACCCACGCCTCAGTGTCCACGGTGCGCGAAGCCGTCGAGCGCCTGCTCCTGGTCGGCGAGCTAGAGCAGCTCGACGACCTCGTCGGCCCCCAGCGCAGCACGGTCTACCGCATGCCTCTCACCGCGGAAGCAGTGGGCCAGGCCCAGCGCGAGCAGCAGGAGGAAGACGGCGACTCGGCAGCGACAGCTGAGCCCGTCGGCCCTGCGAAGCTCCGGCTCTCGGCTCTGCGGCGGTACGGAATCCGCCCGCGTGAGGTGCCGGAATCCCCTGCGAGGGTCCGGGAACCGGCAGTACCGGAGACCGGCAGGTCGAGGCGGAAACCGGCACAGCGGCGTACCGGCCACCGGCACAGCGATGTACCGGCCACCGGCACACAGAACCGTAGTGAACCTGTATTGAACCGGAGGTACAGCAGTAGTGGTGCTGCCGTCACCCCGGCCGCCGAGTGGCAGATCGACCCAGCCACCAACACCTGGGCCCGCCAACAGGGACACCTGGATCGCCTCGGCGAAGAGGGCCTGCAGGCGGCCGACGCCAAGTGGCGTGCCCACCGCGCCGACTTCAAGCCGCGGCCAGCGGATTCCTGGGCTGCCGACTGGAAGTCCTGGGTCGCCAGGGAGCACGCCCCCAGCCGCCCGAACCTCTACGCCGTGTCCGGCAAGAACACCACCGCACCGGGCGGCATGACCCGGGCCGAGGCCCACACCGCCGCTCTGCTTGCCGCCCTCGACGAGCCGACCGGAACGGAGGGCTGACCGTGGACCGCCGCGAAATCGCCGCCCTGCTGGCCTACATCGGCCGCCTCGACCCCCGCACCATCCGCACCAACCCGGGCGAGGCCCGCGACCAGCTCGCGCAGTGGCATGAACTGCTCGCCGACGTACCGACGGCCACGCCGCACGGCTGGGACGCCAGTTTCGCCGCCCGCCAGCACGTCCGCACCTCGCCGTACCAGATTCTGCCCGCGGACGTGGCCCGTCCCTGGGAGAGCTATCGGCGCGACCGTCTGGCGAGGCACTCCGACCCCACGCCGTCCGTCGACCCGGACGACCAGGCCGCCTGGACCGCCGAGCTGGCCGGCACCCGCCGCGCCGTCGCCGCAGGCACCACCCAGCCCGCACAGGCTCCGGCGATAACCACTGGCCGGGACGGGTTCGACCCGAAGCTGGAGGCGCGGCTGCGGGAGATCGGCTCCTGCATACCGCCCGCCGCCCGCGCCGCCCTAGCGCGCTACCGCCCGGCCCGAGTAGCCCGCGAGGCCGCCGTAGCGCAGGGGATGCCGGACGCCCTGAGCGTTCGGTGCGAGTGGTGCCTGGCCCAGCCCGGCGAGCCGTGCCGCCGTCGAAGGATCAGCCCCGACGGCGGGGCTCGCGGAACCGCGCCGCGTGCCACTCCGCACCCCGGCCGCCTCGACATTGCGGCCAGCCAGCAGATCGAGCAGGCCGAGCAGCCCTCCCTTGCCTGACCGGCGCATCCGGTGCGTGCGTCCCGTCCGCTGCACCGCGCTACCCGACATCACCGCCCCGCACCGGATGCGGCGCACGCCCTCGTGCCGCAGCCGGCATCCCACGCCGCGCCCGCCGAGCACCGCTCCGGCCGGCCGACGCGGCAGCACATCGGAGACTCGCCTTGCGCCACATCACCACCCACGACGCGCCGGCCACCGGCCTGCGCGGCATCGGAGACACCAGCTGGCACACCCGCGGAGCGTGCCACGGCATGGACGTCGAGGATGCCGACGCGGTGTTCTTCCCTGGTCCCCGGGACCACGAAGAGATAGCGGAGGCTAAGGAGCTGTGCGGCTGGTGCCCCGTACGCCGCGACTGCCTCGACTTCGCCCTGGAGAACGTCCTCAAGGAAGGCGTCTGGGGCGGTCTCACCGAAGCCGAGCGTCGTCCCCTGCACGACAACCTGCACCAGCGCCTGGACTACCGGCGTGTGACCGCCTTCTTCCAGGGGCGCGATGTGCACCTGACCGAGGCCGAGCGGCAGGTCGTCATCGACCACGCTTACGTGCGTGGCTGGCGCCCCGACCGGCTCGCCGCCGCCCTGCAGATCAGTCACAAGCACAGCCGGGACCTGCTCCGGCGGGCGGCCAACAAGGTCTTCGACCGCGACCACAAGTACGGTGTGCCCCGCCCCAAGAAGGAGCGGAAGAAGACCTCCAAGGCAGCGGGCACCCCCACGCCCGCAGGACCCGGCACTCAGCAGCCGGCAGCCCGCCCGGCAGCATCAACACCGGCGGACGCCCCTCTCGGAAAGGCCGCATGACCCACCCTGTCCTGGCCCTTGATGCCGCTTCGGACCTCCCCCTCCTCCTCGCCGCAGTCGTGCCCGCCGTCCTCGCTCTCGTGCTGACCGCCTGGACCATCCGGCGCCGGGGCACGCGCCCGCAGAAGCGTCTCGGCGGGCCGGCGGTCAAGGTCGCCGCCGTGGCTGCTCTCGGCTGCACCGCCTACAGCGCCGACACGAGCTGGCGCTTCGCGGCTGACTATCTCGACATGGCCGGCACCGCCGAGCGGACGGGCATGTTCGCCGCCGCCGAACTCGCCCTGTTCGCGACCGCCCTGATGGCACGGCAGAACCTGGCCTCCCAGGGCGCCCCCGGTCTGCCGGGCACGCTGGTCTGGGTGATCACCAGCGTGCAGGTGATCCCCGCCTACGCCGAGAGCGGCCCGGTCGGCGGCACGGTCCGCGCCTTCGTCGGACCTGTCATGGCGGCGATGCTGTGGCACATCGCCATGGGCATCGAACTGCGCCTGCGCACCCCCGGCGCCGCCTCCCATGGGCTGCTCGCCGTCCTGGGCCGGGAGGCGCGCGAGCGCCTGCTATCCCGCCTCGGCATCGCCGCGCGAGACCGCGACGCCGCGCAGATCACCCGGGACCGGGCCACCGCCCGCGCCGTCACCCTCGCCGCCCGCCTCGCCGAGCGCACGCCCGAGCAGCAGCGAAACCGTCAGGGCCAGCGGCTGACCCGACGCCTGTCGAAGGCCGTCGGCAGGGCCTCGGTCGGCACCGACCCCCTCCAGCGCTCACAGCTGCTCGACCAGCTCGCCGCACGCCGGCACGCCCTCGCGCTCGCCACGGTCCCGCTCCCCTCTCCTTGGTCCCCGGCGCACAGCAGCGCATCGGCAGCCACGGTCCCCGCGCAGCCGTCGGCGAATGCGACGGTCCCCGTCCCCAGCCCCCAAGATCGCGACGAGCCGGACACAGCCTGGGGACTAGGCACTCCTCGGGGACCGGTCCCCGAAATCGCGGACTTGAAAGCCCGGCCACACGCGGGGACCGAAGACGACGAAGTGGGGACCTCTGCAGGGACCGACGCCACAGAGAACGGCGCAGTCCCGGGGACCGGTCCCGCCAATCTGGAAGCCGCAGAGCAGGACACCGCAGCGACGGGGACCAGCCATAGGGCGCCAGAAGTCGCTGCTCAGGGCCCAGATTCGCCTCGGGGACCGAGCGTCACTGAGGACCGGGGACCGACCGACACCGCGTCCGGGACCGGGACCACCGAGAACCGGGGAAACAGGGTCCCCCTCCCCCGGAAGACGACCACGAAGGCCCGGACGAAGAACAAGGGGAAGCGTGCCCGGTCCCGCTCCCCACAGAAGCAGCGCCCGGTACGCGAGCTCGACGAGTCGGAGCGCCAGCTTGTCCGGGAGGTCCGTCCCCATATCCCTGCCCTGCTCGCACGGGACGGCAACGAAGCGATCACCCGGGTGCAGCTGCGGGAAATCATCCGCCGCGAGGAGCTGATGGGTGTCGGGAACGACCGCATCACCTTCGTCCTCCGAGAACTGCGGAGCGACGGCATCACCACGACAAGGAGCACCGCCCGATGAAGACCTGCCACAAATTCGACACCGTCCGCGGGGAGTACGAGCGGGAGATCGGCTACATGCTCGCCCACTCCCAGCGGCACGAGGGCAGGTCGGCGGCGAAGTCCAGCGCGAAGCAGGCGGCCTCGACGAAGCAGCGGATGGCTCGCGCGCTCAGCAGCCACGTCGGGCGCTGCCCCGAGTGCGGCTGAACCGGCCAAACCACCAGCTCAAAGCCCCAACTCTGGAAGAGGTGGCTCGGCTCATACCGGGCCACCGCCCCGCTCAAGGAGGTACGCCCTGATTCCGCGTCCCCCTCGTTCATCCGAGCCGACCGCCGCTGAGGCCGATGCTTGGGCGGACGTTCTGGTTCGTCGGCGGCTCCTGTACGCCGCTTTCCTCACGCCGACCGGCCAGTGGCTTGTCCAGGAGCACCCCGACGGCCCCGTCCATGTCCTCACGGGACCAGCCGACGTCCTCGCGCTGGCCGCGACCATCCAGCATCACACCCGCTCTACGAGGCCCGAATCCTGATGACGAACGCACCCAAGAACGGCACCGCCCCGGAACCTGATCCCGACTTCAACTCGGTCTCAGGGCGAGCAAGTTATCGCAAGAGCATTGCTCCCGTCGGGAGCAATGCTCTTGCGTCCCCCGCCCCTGGAGTGGCGGGAGCGGATCGGCACCGGGGGGCGCCGATCCGTAAGGATGCGACCGAGGGCGGCTCGCATCCTGAGAGGCAGGACCAGCACACCTGCCACAGTGCGCACTGCACTCACGCCGTGCCTTCGAAGCCCCACGTGCAGCAGCGTGAACGCTTGCGCGACGAGAACAAACGCATACGTCAGCCCAGCTGCCGCATGAACGACGACGAGTACCAACTCCTCTCCCGCGCAGCCGCCGTGTGCCACATGAGCGTCGCCAGTTTCCTCGCCCTCGCCGCTCTTAAAGCAGCCCGCGACCTCGACCGTACGGCGGCGGAAATCGCCGCCCAACGAGAAGTCCACAACGAGCTCTTCGCTGTGCGCCGGCACCTCGGCCAGATCGGCAACAACGTCAACCAGGTAGCCAAGGCCACCAACTCTGGTGCCGACGTTCCGTACGCCAAAGCCGTACTCGGCGCCGTCCAGCGTGCCACTCAGCGCGTGGATACCTTCATCCAGCACTACCTCGACACCGAAACGCGGACCGGATGATTCCGCGCGTCCACAAACGCGGCTCGCGCACATTCGGCCTGCTCAACTACCTCTACGGCAAGGGGACTCATGAGGAACACGTCGACCCGCATCTCGTAGCGGCCTGGGACAGCTTCGCTCCCGATCCCGGTCACGATCCGCGCGGTCCGCAGACCACGAAACGACAGCTGCAGCAGCTCCTGGACCAACCCGTCCAGGCACTCGCGGAGTCGCGCCGCCCTTCGAAGCACGTCTGGCACCTTTCGGTCCGGGCCGCACCCGATGACCCGGTTCTCTCCGACGAGCAATGGGGCGAGATCGTCCGACGCATGGTCTCCGCGACCGGCATCGCGCCGGCCGCCGACGAAGCGGGATGCCGCTGGGCGGCCGTGCGCCATGCCGACGACCACATCCACATCATCGCCACGCTCGTCCGCGAGGACGGCCGGCGCCCCCGGCTCAACAACGACGCCAAGCGGTCCCAGGCCGAAGCCCGCCTGATCGAAGCCGATTACGGGCTCAAGCAGCTCAACACCGGAGATGGGACCGCAGCGCAGCGCCCGACCAGCGCCGAGCGCCACAAGGCCAAGCGCCAAGGCCGCGAGCGCACCGCGCGCGAAGAACTGCGCGAGAGCGTACGCCGGGCGGCGACCGGCGCCAGAAGTGAAGAGGAGTTCTTCGGCCGCCTCGCCGCCGCCGGCCTGCTGATCCGTAAACGCGAGGCGCCATCCGGCGATCTGCTCGGATACAAGGTGGCCCTGCCTGATGACCGCAACAAGGACGGCGAGCCCGTGTTTTACCCCGGCGCGCGCCTCGCCCCGGATCTGTCCCTGCCGCGTATTCGGGAGCGCTGGTCCGCCGATTCCGACCAGGCTCCGTCGACACAAGCTCCCGGCAGCGCATCGCCCAACAGCCCTTCTGCCGCGCGTCGCCGAACGGCTACGGCTGCCTGGATCGCAATCCCGGTCATCGAGCACGGTGACGACGCAGTCGCTGCCGCGTACATCGCCACGACCGGCGAGGTCCTGGACGCCCTCGCGAAAACATCCGCAGCCCACACCCGCAACGAACTACGCAACGCCGCCTTCGCGTTCGAGCGGGCCTCGCGCTCCCACGTGCGCGCCGTACGCGGACACGACCGAGCCTTGCGACAGGCCGCCCGCGACCTCGTCCAGGGAGGCCCGGCCCTCGGCCGAGGCGAGGACGGCGCCAGCACCGCCATGGCGATCGACATGCTGTTCTTCCTGATCACCGCCGCCGTCCACTGGCACGCGAGGAAGGGCCACGCCCAGCAGGCCGAAGCCGCCACCCGTGCCGCCGAGCACCTGCGCAGCGCTTACCAGCTCGCCGCCGCTCAGCCGCTCGGCGTGCTCTACCAACGCGGCCGACGCCTTAGCCGGCCTGTGCTCCAGCGGCAGACGACGCTTCTGTGCGAAACGCTGCCGGAGCTGGCCGAGCAGATCCTCGCCGAGCCCGGCTGGTTCGCCCTGGCCGCGACCATCGCAGAAGCCGAAGCCGCCGGCCACGACTCGGCCGCACTGCTCTCCGACGCCGTAGAGAGCCGGGAACTCGGCACCGCGGACTCCGTCAGTGACGTTCTGGTGTGGCGACTACGGCGGCGGGCAGATCTGCCGGCCGATGCTACTGGGATACCGAAGAACCGCACGGTAAAGAATCCGACGGCCGTACGCCCGGTGGCGTCCCGATCCACAACCTCTGGCCGGAGTTTCGGTGAAGAGGCACCCGGCAACACACGGTGAGCGCCCCGCCGCGGGTGCGACTGCACCCGTGCGTCAGAGGAACTCGTGGACGCCGCGCAATCTCGTACGCAGCTTTGCCTGGGTGGCCCGGCTGTCGAGTCGGACGTCGAGTGCGCCGGGCAGTGCGGTGGTGGCCCGAAGGGCCTCCGGCAGTCGGGAAGCATCGAGCCCGTCCCGCTGAGCGATGAGAACTCCCAGGCGGTGGCGACTCACGGCGTCTGCACCCGCAAGGTGGTGTACGCCGCACGCATCGGTGAAAGCCAGCTCCAGCAGGGCGGCGGCTAGGTCATCGACATGCACAGGGCAGCGGATGTCGTCAGTGAACAGGGCACCGGATCGGGAGCCGGTCGCGAGGTCGTGCACGAGGCGCACATGCTCGGACTGGATGTCTCCGATGATCAGAGAGGTACGGGCGATGACGGCGTCTGGGTCCAGAAGCCGGATGCCGGTCTCCGCTGCGGCCTTCGCTGCGCCGTACGGGGTGACCGGATCGGGGCGACAGGATTCGTCGTAGTGGACTCGGGTGCCGGAGAACACGGCGTCGCTGCTGACGTGCACGAGGCGGCAGTCGTACTTCGCCGCGGTCATCGCCAGGCGGACCGAGCCTTCGGCCGTGACAGCCCAGTTGGCGCTGCCACTGCTCGCGTTGATGACCACGCAGGGGGCGAGCGAGGCGACGATCTCCTCGACATGGTCGCCGTCCCGCAGGTCCGCCCTGTGCCACGTGGCCTCCGGACCAGCGCACGGCCTGGTCGCGAAGGTCGCGGCGACGCTATGCCCAGCGGCAGATGCCTGGTGGACCAACTCGGTGCCCAGGAACCCGCTGCCTCCGACGACAAGGACGGTCATGGCATGCCACGGTAGACGACCCCTACCTCACTCGAAGGGCTTCGCCCAGAACGGCCCCGCCCCGAGGAAGCGAGGAAATGCGTGATGACCTGCCGAAAGTCACTGTGGAATTTGTGAATTGAAACGGCCAGGGGCATGGGGCACGGTCATGAAGCGAGCAGAACGAGGTAAGGGAGGGCGCCAGGGTGTTTCATCGAATACGCCGCAGGGCCAAGGGACCGAGCGAGGCGCAGCGCCAGTTCGCCGAGGTGTACGCGCGGATGCAGAACCAGGTCCCGGCGGGCTTCGGGGTGCCGCCGGCCGAGCCGAAGCACACCGAGCCGACCGTCGTGGTGGACGACTTCCTCCCGCCGGAGCTGCGCGTACCGAGCCACGACCAGCTCGACGGCAGGATGATGCCGTGGAATCAGCCGCTCGTCCTCGACGGTGAGATGGTCGCCTGCGCCGAGTGCGGCGCGTACCGGGACTGGCTCATCCTCTCCACGCGCGACCAGATCTGGGTGCGGTGCCGGGCCGGCCACCAGCAGCAGGAGACCCGCATCGACACCGCCTGGTTCAATCGGCACTTCGGGCCGGCGGACGCGACGCACGCCACGTTCGAGGACTGCCTGCGCCACCTCGGGCGCTGATCCCCACTCCTACGACCCCACCGGGCCTGCGGCCCGTACTGACCACCCGTCGCCTAGCACCAAGGGGTCAGTTCCGTCATGCGCGTTCGCGTCACCACCACCGCCCTCGGTATCACCGCCGCCCTCCTGGCTGTGCCTGCCTGCTCCACCGACACCGTCGGCAACCAGCCCGACACCACGCCCGCCGCCCATAAGGGCAAGCCGGCAAACGCCGCCCAGACAGCCGCTTCGCTCACGTCGGCAGCACTTCAGACACACGTGCTCGACCAGAGCGACCTCGGCAGCGGCTACCTGCGCAAGCAGGAGCGCCCCACTCAGCACGACGACGTCACCGTCATCGGCTGCCCCGCCCTGAGCAAGCCGGGCGGCGACGCAGCGACCGGCGGCACGCTCACCTTCCCGCACAAGGCGAAGGCCGCGTTCACCTACGGCGGCAGCGACTCCGAGGTCGCCGAGGAGCTGTACAGCGCCAGCGCGAACAAGCTGTCCGACGCCATCGGCCGGATCTTCGACGCCATGACGGGATGCCCCACGTATCAGGTCATCGCGGGTGGCACCCCGATCGACATGGCATCGCAGAAGCTGCCCGCGCCCCGCGGCCTCGGCGACGAGCAGTGGAGCCAGCTCTTGACCTTCTCCAGCGCAGGACGGAGCACCGTGGTCAAGCAGACCGCGATCCGCAAGGGCAGTCTGCTAATGATCGTCTCCGGCTCCCCGGCCCTCGTCGACCGCCACCTCGACAAGGCCCTCGCCAAGGCCACGACAACGAGCTAGCCCTTCCACCACCCAGCTGCTGCCCCCGACCACCATGGCCGGGGGCAGCAGTGCGTTACTGGCCGACCCGCGGAGCGGCGCGAGGAGCTTGGCCAGGTATCCAAGCCCGGGAAGCAGGAAACCCGGCGCCCTCCTACGGGGAGGGGCCGGGCTGCGTGCGTTGGGAGTTGAACGCGGGACGTTAGATGGCTGGCGCGCGCAGGAGGCGCTCCCGGGTGGCCTCGGGCAGCACTCGGCGCAGGACTGGTGCTGTCGAGCTGAGGGATGCGGCGAAGGCGGCCACGAGGTCGTGCGGGACGCTCGCCCCGAAGGAGGCTGCCCACAGGCAGGGGGCTGCGAGCGCGGGCTCTGCCCATGCCTGCCATCCGACGGGTCCCGCCTCGTCGGCCTCGGTGGTCAGGGCGCGCGGGTCAGCGTCCTGGATGAGGGGCGGCACCTCGCCAAGGCGCATGTGCGAGGTGAACGTCGGGTCCGTTGCCGCCGCCTGGGGCTGGTCGATGTCGCGGAGCCAGCCGTGTGCGGCGACGGCGTCGACGACCATCTCGGAGCCAACGAGCGGCTCGACGGGTTGGCCGCGGGCGTCGAGCGCGACGAGGAAGTCGTTCACGGCCTCACCGGGGACGTCGGTGGTGAAGTAGGACGACCACGACGCGAGTGGGCTGCTCGTGTCCGCGCGGGCCGAGATCTGCCAGGCGATCGGCAGGTCGCCCAGGTGGAACGGCTCGTCCGCCAGGCTCCACTGCGCCCAGCGCAGGGCGTCGGGGCTGATGTGCAGGACGGTGCTGCGCAGGACCTGGCGGTCTTCCGCTGCTTCGTCCGGCTCGTGCCGTCCGCGGACGATCGTCAGGCTCGTCCAGCCCAGGCCGGAAAGCGTGTCGGCGACGGCGTCGTAGAGGCGCGCATCGTCGCCGGCCAGATGCCGGGGCCCGACCCAGAACGCAGGCTGGCCGCCGCGTGGAGTGGACGAGTCGAGCGGGAAATCGGGGTACAGGGGCGCCTCCAAGGGCTCGATGCGGGTTAATTGCCGCCGGCACGGCGGCGGGGGCGGCGCGGGGGTGCCTGGGCGGGGCCCTGCCACGTCAGGTCGACGGCGACCTCGGGCGGCAGATGGCCAAGCTGCGCGTACTCGTCCCGCCCTTCGGCGAGGTAGACGACGGTCCGGCCGGTCTCGTCCACCGACTGCACGACCTGCGCCAGGCGGTGCGCCATCGGGAAGAAGGGGTTCATGGCCTGGCGGACCGGAGCGCTCCGGTCGCAGCCGGACAGCAGGTCGATGAGATCACCGACGGTCATCTCCGGGGATGTCACGAACAGCCTCCTGGGGCGCGGGGAAATGGTGAGCGATGGCACGGAAAGACGACTGGCAGCAGGCCAGCACTCCGAGCGAGAGCACCGGTGGGCTCTGCACGCTCATACGCGGCGTGAGGTCTCCAGCACGCGCGCAACGGCGGCGGCGACGATGTCGGCCGGCGTCTCAGTGTTGAACGACAGACGGTAGCCGGGCACCTTGGCCGTGCCAGTGACGGCGATCGCCCATCCCTCACCATCCGTACCGGGACGGCCGTTCGGGAACCAGCCAAGGTAGAACCGGCCGTCCTTCGAGCTGATGTGCACGTCCGCGCGGTCGTCCACGATCAGGTGGAAGTCGTCCGCTGCGAACTGGTCCGTCACGAGCGTGGGCCGCCCCGAACCAAGCTGCCATTCGCGCAGCCGCAGAGCTTCGATGGTGGTGGAGAAACCAGGGCCGGCAGGGGCTACGGTCACAGGCAATCACCTCTCTGACCTGGGGTTTCTTGCAAGGTCGTCTACGTTGACATGTCCTCGCCCGCATTGGCCAGTCTTTCCGTGGTCTTTCCTGTCTGCCTGCGGCGAACTGCTATTCCTCGTCATCCAATCGAGTCGGTTGATAGCGAACCCAGCCGTTTCGGCTTCCTTGACAGCGAACCTAGTCGTGCGGGGTGAGCACGCTGGGGTGTTTATGGCCGTAGCGGCTGGGACGGACGAGGCCGCGCCGTACGTCCAGGTGTCGTGCGTGGATGCCGCAGGCAGGCATCGGCGGCGTCCCTGTTGGACAGTGCGACGGCAAGGCTCGAGGGCGTGATTCCGGTACGGCCCCGCCGCACCCATGAGGAGCGCCTGCGCCTCTTACGGGAGACCGATGTCGAGGCTGAGCAACTAGCCGCATTGCGTTCCCCCATCGGTCTCGACCTGGGAGCACGCACACCCGAGGAGACTGCCGTGTCCATCATCGCGGGGTTCATCGGCCACGCCAACGGGGCGAGTGGACTGCCGCTGTCTGTATACCGGCCCCATCCACCGTGCCACTGCCGGGATATTGCCGACTGCAAGCACCTTGATCAAATGATTCCGTAACACGTACGCTGACGGCCGTTACTGTGTGTGGTGCAGGGCGAACAGCCCGCTGAACGCGGTTCGTTCGGCTTGCCTGCGGAATGCGGGGTGCAGGTTGGACAACACCATGCCGGTGGCAGCTGGTGTTCCGCCCATCCATTTTGGAGTGCACGAACTGCGGACCGGAAGTGCGGACGGGGCACGGGCCGACTTCGAGAAAATGCTCGCGCAGCTCGCCAGCGCGACCAATCCGAACGTCCGGATGATCGCCGCGAATCCGGGCGACTGGGGAATCGACGCTTTCGCCGGTGACCTCGGGGGCGCCATCACGGTCTGGCAGTCCAAGTACTTCATGCCGAAGACCACAACCAGCCAATCGCAGCAGATTCGCGAGTCCCTCGCGAACGGGCTGAAAGCCGCGGCGGCCAACGGTCACACCATCACGCTCTGGATCCTGTGCATCCCCTCCAGCATGGACGGGCCGGCGGCCCAATGGTGGGACGGCTGGAAGAAGCGGCAGGAGAAGGCTCATGGCCTCGTCATCGAGCTGTGGGACGAGACGAAACTCGTGAAAAAACTGCTGAGCCCCGAAGGTGACCAGGTACGCCGCGCCTATTACGAGCCCTTCACGGCGCCCGCCGTCCCCTCCCAGGAGCAGATACGCCTCGTGCTGGACGTGGAGGAGGACAAGGCTGCAGCGCTCGACTCGGCTCTGTTCGTGCGCCAGATGACCGAGGCCGGCCACGTCGAACTGGACTCGGCGAAACGGCAGTTCTTCAACGCCGACCTAGTGGCGCGCGAAGTCGCGCACAAGGGCGTGCCGGCTGAGGTTGCCGCACTGAGGTCTGCCGACGCCACCCTTCACGGGGTGTGGGAGATGCAGTTCAACGAGTGCTCGACCGAGGGCACCCTCGCCGCTCTGCACGGCCGGGTATGGCGCGAGGTGCGCAGCGAGCACGACAAACTGCCCAAAGTGCTGCGGCTGGAGGTGACGCACAGCTGGGGTCTGGTCCACCGGCTGGTCGACAATCGTCGGGCAGGGTGGGTCACGCACTGGCGGCAGATCGCGAGCGGTCATGCCGACGACTGAAGGTTCGCATCCGTCCGTACCGCTCGACCATTCATGAGGAGCATGCCGTGCAAGCAGACCGGCCGGTTGTGATGCCCGAGGACGAGGTACCTTTCCGTCTCGCTCAACTGCTGCTGCTCCTTGACGCCGTCGCCGCGCAGGACTCAAACGGGGCGACCCTGGAACGCATCGGGTACTACGACTTCCTGTCCGCGAACCCCTTCCTCGTGATTCCCTCCGAAGGCCGGGACGCGAGCCTCCTCCGGCTGGCTGGATTCGACCCGCAGGTCCTTGCCTACGCGTCCTCTTCACAGCGATTCACGAGCCGGCGAGAACGGATCCAGCACGACTTGGCGCTCCTGATGGCTTATGGGTGCTGCCGGGTCCGAAATCGCAACGGCTCCCTCACCTACTCGATCACAGAGGTCGGTCAGCACCTCGGCGGGCAGTTCACCGCCACCTACGCCACCTCTTTTGCTACCGCCGCCGACATCGTCGTCCGCCAGCTCCGCAAACTCAGCGACAAAAGGCTGCGCGAGCAGACCGCACGGTGGCTCAGGCCGGACGGACCCGGCGGACCCGCGGCTGCCCTCATGAGCGTCCTGGGGCCAGGCCCGTTGCTGGAAACGTCCTGGGAGGGATGATCACCATGGAGCCGCTTCCCGGCATCCGGATCCGCCGTCTGCGCCTGGTCGGCATGGAGCGGTCGTACGATGTCGATTTCACTGCCGAACAGCGGGTACGGAACCTCTCCGTTATCGCCGGGGCGTTCAGCTCCGGCAAAACAGCGGTGCTGGAGTTCATCGCCTATGGGCTCGGCGCAAAACGGCACCCCCGCCACCAGGAGGTGCTGCGACGGGTCCGTTCATGCCTCTTGGAGGTCGAACTCTCCGGCGAGCCGCATGTGATCGAGCGGTCGGTCGGAGAGCCTTCGAAAGTCGCCTTCGTTCGCCGGGGAACGCTCGACAGCAGGCCCGCGTCCAGGGCTGAGAGCAGGCCCATCGACCCGCCCGGGGCACCGGAGAGCCTGTCCTCCCTCCTCCTGAGTCACTGCAAGCTCGAAGGCGTGCAGCTACGCGAAGCGCCCACCAACAGCGAATCCCGCACGGACCCGCTCAGCTTCCGCGACTTGATGTGGCTCGCTTTCCTTCCCAACGAACGCGTCGCGGACAAGAACTTCCTGTTCGAGAACGACTACATGCGCAAGCACAAACTGCGGCAGGTCGTCGACGTCGCCTTCGGTGTCCACGATGACCGCGCCGTCGAACTCGGCCAGCGCATCCAGGAACTCGGCGGCCGACTCAACCGCGCCAAAGCCGAACTCGCAGCAGCCCGTACCTTCGTCGTGGAGCAGGCTCCCACAGCACTGGACGGTGAACCCACACCTGCCTTCCACGAACAGGAGCTAGCTGACATCACGAGCCAGCTCACGGAGTTGGACCGCCGAGCGCAGGCGGGAACGGAATTCGCAGCCCAGCTGCGCCACCAGCACAAAGAGGCGGCCCGGACTTCGCAACGGGCGGCAGCGGTCCTGCGGGACTGCGAAACACAGCTCCAACGCCTGATGCCTCTCCGCGCACAGTACGCCGACGATCTCCTCAAGCTCGGCATGCTCGGCGAGGCACAGCAGATCTTCGACCCCCTGAGCGTCACTACCTGCCCCGCCTGCCTGAACCGGCTGCCGGCTCCCCCCACCGCCGACAACGGACTCTGCAGCCTCTGTCGCCACGAACTGACAGCGGTGGAAGGGATGTTGGTTCTGGGCGCTGCGGATTCCGGCAGCCAGGCCGGGGACAATCGGGTGGACGTCGCGGCCGAGACCCGGTCCACCAAGGCCCGCCTTAAGGAGATCACCACCTACATCGATGAGCTCGGCGCCTCGCTCGCCGCACTCAAACTCCGGGCGGAGGAGGCGGCCGTCCGGGAAGAGGAAGCCGCCGCCGCGCTGGACGCCGCGACGTCGCCCTCCGTCTCACCGTTCCTCACCGCCCGCGACGACCTCCACCGAAGGCGCGAACAGGTCCTGCGCCGACTCGCACAGGCCGAGAGCGCGGTCAAACTCCGTGAAGGACTGGCCAAACGGGCAGACGCCGTGGAACGCCACGAAGCCCAGATCGCCCGTCTCCGCGAGGAACTCGCACGACTCGGAGACGCCTCCCACGATCGCGATCGGGTCATTGCCAAGATCAGCGGCCGATACGGCGAGCTCCTGCGAGCCTGGCGCTACCCGAAGGTCAGTACACCCTTCATCAAGACCGACCTCACCCCCTTCGTACGCGGTGAGCCGTATCAGGAAGCCTCCTCCGGCGCCCGCACCCTGCTCACCCTGGCCTGGCAGTTGGCCGTCTTCGAAATCGCCGTCGAAGAAGGGGCCGCACACCCGGGATTCCTCATGATCGACAGTCCTCAGAAAAACCTCGGCCACGGCGGCACCCTCGATGCCGTGATCGCGGACGCGGTCGCCATCGACGACTTCTACCACCACCTCTCCCTCTGGCTCGCAGAGCGCGGTAGCCAAGCACAGCTCATCGTCGCCGACAACAGCCCGCCACCGCTCGTGGAAAGCAGCGTGGTGGTGCGCTACAGCCGCAACGAGGACCGTCCGCCGTACGGGCTAATCGAGGACGAAACCAGTGCGGATGAAGAGGCAGAAGCCGACGCGTGAAACGCCCTTCCAAACACGGGGGCCGTTCCTCGGTAGCAGACAGACCCCAAAAGGCCCAGCGTCGCGGATCACTCACTCAGCAGTTGAAGCGCGGGCTAGACCCTGACGCCGGTCCGCCAGCCGCGTGTCGGTCAGCATCAGTGGCTGCCGGGGCTCGGACGGGTGGGCGGACCATGGCGCGGTAGAGGGCGGCAGAGGCGAGAAGTGATGTCAGCTCACCACCGCCGCAGCCCGCGCTCCGTTCGCCGGAGCCGCCCTCTACCGCGCCGCTCGGCGGCTATGCGCCCCTCTTCTTCCTCTTGGCCGCCTTCCCCCCCTAGCCGCCGCACTGGCCGCGCCATGGGGCAATCCTGTCGAGCGCTCGGAGCCGCCTGACGAAGGATCCCGCTGTCATAGCGTGCTGTAGACATACAGCCGGTTCGAACGGTTGCCAACCGGGGGCCCGTAGGTGCATGCTGGCCCGTTTCCCATCGCGAGGAGAAGTACATGGAGATCCGGTCCCTTGAGGATTTGCGCGCCGCGGACGATCTGTCACTGGCGTTCAACCCCTATGGGCTCGGCAGCCGCATGAAGCCCGAGGACGCTGCGGAGTTCCAGCAGCAGCAGATCGCCGACTGCGTCTTGGCGAAGAGCGTCGCGGCTGGAACACGCGACTCCTTCGAGCGGCTGCGCACCGTCTTCGCCTACGGCGTGCTCTGCTACGACGTGTACACCATGGTTGGCGACCAGGCACTCCTCATCTACGAGCAGGCGTTGCGCGACCGCTTCATGGAGTGGTGCGCCGGCACGATCACCTTCCGCCTCACCCAGGGCCCGGACGTCTCCTACACCGTCACGTCGTATGACGACGTCAAGAAGCACGCGGGCAAAATGATGCGCGAACGGGCGAAGCTGGTCGTAGCCACCGACGTCATCGTCTTCAACGGAATGTTGCACGGGCTCCGTCTGTGGGCGCGTGCGGCGGGTCTGCTCCACGGGCGGCGCAGCCGCGGGGTCGAGGACGCGCTCGCCAAGCTGCGTAACTACGTTGCCCATCCCTCCGGCCACCATGTCGACACGCCCGTCGGGGCGGCCCGGACCGTGCGGGATCTGGCGGAGCTGATCAATCAGTTGTGGGGGCAGGTCAGCCCAAATGGACGCCTGTACCCGGCCCCTCTACGCCGGGAGATCGCCGTGCTGAGCTGGAACGTTTCCGGGCGGACACGGATGGAACCCGCCGACGCTCTCACCGTCCCCCAACCCGTGGAAGATCAGGAGGGCGACGAGTACCAGCACGTGGTGGTGCGGGCCATCCCCTTCGTACCGGGCAGTCGCTGGGATGACGCTCACTGGGCGGAGTTCGACACTCGTTACGAGACCACACGGTTCCCGACGGATTACCTGTGGGGGCCGGGCACCCGGGAGCAGGCCCGGGCGTGGCTGGAGCAGGAGCGCCCCGAGGGGGACAGCGTCGACTTCACCGACCGGGTGTTCCTCATCCAGGACCACGAACGCCTGCTGCCGCCGATGCGGCCGGAGGTAGCGGCCGGGCTGCCCGACACCGAACGCGTCGGGATCTGGCATGCCGTTCGGGCCGACTTTCCCGACGACGCCTTCATGCACGTCCGAGGCTCCGCGGATCGCAGCGCCGGTCATGCCCGCCGCCCCGGTGACTGTGCTGCCTGTTCCGCTGAGGCCCTCGGTTTCGGCTCCTACGACGAAGCCCTTCACGCTGCAGCAGCCGCTCTCGGACCGGTCCGGGCGGTACAGCTGCCCTCCGTCCGGCTGCCTTCGTCGACCTTTTGGCCCGACCGACCGTGAGCGGCGCATCGCGGTGAGGCAGGTGGCAGGTGGCAGGTGGCAGGTGGCAGGTGGCAGGCCAACAACACCCGTCGCCATCGGACATGGCTGCGACTGTGCCATGACGACGGGAGTCGAGCAGATCGGCGGCCCGCTGCCCGGCATTCGGAAGGGTCCTGTCCCGTGCCAAAGTGATCCTCATGATCCCCGCACACATCGCCGACGAGCTGCCGCTCACCTACGCCGACAGCTTCGACGTACCGGTCCTGTTCCGTAACGGACCCGCGAACAAGCCCAAGAGGCAGTGGCGCACGGCGAAGCATGAGGCGTGGAGCGCCTCGGACGGATTCCCGGCAACCGATGGCTGGTACGCCCCGACCACCACGTGGCGAGAGATCATCAAGGCCGCCACCGAGGTCGGCCGCGACGTCACCCCGCACCTGCAGAACCAGCCCCGGTACGCGCACGGGGAACTCGTCGCCCGGGTCTCCCCGCTGTACGCCTACCTTGGCGCCCACCCAGTCACATCCCGGCACCCCGTACCGGGCGCAAAGGGCCAGCGCCTGACCCTGAACCCGGTGTACGAGCACGGCACCGAGCGCACTGCGAAGAACGCCGCCGCCTACCGGCTGGGCATGACGATGACCGAGTGGGCGTGCCGTTCCCTGCTGGGCCTCGGACAGACTCACCACCTCGAACTGGGCGGCCCCATCCTCGCCCTGAGCGGCACTTTCAAGGACCCGAAGAGGACGCTGCCCGACCTGTGGGGACGGCACGAGGCGGAAGAGATGTACTGGCTGATCGAGGCCAAGGGCGGCAGTGTCGGCGTCGGCGAGCTCCGCAAGGGGTGGGTGCAACTGGAGGCCGGCAGCGAAATTCTCGGCTCCTACAAGCACCGCATCGTCCTGGTCGGGGCGTCCGTGCGGCCCGGAGACGACCTCTTTCTCACGATCGACCATGACCTGCGCTCCGGCGAGCCGCCCCTCCCCCCGGCCGGATCCGGCGCTGACGACGCAGCGGTGGGCCCCGGCAACCTCGAAGACCACCTCGGGGATAGCGACGACGCGCTCATCGGTGCGGCCCGTGCCCAGATGCTCGCATACCTGGCGCTGCGCTCGGCTCCCGCCTCTCAGTTGCGCACGGTGCCGGTACCGGCCGACCGCGCTTCCCGCCACCGGCGTTCCGGGCTGACCACCCCCTTGGAAAACTACGACCTCACCCTCGCCATGCGCGCGGACGCCCGCGGAGCGGCGCTCCACACCGAGTCGCACACCCTGCGCGCCCAGATCCGCTCCTGGGGGCTCGACGACTTCCTCACCTGCCGCATCCCTGGAACCGAGGTCCACCTCGGCATGTCCAGAAAACTGTTCGCCGCCTGCGCACGCCTCCACGAAGAAGATCTGGCCATCACCCAGCGCACTCCAGGACTGCGCGCCGAAGATCAGCCGGCCCTCGACCAAGGGCTCGGCGACGAAGCCCAGGAAGTGCAACGACTCACCCAGCGACGGATCTTCCGCGAGCAGCAGGAGGAAGCCCGCCCGCGGCTGCGCCCCCTGCTCCGCGACGCCTACGAGCGGGGAACGACGAGCGACTGGAGCGACCTGCTGCGCCATCCCCAGGAGCCGAAGCTCGACCTGGAAGGCGACGAGGGTCTCCTCGAAGCGGCCACGCCGGAAACATACCTGGCCGTAAGCCGCTACGACCTGCCCTCCGCACGCGCCTAGTCTGGCCCGGGCGGTGTCTGGGGTGCTGCGTCTGTGGGTGGTCTGCCGTGTGGACGGGCACCGGCCGTGGCGCACCAGCGTGGACGTCCTCGCCATCATCGGTTAGGCGGCCAGCTCGGACGATGGCGACTGCTTGACAGTGCAGCATTACCCGGCTGGCCCATGGCCTAGCAGGCTTCGGCAGTTCCGCCCTCGAGCCCGAAGAAGGCAACAACGGCCCAGCGCAGCTGCGTAGCCAACCTGCGGGCGTCGCGTAGATGACTGCGTGCTGCTTCGGCTTCCTTGTACGTCTTGGTCACCCCACGGAGCGTTCTCGTCACCTTCTCGCTGAACTGGGCGAGACGCTCGAGAAGCTCGATACATGAGGACACGATGGAGGGGCGGGGCTCTGTAGCCATCCGATCAGTATTATCGCCCGTTGGGCGTCTTGTCCCGGCATTGCGTAATGGGACGCTCCAGCCCGAACGGGGTGGGAGCATCACGCTGAATAGGCGTTAGGACGGCAGCAGGTAACGTCGGGAACGGTTCGTCCGAACCGTTCCCGGGCCGTCCGGTCGAGCCACGGTAAGGCGTTCAGGAACTGGTTCGGCCGACGCAGTCAGAGCTCTCAGCCCGCCGAGGCGAAGGTGACCTCGTGTGCTCTGCGAAGGACGCACTGTCCGTCCCAGCAACCTAGCCAGGGTCGAGCCCTGGCGTGAGGCGCATATCCAGAGCGACGTGCCCATCGGTGATCCGAGCACCGTGGACCCAGACCTAGGGCCTATTGACGACCCAGCCACAGACCGCTTCATTGACGCTGTCACTCGTTGGGTTCCCAGGAGACAGCGAAGTTTGGGACGGGGACCACCGAGGGCTCCCGGGTGGCACGACATCAATGAAGGGCAGCCGCTTCCTGGGTCGTCGAGCGCGTTGGCGTCTAAAGCTGGGGAGCATACTTCCAGTTCTCCATGACCATGGTGCCCGCTGGCGTACTTCGAAGCAGCCCCTCCCAGCCTGCGGCTGCCATCCTGGCGGACCATCGGAACTGCCCTGCGAGCGACAGTTGGTTTGCCAGGCCGTGCGTTGTGAGAACAGCGAATTGGAGCAGGACACTGAGGGCGTTCCTGGCGTGGTGTGAATGGATCGAGATCTTGGCAGCCGGAGTCAGTGTCACGATTCCCGCGTGGGCGGGAGGCTTCTGAGCCTTGTCCTGGTGAGCGAAGCCATGACGAACCTTGACCATGGCGTCCAGGAACAACGAGGCATCGGTTCCTTGATAGGTCGTAGCTCCGACGCGCCAGGTGCTGCCCTTTCCCAACTCGGAGGGAGCAACCTCCACGGCCCACTCCCAGTCAGGTGTCGGGTCGTACCGGAAGAAGGTCCAGTAGAGCTTGCGCAGGTTGTATGGGCTGGGGGTCTGCACCATCCCTTGCTTGCCGTCAATCTGGTACCAGGAGGACGGCGGAGTGGCCTGCGGATCAAGTGGCTGCGCGGTCAAAGCGAGATCTTCGTTGAAAGCTTCGAGGGCCCCGACGGCCGCCACCACGACGGCCCGGTTGAGGGAAGAGTGCTGCTTCCCGGGTTGCCCTCCGCCCGGTCTGCCCTGCGCGCGGCGCTCCGCCGTCGTCTGCTGGAGCCGCTCTTGAATCACATCATGCAGACGCTGGGCGTCACTTAGGTAGTCGATCATGCGGTCCAGCGGGCCTTGGAGAGGATGTAACGCCATGTAGTGCCTCCGCGCGGTGCAGGGTCCGCATGTTCGTCGAGCGGGCCAGATGCAGGCTATCGGCGAGCTTGCCGCACCGCCGCACGCTCGCGCTGGCGTTCGGTATTGACCGACACCAAAGAGGCAACGGGCCCACCCTGACGGTGAACGCGCGTACGCATCTTCACGGTTTGGCGATACGCAACGGCCGCGCATGGGCGGCGGGTGAATCGAGGGCATTGCACATCGGGTACGCATCCAAGACAGAGCCCCCGGAACCGAATGATTCTGGGGGCCCTGCGTCATGCCGTTAGTAGGGTCAGCTCTCGCTGGAGCCGTCGTTGGTGGAGTTGTCCGTGCGTCGGCGGCGAGCCGCAATGAGGGCACCTCCGCCAGCAGCGATCAAAACTCCGCCACTACCGATCAGCCACGGGGTGGCGTCGGCGCCTGTGTGCGCAAGCGAGCCTGCAGGGGTGGACGCCGCAGCACTCGCCGCAGCTTCATCTGCGGTCGGTGCACCCGAGACGGACGGCACCGAGACATCCTCGTCCTTGCCGGGCTTGTCCGGGGTCGGTCGGTCGCTCGGCTTGCCGGTGGGCTTGCCGGTCGGCTTTCCCGTCGGCGGCGGGGTCGTGTCGGCCTTGGCGTTGGTGGTGGTCACCGTCACCGGATCGACCGGCTTGGCCTTGAACGTCTTCGAAGGCTTGTAGATCTCGTATCCCTCGGGCGCCTTCACCTGCTTGACCCAGAAGTCGCTGCCGGTACGCGAGTTGACGGGCAGCTTGCCGCTGGCCGTGCCGTCGGAGCCGGTGGTCAGCGTCAGGATTTTCTTGTCGCCAATGCCAATGTTGACCGTCGATCCGGGCAGCAGCTTTCCGCCCTTGCCGTCCTTGGCCTTCAGCAGTACCGAGGCGTCCTTGAACGGATCGACGATCGTGAGTGGTGTGTCAACGCCGGGGGTGACGATCACGTCCTGGTCGTCGACCGTGTTGTGCAGAGGGCTGCCGCTGGTGACCTCCTTGAGACGGTAGACCCCCGGCTCAAGGTCCTTGAAGACGAGCTTTCCCTGGGTGTCGGTCTTGCCATTGGCTGATTCCTTGCCTGCGGAGTCGAACAGGGTGAAGGACGCGCCGGCGAGCACGTCGCCACCGGGATCCTTCTTCAGGAGGGCGACGCCGCCGGCCTCCGCCCCGGCTGCGTTGCGCGGACTCGAGGACGAGGAGGGTGTGGGCTCGGTGTTCTGGGCCGATGCTGTCGGTGCCCAGGACAGGCTGCCGGTCACCGCAGCAGCGACGGCTACAGCGGCAGGAACGGTGCGAGCGGAACGGATGCGCAAGAAGGGACTCTCCAAGGGATACAGACGGAAGCAGGTCTCGGTAGTGGGCTCAACGGGGCGGTTCGGCGTCGGCCCGGGGGGGAGGCGGGCGGCGGGAAGTCCGAGCGATCCGACGGTTAGGCCAGCGGGGCGGGACGGAGATTCAGCGGGTGCGGGCACCGTTGCGTGTGACCGGCGGGACGGCCGCCCTGAGCCCGGTGCGGCCGGCCGCACGACCGGCCGCGGACGCGGTCCAGGCACCGGGGAACCAGACGGCGGTGTACTGCTCGATGGCATCGCGCAGCCCGGTGGCGACGGCCCCGTCCCATGGCGGCCGTCCAGGACGGTGGTATTTGTCGAAGGTGCCGTACTGCTTGGTGTTCGGCCGGGTGTTGGTGGCTTCGTCGCGGCGGTGGAATGTTCCGTGGTCCGCGAAGCTGAGTGCCACCGCGTCAATCTCGCCGTGGTCCGGGTGAACGACCGCCACACGCAGACCGCCGTAGGTGTCCGCGTGGATGGTGCGGCTGAAGTCGATCCGCAGCCGCAACGGGGCGCCGGGGACGGGGACGGCGAAGTAGGTGCTGCCCACGACGGCGTGATCGTGGAAGGGGAGGCACAGCTCGGCGAAGAACTCGGGGGCCTGCAGAGACAAGAAGGGGTCTCCAGTCGGAGGTTGGGCCGCCGCAGTCAGCGACGGGGGCCAGGCAAGGCCGGTCGGCTGGTGGTGCTCCAGCGCGGGACGCTGGCTGCAGGGAGTGCGGCCGGGCCTCGGGACGCGACGGCCCGCTGCACATCCAGCGGTGTGGGAGCCGGCGGCCCGGGCGGGAGGATGGGGGTGAGCTGGGCCATGTCCTTGATGTAGCTGAAGGTCTCCTCCCGCCAGCGCGGCAACGGGGCCGGATCGGCGACGCACTCGGTGACCGCGGTGAGCAGGGCGACGGGGGTGTCGGTGCTGGCCGTGGCGTACCAGACGGCCCGGTCGATGGACTTGCCCGCCCACAGCTGCCAACGGGCGTCCCTAGTCGTCAGCTCTGCTTCCGGATCGAGGTCACCGGTGGTGAACTCCATGCCCGCGAGGCCGTCCGGGGCCTGGACGGCGAAAACGCCCCGGCGCCGGCGCTCGATCTCCCAGCCCCGCTTCAAGAGAGGGACGAGAGCGCGGAAGGGCTCGTGCTCGTCGCTGTTGGGATCCGGCTGGGCGAGGTAGACGTCAGGCCCCTGCGCGTATGCCGTGGCAAGGACCGTGGTCAATGCCTGGACGAACTCGGTGGGAACGCGGTCGTTGAAGCAGACACCCCACGCTGGCGGGCCGAACGAGTCCTTGTAGGCGTTGATGCGCCAGAGCCCGTCGTCCTCACCTTCAGGCAGATAGCCCAGACGGACGCGCCGGTCGGGGGGCGCTGACATAGCAGTTGCCGAGGTCGTCGTGCTGGAGATCCCAGCCGAGGTCGAGCAGCGGGGCGAGGGCGGGGTCACCGGTATAGGTGCTGCCCGCGAGGTGGCGCGGGGAGACGTAGACATCACCGTCGATGTCGAGGCGCGGATCGGGCTGAGAGTTCATCGGTCCGCCCTCGTGGTGACGGTGATCTCGTCGGCAACGGTGTCGAGGCGTTCGGTGACCTCGGCAGTGTTGCGGCCGGTGACGATGTAGAACCCGGCGCGGGCGGTGAACAGGTCGCCGTCGGGCGGCAGGAGGAGCTGCTCGCCGATCTCGCGGATCCACTGCACCTGTCGCAGCCACGAGGTGTGGGCGGCGAATGGGGTGTTGATGTGCCGTGCGGTGAGGGTGCCGGAGGCGGCCGGGTAGATCATGTGGATGCCTGCGGCCCCGCTGCGTGTCGGTGTGAGATCCGGTGCCCGGCCGCAGGCGAGGTCGGCGGCGGCCTTGGGCAGGTCGATGCCGGTGGCGAGGCGGACGAGGTGGCCGATCATGTCGCCGCCGATGCGTGCGTTGACCTCGATCAGCCGGGGCCGGCCGTCCACGAGGCGCAGCTCGACGTGCTGCACGCCGTCGGTGATCCCCAGGGCCTTGACCGCAGCAGCGGCGACCGGTGCGACCTGGGCCAGGAGCGGGTCGATGGCATCGACGGTGTGCCCGGTCTCGTCGAAGTACGGTGCGGGTCCCAGGTGCTTGCGGGTCGCGGCGACCGCGGTGGTCACGCCTCGGTGGGTGACGCATTCGACCGAGACTTCCGGCCCGTCGAGGTACTCCTCGACCAGGACGCCGGTGTCCTCGCGGCTGCGGCTCGCGCCGGCTGCAGCGAACGCGAACGCGGCGGGCAGTTCTTCGGGCCGGTCGACACGGATCACGCCGATGCTGCCAGCGAACGCGACGGGCTTGATGACGGCGGGGTAGCCCAGCGCCATCGTCGCAAGTCCGGCCTCCAGCAGGGTCCGTACCTTCATCGACGCGGCCGAGGGCACCCCGTGGCGGGCGAACAGGGTGCGGGCGGTGGCCTTGTTGCGCCAGGCACGCATCACCTCGACGGACGTCGAGGAAAGAACGACCGCGCGGGCGAGGCGGGCTGTGGGGACGAGGTGCCACTCTTCCCAGGTGACGATCCCGGCGAGGTCATGGCGCTCGGCCAGAGCCCGGCCGCCGGCGAGCAGTTCCGCGGGGTCTCTCAGGTCGACGAGGGCGTGGTCCACGATGAACGGTTTCTCCCACGACGGCTCGGAGCCAGTGAGCAGGACGACGTCGTACGCGGCGGCCACCTGCTCAAGGCAGTAGCCGCGATAGGTCTCATCACCTGGAGAGACAACGAGTACGAGGGGACGAGCGGACAAGAAGGGTTTCTCCGTATCGGTGGACGACGGGACGAGAGAGCGGGAGTGTCTTGGGCTGCACGGCGGCGGCGCAGCTCGAACGCGCCAGCCCAGTGGGGGTGGTCGTCGATCAGTCGGCGGGCGTAGAGAGCGATGTAGTTGTTGTTCGGCCCGACGACGCCGTACGGGAGCTGGCGGCACAGGTCTTCGAAGAGGTCCTTCAAGCCGAGCCGTGTGGCACCGACGGCCAGGCGGCGGCCGCCATGCGCTCCAGAGCGACGTAGACGTGCGGGTTGTTCGCGTCGAAGGCGCGGAACTGCTGGGTGATGCTGCGGCCGGTCGCACGATGCGATCCGAGGACGGCAGTGGGCATGAGGTTCTCCACAGGCTGGGGGCGCGGCAGGGTCAGGTGCGCAGGGCGGGATCGGTGCGCAGGCGGCCGAAGGCGCAGAACAGGCCGAGTGCCTGCAGGGCGGCGCAGGCGGTGATGACGTGGCCCAGCGCGTCGGGCGGGGTGAGCGCGGTGAGCCCGCCGGCGACGGGGAAGGGCAGCAGGAGGATGAGGATGGTCGCCGACAAGGTGCTGCCGAACTTCTCCGGGGGAATCAGGCGGGAGCGCAAGGTGCGCAGGACGACCGTCATGCCGCCTTCGCCCGCCATGAGGACCGCGACCAGGAGCAGGTAGGACAGGTAGTCGGGGGCCTGGGCGGCGGCGAGACAGCCGAGTGAGGCGAGGGCGGCGCACGCGGCTCCAACTGGCCACAGGCCCAGGCGATCCAGCGCGAACCGGCAGACGGTGACGGCCAAGAGGGTGGCCGCCGCGGCGGCGGACCAGACCAGGCCGACGGCCGTGACGGACTGCCCGAAGTGCTGGACGACGATCACGGGGCCGGCCGCTTGGAGGATTCCGATGGCCAGGTTGGACAGGGTCAGCCCGGTCACGAGCCAGCCGAGTGCGGGAAGCGAGCGGATGGTGCGCCACCCGGTGAGGAGACCGGCGCCGGATTGCCCCCTGGGCGCGCGGGCCGGGGCCACGGGCGAGGGGGGCGTGCGCAGGGCGAGAAGCGCGGCGAGCAGCGAGAGCACGGTGATCACCGCGAGCATCGGCGGTGGCCCGGCGAGCAGGAGTACCCCGGCGAGTGCCGGGCCGCTCAGGGTCGCGGTCTGGTCGATCCCCAGCAATACGGCCTGGACCCGGTGGGCACGCGCCCCCGCTCGGCGGCCGGCAGCCGCGCCCGCGGTCTCGGCCGCGATGTAACTGAACTCGGTGAGCACGCCGGTCGTCGCCGCGAGCACCATGACGGTCGCACTCGCGGCGGTACCGGACGGGTGGAAGTGGAGCAGGACGGCGCCGGTGGCGAGGACCAGCGCACGTCCGAGGGAGGCGAGGTGGAAGACGACGGCCGCCCCGCGCCGGTCGACGATCGATCCGGCCCACCCGAAGGCTGCCAGACGCGGGATCCACTCCAGGGCGAACGCCAAGCCCGTCAGTGCGGCGGAGCCCGTGGTGGCCAGGACCAGCAGCGGGATGCCGTAGGTGGACATCGCGAACGCGAGGGTGTCCACCGTGCGCGGCAGGTAGATGCTGCGCAGGAGCCCGGCGGTGTGGCGTGCATGCCGGGGTGTGACCGCTGCGCTCACGCGGCCGGCTCGGGCGCGGACACCTGGGCGACCTGGGGGTTGCCAGCCAACCACTGGATCAGCAGAGTGCGGGGTCGGGCAAGGTCCGCCTTGGCCTCGGCGCTGGGCAGGGGCGCGGCGGACCGCGCTGAGGGGCTGTCGGCGCACTCGGGCGCGAGTGAGGGCGTCAGGAGGTCGAGAACGTGGCGGATGCGGCTGCTGAACTCGCAGACCTGTGCCGGGGAGGCGTGGCGTCGGGACCAGCGCGCCGCCGCGTCGTACAGGTCGGCCAACTCCACTCCGTCGTCCGTGAGTTCTAGGCCGGACCCAGGTGCGGTCTGGACGAGGCCGTAGGCGCGGGCCGCTTCGGAGGCGAGGCGCAGTTGGTGCGAGGAGAGGTCTGGGAGCGTGCCGGCAAGTCGTCGCGGCGGTATCGCGCCGTTGTCGTCGATCTCGGTGATCAGGCGGATCAAGGGGCGCGAGGTCAGCAGGTCGACGGCGTTGCGTACTTCGGCAGGAGTGAAGAGGGTCGTCATCGGCGCGGGCCTCCTGCCGCGATGGCCGTCTGCGGGCGGGCGGACGTGGCGTGGGAGAAGAGGTCGCGGTTGTGCCACATCAGCGAGGACTCGCCCCGCGGGAGGGCTGCGGGGGCGGGCCGGGACTGGCTGCTCACCCACGGCCTGGGCGCGGTGCGTGCCTGCGGGTGCCCCCAGATTGGGTGCTGGGTTGCCTGGTTGAGGGGCTGTCCGGCGGACCATGCGGACAGGGCGCCGAGAACGGAGCCCAGACCGTCGCCCGCCGTAGACAGCCGGTAGGGCTGGCCGGTGCCCTCGGTGTGGACCAGGCCGTCGGCGACGAGCTGCCGCAGCGGCGGGTACACGTTGGTCCAGTCGCCGCTGGGCATCACGATCCGGGCCAGGGCCCTCCCGCTGACCTCGTGGCGGGACTTGAGCACCCACAGGAGGGCGGCGGCATGCCGCCGGGTGAGCAGGGTGAGGCTGTCCTCGATCTGCTCGATCGCGGGCAGCGGGCGGTCCGCCTCCAGATGCTTCTCGGCCCAGGTGACAATCATCGGCAGGACCGGCAGCAGGGCGGCGCCACGCTCGGTGTGGCCGTAGGTGACATGGCGTGCGGTGTGTTCGGTGCGTTCGACGAGTCCGGCGTCGCACAGGGCCTTGAGCTTGGGGTGGAGCTGGCCGTTCTGCAGCCAGGACACCTTGGCCGCCAGCTCGCTGTACCGCAGTGGCGAGCCGGAGAGTGCCAGCAGGATCCTCACGTTCCAGCGCGGGGTGATCATGGCGAGGGCCTCGGTGACCCGGGCGATGTCGGCTTCGGTGTCGGGAGGCAGAGCGGTGGTGGCCAAGGGAGGAACTCCTGGGTGAGTAAAGGAAATCGTCGGCGGATCAGCGGCTGGGCGCCGTGCTCTGGGCCGGAGGGGGCGGAGCCGGAACGGGTGGTGAGGGTGTTGGCGGGGACGGTGCTGGGGCCGGGACGCTGGCCAGGCTCTGCAGCACGGCGGCGACCGACTTGGCCTGGACGTCGCGGACGGCGACTGCCTCAGCGAGACGGCGGGAGCCGTCGAGGAGATGGGAGACCTCGTACCGGCCGATCTGTTGCTCGGGGTGGATGAGCCGGGCGAGGAGGTCGCGGTGGATGTCGATGCTGCGCTCGGCGAGGGCGAGGTCGTCGTGCATGCCGAGCAGGGCGGAGAGCAAGCCGGGCGGCTGGTCTTGGGTGTGGGCTTCGAGGTCGGCGAGCGGCGCGCCGTACAGGACCTCGATCCGTCCGGCTATCTCGGTGGACGTGGCATGGGACAAGCGAGGGCTTTCACGGTCAGCGGCCCCGGGCCGCCCTGGCACGCTGGAGCGCCGGGGCGGCGGACGGGAGCAGGGTTGCGGCGGCCCTGAGTTGTGCCGTGCGGATGGGACGGGCCCGCTGGCCGGGCGCAGGCATGGTGTCCAGAAGCTCCCCGAGGGCAGCGCGGTAGGCGTCACGGGCATCGAGCGCCGCCTCCAGCCACTGCGCGTCGAAGCGGAGCTTGTCCGCCGACACCTCGCCCGTGTCGCGGTCCGGATCCATGTCCGCGTGCACACGGTCGCGGACGCGGGAGACCTGCTCCTCCGTCAGAGCCAGGAAGGAACGCAGTTCCAGGGCACGGACGAGAGCGGGCGAGGCATCAGACCCCAGCAGCCGCCTCGTACAGCTCCGGGACCGGATTCCCGAAGACCTTCTGCAGGGTGCAGTCCAGGGTGCTCGCCTTGATCCGGCTCATCGGACGGGCCTTCCTGCCCGCCACACCGACGCTGGCGCAGGCGTCCCCGGGGTGCGTTGGGGAGCGCTGGTCTGCACCGCCGGACCGTTTCGGGGGCGAAGGCGGGCGAGCCGTTCGGCGGCGAGGCCCTGCTTGCCCGGAGCGTCCGGGTCAAGGAGCCACCGCACGACCATGGCCCGGCCGTCGCGTACGGTGACGGCTGCGTTTACGCGGTCGGCGAGCCCCATGGTCGGGTCGTCGACCTCGCTGGGCTGAGTTTCCAGCGCGGCAAGGAGGACGTCTTCCGCGCCGTCGAGCACGGACTGGGCCTCGACGAGAAGGCCGTGCCACTTGAGGACCTCGGTGGCGTCAAGGTTCGCGGTCGGCGCGGCGCCGACCGCGAACTTCAACTGGCCCATTTCCATGCCGAAGCGCGCTTCAATCCGTTCGGTGAGCACGCCCACGACATCCTCAGCGTCATCGGATATACCGTCGAACAAAGGGGAAGCTCCTGTTCTGGAAAGGCCGGTACCTAGGGGAATGTGAGGCGCGGCCGTGCCCGGCATCCCAGCCGAATCTCCGTTCAGTCCAGACACATACGGACGTCGCGATAGACGTACGTGCCAGACACCCAGCCCTTGACGCCGGTCGTCTTGTCCCTGATGTAGAGCCAGTTGCCGCTCTTCTTGGACACGCTGAACTTGTGGCTCTTGTAGAGCACGCCGACCGCGGTGGACTTCGAGCTGGCCTTGGATCGGATGGTGACGGCCTTGGCGTGCACCGCGTACGGCAGCGGCGGCAGGTCGTAACAGCCACTCGCGGGAGCCGCAGTGGCGGCGGTGGGGGCCGCGCTGGCTGTGGTGGCAGAGAGCACCGGCAGCGCGAGTGCGCCGAGTATTGCCGCGGATATGGAAATTCAGGTGGAGGGCATACGGAAGAAACCTCCTTCAAGTCATAGGGATGGTGGGGAGGGGGCCGCGGGAGTTGTCCCGGCGGCTGTATAAGAGTCCGGAGAATCGCCGGTTTGGCTAACCGGCGATCGTCGGCTATGTTTCGCCGCTCGCACCGGCTTTAGCGCTCAGCACGAACGGCCGGGCGGGCGCGGAGCAGGGGCCTTCGCCACACCGGCCGGGCGGCTGGCTGCGGCTGCCGGGCGGACCGGCGGGAGCGGACCGGCCTCGCCGGTGAGCCGGTCATTGCACCACTGCAGGGCCTCGCCCACCGTGTCGAAGCCGCCCTCGCGCAGAGTGCGCGTCCAGGTGTCGGAGTCGACCTCCTCGACCACGACGCGGAACGGGCTGGGGGCTCGCTCGTCCATGGCGCGCAGGGCCACGACGGTGACCATGTCGTCCGGGTCGTCGGCGGTGTAGGAGTAGCCCATGGCGTAGTGGTCGCCGTCGCCCGCCAGGCGCCGCTCCAGCGCACGCGTCGCATCGTCCGCCGGCAGCGGGCCCAGCTCCGGGTCGAGGCCGATGGCGTCGTGTGGACAGCCACGCTTGATGAGCCAGGACTGCGCCATCGCGGGAAGCGGCAGCGGGGCCTGCTCGAAGGCGAACGTCCGCTGCTCAAAGTCCCGTTGCAGATGCACGACGAGCACCTTCGGCATGCCAGGGTGCCCCCAGGTAGCGGTGCGGTCGAACAGGACGTAGTAGCTGTGCGCACCGTCGTGGTGTTCGGCGAGGGGGACGAGCATGTCGTCGCGGACAGCGACCTTGCGGTAGAAGTCGAGGTACTTGTCCTCGTCGGCGTCGAAGTCGTCGAGATCGAAGTCGACTTGGGGGATGGACCTCCGGACCAGTGCCGGTTCGGTGGGAGACAACAAGGGCCTTTCGGTGGAGTCAGCGCCGCTGCGCCGGGGTGGACGGCGAGGTGCCCGAGCGGGCCGGAACCTTCGATCCTCGGGTCGTGGGCGTGAGCTGGTTGGCGAACAGCGCGGCGCGTCCGGCGTCAGTGAGGGCGACCGGTTGGCCGGCGTGCACGGGGTGGTCGGTATCGCTCACGACCAGGCCGGCGTCCTCCAGCCGTCGCAGCTTGGCGTGAGGGACGCGTGTGCCGGAGGCGGCAATAACAGACATCCGGCCGGTCAGCAGGTTTTCGTAGAGCTTGGCTCCGCCGGCGATGGCGAGCAGCGCCGCCTGATCGGCCGTCGAGAGCGGCTTGGTCTTGGGTGCGCAGGCCGCCGCGGCAACCTCGATGGGCTCCAGGACGCCGAGCACCTTCCGGGCGGCGGCGTCCCGCGCGTTGGTGGCCTCTTCCAGCTGGCCCACGGTGCGGTCGATGCGCGTGAACAGGGCGTCATCGACGTCGAACTCGCCGCTGGACAGACGGTTGAGGAGCTTCAGATAGAAGGTGACACCGGTCTGAGTCTTGGCCAACTCGCGGTGCCGGTCCACCAGGTGGGCATGCGGCTCGTCGAGAACGCCGCGGTCCCGGTAGGCCCACAGGGTGTCGATGTCGTGGCCGGTGACCGCCTCGAGACGGTGATCGAGCGGGGAGACCGCACGCCGGGCTATTGCCGGCGCGGGTTCTTGGGGCATAGGCGACCCTCCGTGTGTTCAGCGGGTGTGATGGTGCGAGGGGTTCTGTGCGGGACGGGGCAGACCCGGCAGTGCGGTGGGCGGTGGACCGGGCCGGGGCACGGGAGCGCGGGTGGCCAGTTGCGGAGAGCGGGAGCGCGCTGCGTGGGTGCGGGCGCTCAGCGGCCGGCGGATCATCCCCAGGCGACGGCCGACCTCGTCGTAGACGTCGTTGCCCGCACGCGGCCGGACCGCGACGACGTGGATCTCCTTGTGGTGCACAGCCTCCGTGGGCGCCGGGCGGACGCCGTAGACAAGGCGCCAGTCCTTGCGCGAGTCCACGAACAGCTTGCGGTATCCCTCCAGGTCACCGTCGAGGCGCAGTCCGAAGCGTTCCGCGTTCACGACGTCCTGCAGGTAGACGAGGGTGAGATCGCGGATGTCGCTGGGGGCCTGGAGGAGATCGGTCAGCGCGCGGGGGTCGAAGCTCAGCCCGAAGGCGGGCTGTCCCTGTCCCGCGGTCATGACGTCGGCTCGTCCCGCTCGGCGGGTTCCTCCGTGGCCGTCGTCTCCGTACGCACGGACGGCGGCGGGCCGGGCAGCAGACGGTGCGCGGGCCGGTCGGGGGAGGTCATGCAGGCCGACAGCGGCCCGCCCGGTGCGCGGATCGACGCGACGGCGTGGGTGAGGAAGTCCCGGTGCCACACGAACAGGCCGCTCAATCCGGCCTCGGGGTCCTTGTGCTGCTGGTAGGCGAGCCAGAGGGCGTGGAGCCAGGCCACGACACCGTCGTGTTCCTGCCACTGCAGGCACCAGGGGGCCGCGGTGGTGACCTCCGACCCGTACACAGGGAGGAAGAAGTCGTTGACCCAGTCGCTGAGCGCGTCGAGTTCGTCCTCCCGTTCCTCGCCGTCGAGTTCCAGGATCGGTCGGGGCTCTGATGGAGCGGCGGCAGGCGGCCCGCCGAGCCCCGGCATGCCGAACGCGGCGAACGGCGATCCGCTCGGCTCGGGGGCGGACGCAAGGTAGTCGAGTTGCTGGGCCTGTTGTGCGGACTGCTCCATGAGCCGTCGGACGCTCGCCTCGATTCCCTCCAGCTGTGGATCGGGAAGGCGGACCGGCTCCAACTCCCCATCGTCGGAGGGCTTTATGGATTCGGGCATGAAAAGGCTGGGCCTCCTACGGGACGCGGAATGAGAGAAGTGCGGGAGCGGCGACGCGCTGAACGGCAGGCGAGATGCACGTACGCATCTCCGGATTGCCGACCAGAGCGCCGACCGCTCAGGCGGTAGGCTCACTCACGGCTCAGACGGTGAGGGTCACGTCGTCTTGCGTGAGGGTCTCGCGGATCGTTTCGGTGAGCCGGTCGGCCGCGATCGCCGCATAGTGCTCGGTCTTCTCCACGCCGATGAAGTCGCGGCCTTCCAGCAGGGCGGCGACGCCTGTGGAACCGGAACCAGCACAGAAGTCGAGCACCGTGCCGCCCTCGGGGCTGATCTTGACCAGCTCTCGCATCACCTCTACCGGCTTCTGCGTGATGTGCTGGCGCTTGGACCCTGAGGGCTGCGACGCCGAGTACATACCCGGCAGGTAGACCGAGTTGCGGGAGCCGTCGATCGGCCCCTTGGACGCCCAGATGATGAACTCGCAGTTCTGGGTGAACCTGCCCTTCTGTGGCCTGGCCTGCGGCTTGTGCCAGGCCAGCACACCGCGCCACAGCCATCCGGCCGCCTGGATCGCATCCGTCGTGGTCGGGAGCTGGCGCCAGTCGGTGAACAGCAGTGCCGTGCCACCGGTCTTCGTCAGGCGGTGGGCCTCGGTCATGATCTGCGTCAACCAGAACCCGTAGCTGCGCTGGTCCATGTTCTCGCCGGTGAAGTCAGCGAGTTCGTGCTTGGCATCGGCTGAGGTGTACTTCTGCTTCGCGGAACGGGTCGTGCGCTCCTTCGCAGTCCGGCCGCCCGAGTTGTACGGCGGATCGGTGATAACGGAGTCGACGCAGGCGTCCGGAAGGCCGGAGAGAACACTGAGGGCGTCGCCCTGGTGCAGGGAAAAAGGCAAAGAGAAACCCCTATTCGGGTGCGGAAACACGGAGGGAACCTCCCGTCTCGCACGGGAGCCCTCGCGGGCCGGAAGTGGGAATGCAGAAGCCCAGGGCCGCAGACCGAGGAAGGCGAGGGGGAGTTCAAAAACTGTAGAGGCGAATCCGCCGACGACCAAGAAATGTGTTGCTGAGGTGCCGGATTCCGATACCTCACGCCGTCTTTTTGGTCAACCGCCGATCCGCGCCTACTGTTTTTGAACCGCCCGGCGCACACCGCCGCTGGCTACTCCCGCCACATCTCACGGAGGTACCCCCTGCCCCGGCACACCTAGCTCACGGCCAGGCCACGCGAAGCGAGCGGCAACTCGCCCGTACCGGCCCGTACCGATTGCCCACCCCGCCCGCCGCGCCCTTCCATCACGCCTCGCGCACGCGGCACGCCGGACACCGCAACACCGAAGGACACGTCCATGACGTCTCGCTACCCGCCCATGCCCGAAATCGCTGACACACGAGCGGTCCGCGCCGGTTGAAGGCGCTCGCCGCCGGTATCGGCGTCGTCGTCCTTTCCCCCCTGCTGCTCGCCGGAACGGCCATGATGATGGCCTCCTCCAGCGAAGCCTCCCAGAGCAACGCCGCATTCACCGGGCGTCTGTGCGCTGTCGACACCGCCGACGTCGCCAAACAGGTGACCAAGATCCTCGACGGAGCGTCCGGCAAGGACGTGACGGTCGAGGGTCTCTCCCTGCCCGACGAGCAGATCCCCAACGCCCAGACCATCGTCGCCACCGGCATCGGCCTGGACGTGCCCAAGCGCGGCCAGATCGTCGCCCTCGCCACCGCGATGCAGGAATCAACGCTGCGCAACCTCGGCTCCGGTGACCGGGATTCGCTGGGCCTGTTCCAGCAACGCCCCAGCCAAGGCTGGGGAACCGCTCAGCAGATCCGCGACCCGGTCTACGCGAGCGAGAAGTTCTACAAGGCGCTGCTGAAGGTCAACGGCTGGCAGCAGATGACCGTCACCCAAGCCGCCCAGGCCGTGCAGGCATCGGGCCACCCCAACGCATACGCGAAGTGGGAGGGCCTGGCCACCGCACTGCAGAAGGCCATCGCCGCCACATTCCCCAACGCCGGTAAGGACGCCCCCTCCAAGACGGAGACGAGGAAGCCGAGACCGCCATGCCGGACTGCGCTCCTTCCAAGGACGGCTCCGGCTTCGGCCGCATCCCCGAGGGGAGCGTCCCGAAGGGATACAAGATCCCCAAGGATGCCGACCCCAAGGCCCGCAAGGCGCTGAACTGGGCGATGCGCCAGCTCGGCACCCAGTACCAGTGGGGTGGCAGCTGCGCCGACTCGCACGGCCCCGACCCGATGGGCCGCTGCGACTGCTCCAGCTTGATGCAGCAGGCATACGCCCACGCCGGCGTCACGCTCACCCGCACCACATACACCCAGGTCAACGAAGGCAAGACCGTCTCACCGAAGAACCTCAGGCCCGGTGACCTGATCTTCAGCCGCGGCAGTGCCACTCGCCCCGAACATGTCGGCATGTACATGGGCGAGGGCCTGGTCATCGAGGCGCCGCGCACCACCAAGCCGGTCCGGATCACCCCGATCAAGGACTGGACGATCCTCGCCGCCCGCCGCGTCATCTGACCCCGGTCAGGCCGCAGCCCCCGCGAGCCGGCAGTCAGCTCCCCATCGCTTCGCCCGGCGGCCGACCACCAGGACGAGCCGACGGCCCACCCTCCATCGCTCAACACCACGGAGTATTCACGTGACGGTCCACCACCGCGTCCGGCGCGCCCTCGCGGCCGGCTCGATCGGCCTTGCAGTTGCGGCCGGCAGCCTCACCAGCGCTTCCACAGCCCAGGCGTACGACACCGGCCACACGACGATCTCGTGCAAGGCGGTCAAGGTACGCAAGGATCCTTCGAAGAAGGCCGCCGTCGTGGGCATCGCCTACCGGCACGACAAGGTCGCCTACAACCAGTTCGCCTACAAGCGCGCAGAGAAGACCTGGTACACCCGCGGCACCGTGGCCCGGAAGTCCGACGGCAAGAAGATCCGCGGCTACATGATCTACGACTGCGCCAACCCGTACGAGTCGAACCCCGCGCCGAAGCCGCCGATCCCGAAGTAGGACGCCCGGCAGCCCTCCCTGGCCGTGATCCGAAACGCGCCTTCGAAGCGGCGCCCCCGGCGCGAGGGGTGGCCTCTTCCCGCCACCGCCTGACGCCGCTGTCCCCTCCCTACCCGGCTGCGCGCCCGCACCCGAAGCCGCGGCCTTCCCCCCTCCTCCTCTCCTCTTTCGGCCCCTGCCCGGCCCGCGTACGCAAGGAGCCCCGCCACACCTATGTCCGTCCCTCTCACAGACCGCGTCATACACCTCGCCTACGACCCAGGCATCTCCCCCAAGGGCGGCGGGTTGCCCGGCCTAGCAGTGCTGAAGAACGTGGTCAACAGCATCAACATGTTCGGGATCATCGCCGTCGTCGGCGCCCTCGCCGTCTCCCTGGGCGTATGGGCCTGGGGTCATCACACCGGTGGCCACCAGGCAGAGGCCAATGGAAAGAAGGGCGCAGTCGTCTCTGCGGGCGCTGCCCTGGGTCTGGGCGCCGCGAACGGCATCGTCGCGTTCTTCTCGGCCCTCGGGTCGCAGGTCCACTGATGCAAAAGCGATTCCCCTCCCTCTCGCCCTCGTCGTACGGCGCGGGCTGGTCTGCCAACCGACGGATCGCGATCCTCGCCTCCGTCGTCGCCGGCCTGCTCGCCCTTGCCGCCATCGTCGCCCTGCTGACCGGCGGCGGCAACGGCCACCACGCTCCGGACCCCGCCGCGCCGGCCCCAGCTGGCAGCCCCTCCCCCTCCGAGGCCGCCCCGAAGCCTTCCTCCGGATCCGGCTCGGTGCCCAAGCCTCCGCAGATCTCCGAGCCGGTGGCGTACGCCAAGGCAGCGGCCCAGATGCTGTGGTCGTACGACACCCGCGACACCAGCCGCGACCAGCAACTCGCGGGCATGCGCGCGTGGATGAGTAAGGAGACCAAGTACGCCGACTGGGCGTCCGTCTCCGGTCAGGTGCCCGACCCGCTGCTGTGGTCGCGCATGGCCGATCAGAACCAGCACGCCACCGCGACGGTCACCGAGGGCCACTACCCCGGCGCGTTCAAGCAGGCCCTGGCTGAGGACCCCTCCGCGATCACCAAGGCGTACATCTACGTCGTCACCGTCAACGGACGGCAGCAGATCGTCTGGAAGAAGGGCGGCGGCGGAGCCGAGGAGCGCGCCGTGACCCTCGCGGTGCAGTGCCGCCCCGGCCACGACTGCCGCCTGGCCGCCATCGCCCCCAGCGTCACGCAGTGACCCACCCCCAATAGATAAGGAGGCCGACTTCCCTTGGGTTTCTGCGACATACCCCTCGCGGACAAGCTCTGCGCCGTCGGTGACGCCGTCAGCTTCGCCTCTGATCCCGGCAAGGCCATCGGTGACTGGATGGCCAAGAGCGCCGGCGAACTCGCCGCCGCCGCGGCCGACCTGGCGGCCAAGGCCGTCAACGCCACCACCAAGGTGGACCTGAACGCGACGTGGTTCCGCGACAACTACGAGATGCTGCTGCCGATCAGCTTGGTCATCCTGGTCGCAACGTTCTGCGCGCAGCTCGTCCGGGCCGCCGTCAAACGCGACGGACAGGCTCTTACCCAGGCCGTCACCGGCACCATGTCGAGCGTCCTGTTCGCCTTCTGCGCCATCTCCCTGACCACGGTCGCCATCGAAGTCGTCGACGCCCTCTCCGACGGGCTGTTCAAAGCCTCACATCTGAACATCGAGTCCGCGGTGCGCCGCATCGTCAAGGTCAACCAGATCCCCGGCCTTGCCGGACTGGGCTGGCTCGTCGCAGTGTTCGCCGGTCTCGGCGCCGCGGTAGGAGCCTTCCTGTACTGGTGCGTGATGATGGTCCGCAAGGTCGGCATCCTCGTCATGGTCACCTTGGCCATCTTCGCCGGAGCAGGCGGCGGCTGGGAGGTCGCACGCCGCTGGCGCAAGGGCTGGATCGAAGCCACTGCCACCCTGGTGGTCTCCAAGCTCCTGATGACCGTGATCTTCGTCCTTGGCATCGCCGCCATGGGCAAGACCGAGGCCAAGGACGGCATCGGCGCCCTCGCCGACGTCATGTCCGGCATCGTGATCATGGTCCTGGTGCTCCTGTGCCCCTACGCCACGTTGAAGTTCGTCCACTGGGCGGCTGAAGGAACCGACGGCGAGTCCATCCACCGTGCCGGCGGCTCCGGAGCCCAGATGGCCAAGCAGCATGCCGAGAAGGCCACTCGCAAGGCCGCTGCCATGGCCGCCACCGCCGGAAGTGGCGGCGCGGCAGCCGGAGCAGACGCCGCACCACAGGGCCCCGACGCCGGTGGCGGGGGCGGATTCCCCGGCGACATCTCCTCCAACCCGACCGGCGGAAGCGGAGAAGACAAGGAAGGTCCGCAGAGCGGCGGAACCGGCGTCTCGCCCGGCGGCGATGCCGTCAAGTCCGGCCTGGAGAAGGCTGTCCAGCCCGCCCCGACGAGCGTGTCCGACGACACCAGCAGTCAGACGGGCGGCAGCCCGGGGCCCGACGGATCCGGCGCGAATGCAGCGTCCGGCCAGGGCGGCGGATGGCAGTCAGCTCCGCCGACCACCACCCCGCCACCGCAGGGCGCACCCCCGTCCTCCGGCTCACAGAACGCCACGACCGGCGGGTCGGCGTCACCGCCGCCGCCACCGACCGGCCTCTGATCCCCTGCCCGACTCCTGGGGGCGGGACGTGCACGCCACTTCCCGCCCCCGGGTTCCACTCGCTTCTCCAGGACCCGCCCCTTGACTGATCTCTCCGTCGCCCCGGTCACGGTGAAGTTCCCGCACCGGTCCCGCCGCGGCATCCTCCTCGGCCTCTCTCTGCCCCAACTCGTCCTCGTCTCCTGCACGCTGGCGCTGTTGCTGATGACGGTGGTCTCCACCGGACTGATCGGCGCCGTCGTCCTGGCCCCGCTGTGGGCCACGTCCGGTGCCCTCGTCGCGATCCGCCGGCACGGCCGCTCCCTGATCGACTGGGCGCCGATCGTCGCCCGCTACGCCCACCGCCGCCGCAGTGGCCAGACCCTCTGGCTCGCCCGGCCCGTCACCCGGCCCCGGCAGGACGGCGTCCTGCACCTGCCGGGCACCGCCGCCTCCCTGAAGGTGGTCACCCCCGGCGACTCCGTCAACGGCGCAGCGGCCGTGCACGACCCGCACCAGCAGACCCTGACCGCCATCGCCCGCGTCAGCTCGCGCGCCTTCGTCCTCCTCGACCCGGCCACCCAGAACCACCACGTGAGCAGCTGGGGACGTGCGCTGGCGGGCATCGCCCGCACCGGACACGTCGCCACCGTCCAGGTGCTGGAGCGCACCGTTCCCGACAGCGGCGACACTCTTAGCCGCCACTGGAACCAGAACGGCCAGCCCCAGGCCCCCGTCGCCGGGCAGATCTACTCCGAGCTGGTCGCCTCGGCCGGCCCCGCCGCCGCCCCGCACGAGACCTACCTCGCCATCTCCCTCGACCTCAAGGCCGCCCGGCGCCTGATCTCGCAGGCCGGCGGAGGGTTGCCCGGGGCGTTCACCGTCATGGAGCAGACCACCGCGTCCATCGCTCAGGCCGCCCGTAACGCCGGTCTCCAGGTAACCGGCTGGCTGAGCGCACGGGAGATCGCCGCCGTCATCCGAACCGCCTACGACCCGGGGACGCTTGGCGCGCTCCAGCAGTGGTCCGAGACCGGCCGTGCCGAGGCCGATCCTGCAGCCGCCGGGCCCGTCGTCCAGTTCGAGGAGTACGACCGCCTCACCACCGACAGTGCACGGCACGCAACGTACTGGGTGGAGAACTGGCCGCGCACCGAGATGGGGGCCGGGTTCCTGCACGGGATCATGTTCACCGCAGGTGTGCGCCGCAGCCTCTCCCTCATCTACGTGCCGCAGGGGCTCGAGTCCGCATTGCGGGACGTCCAGCGGAAAAAGGCGGCGATCATCGCCGACGCCAACGAGCGCGCCCGCCGCGGACAAGTCGACTCCGAAGAGGACTCCGTCGAGTACGCCGACGTCAAAACCCGCGAACGTCAGCTCATCGCCGGGCACGCCGACGTGGCGTTGACCGGCCTGGTCACCGTCACCGCCGAGACCGACGCCCTCCTGGACGCCGCCTGCGCACAGATCGAGACCCACGCCGTCATCTCCGGCGTCGACCTGAGAAGGCTGAACTACCAGCAGCCGGACGCTTTCGCGCTCACCGCGCTCCCGCTCGCCCGCACCGCCCTATGAACCGGGCCCGTCCCCGCCAGTGCTCCCCCTGGCCCGTTGTTCTTCGATCATCCGCGACAGACCACCTGCCGCCACCCCTGCCTGTCGGCAGGAAGGACCACCACCTTTGACCTCTCGCACGCGTCCGGATGACGCGCACCCCTACCTTCGCGCCGCGAGCGCCGGAGTCCGCCATCACACCCGGGCGCTGGCACCGTCGGACGCGAACCCACCCCGGCAGACGGACCGCCAGCACCTCGACGTGCTGCACGCCCACCTCGCCGCCCTGCTCCAACTCCTGGACAGACTCGCCGAAAACGCCCGGCCTCCACATCCCGCCGCCGGCCGCCACCTCGCCACCGCGCACACCCGCCTCTGGCAGGCCACCAGCGAGGTCCACTCCGCCTTCCACCTGCTGCCCAGCACCACCGCAGCAGAAGCCGAACCGAGCGCATGCCATCCAGAGCGGCTGCCCGAGGGGCCGCCCGTGCTGACGATCTGCCAGCGCCACCTCGCCGCCGGACACGTCATCCGCCGCAAGACCACCCCCACCGACCTCCGCCCGCACACAACGGCCTGCGTGCGATGAGCACCACCCGCAGAAACGAGGGCCCCCGATGAGCCACCGGCCCGCCCGCCGCGCCCGCCGCGCGTCCGCCAGCCCGCTCTTCACCCCCCATGGCACCGACCGCGCCAGCCGCAAGGCAGCGCGTCGCCAGCTCGCCGAGGCCACCGCCAAGGTCCGCGCGGAAGCCAGCGCCCACCAGGCCGAGAGCGCATCCACCGAGCACGAGACGCCCGCAGCGCTCTACCCACCCAGCGGACGCCCCGGGCCCGCCTCCGCGCGGAAGAACCGGCTGAAGCTGCCCGCCCACCGTATGACCACAGCCGTCGCGGCGGGGGCGTATCCGTTCCTGGCCGAAGGCGGACTCGGCGCCGAGGGCATGTACATCGGGCGCGATGTCCACGCGGAGGCGTCGTTCGTCTTCGATCCGTTCGCGCTGTACGGCAAGGTCGAGGGCTTCACCAACCCGAACATTCTGCTCGCCGGAGTGATCGGACAGGGCAAGAGCGCGCTGGCCAAGAGCTTCGCGCTGCGTTCGGTGGCCTTTGGCTACCGCGTCTACGTGCCCTGCGACCCCAAGGGCGAGTGGACGCCGGTGGCGGAAGCCCTGGGCGGCCGGTCCGTGGCTCTCGGGCCCGGTCTGCCCGGCCGCCTGAACCCCCTGGACGCGGCCCCGCGCCCGGAGAGCGTGTCCGAGGCCGACTGGGTCGGCGAGATCCGCAAGCGGCGCCTGCTCCTGCTCGGGTCCCTGGCCCGGACAGTCCTGGGCCGCGACCTGATGCCCATGGAACACACCGCCCTGGACGTCGCCCTGGACGCCGTCGTCACCCACGCCGCCGACACACACCGCACCCCGCTCCTGGGCGACGTCGCCGCCACGCTCAACAACCCCAGTGCGCTCGAACAGGCCGCTGGGATGATGTCAGGCCAACTCGGCGACGCCGCCCGCGACCTGGCCCACGCCATGCGCAGATTGGTCCACGGCGACCTGGCCGGCATGTTCGACGCCCCCTCCACCGTCGCCTTCGACCCGAACGCGCCCATGCTCACCATCGACCTGTCCCGGCTCGGCGGATCCGGCGACGACACCGCCCTCGTCCTGGCCATGACCTGCGCCTCCGCCTGGATGGAATCCGCCCTCTCCGATCCGTCCGGAGGACGGCGCTGGATCGTGTACGACGAGGCATGGCGGCTGATGCGGCACGTCGGCCTGCTGCAACGCATGCAGGCCCAGTGGAAGCTCTCCCGCGGCCTCGGCATCGCGAACCTCATGGTGATCCACCGGCTGTCCGACTTGCTCACCGCAGGCGACGCCGGATCACAGGGCCGCGCTCTGGCCGAAGGGCTCCTGGCCGACTGCAGCACCCGAATCGTTTACCGCCAGGAGACCGACCAGCTCCACGCCGCCGCTTCCCTGCTCGGCCTGACCTCCGTCGAGATGGACGCCATCGCCCACCTCAACCGCGGCCGTGGCCTGTGGAAAGTCGCCGGACGATCTTTCATCGTGCAGCACCTCCTGCACAGCTACGAGCTGGCGCTCTTCGACACCGACGCCCGCATGCACTGAAACACAGGAGGCCCGTGAAACCCGATATCCAGCGCGAGTTGATACCGCGCGACGACGCTGTCCAACTTAGCGGCGCGCTCAGCGCGATGAAGGACAAACTGCTCGATGCCGCCCAGCAGTGGGAGCTGCTGGAGGAGAGCGGCCATGTCCCGGCCGCGCCTTCCTACACCGCGCTGCTCCAGCACGCCGCCGATGCACAGGACCTCTCCCGCGACGTCCTGCGGTTGACTGCTGACTTCGCCCAGCGCCCGCACAGTGCAACCCGCGCCGGCCGTGCCGTCCTGGCCCATCTCGCCACGGCGGCCTCCATGTCGAGCCACGCAGCGCCGCACTTCACCGAGGCTGCGGAGAGCGCCCTGTCCCTGCCACGGTGCTCCAATCCGACCGACCGGCGCTACCTCACGAACCGCATGGTCATCGACCATGCCTCGGCGCGAGCGTTCCTGCGGCGCACGTCGGAATCTCTGCGCGGCGCGGCCACGGAACTCGACGAGCACCTCGACTTCCACCGTTTCCTCTCGGCGCTCACTCCCCGGCAGACTCCGGTGCTCCCACCGCCCAGGTCGAGCGGTCGCCACCGCTAGCCCGCCTTGCCGCACTGACCTCACCACCTCAAGGAGTCCCCTGAACCGCCCCGCTCATTTCAGCGACGCCGGCTGGGCCGAGTACCAGCAGTGCCAGGCCGAGCACGACGACCTCATGGCGCAGGCCGCCGACCGCGAAGCCCAAAGGGAACACGACCTGATCGCCACCTGCGACGAGTACGACTTGGACTTCACTCCGGTTGCGGTGCCCAGCCCCGCCCATCGGACACCGTCGCCACGCCGCGCGCCCATATCCCGCAGGAGAAGCCGTGGGCGCTGACGACGAATCTACTCGTGCCGACGGCCACGCGGCGCCGCTCGCGCCGCTTCCCGACCATCGCCATGTGGCCACCGCGTGGTGGCAGGAGCTGTGGCGCCGCCACGCGCACATCACCACGCCACTGCGGCAGCGTGGGCTGGAGTGCGACATCGAGTTCGGCCTCAGCGCGTACATCGTGCGCGTATCGCTCCCCGATGACAGCTACTTGATCATCAGTCCGCCGCAGGAGCCCGCCTCCGACCACCCACCGGGGTCTCCGGAGGGCTGGATCGCGACGCGTGAGCACCCGGACGACCAGGCGCTGTTCGAGGTCATCTATGACTCGGTTCCCTCCGCCGACCCTGGTGCCTCCCAGCGGCCCGAGGCTCACCACGGCGGCAGCGTCCAGCCCCTGGTCGAGGCGATCGACCGGCGCCTCGACCAGCTCGGACTGCTACCAAATGCCGTCCCAGCGACCGGAAGCGCCCCCGCAACGGGCCGGCCTACCGTCTACGTCTACGGCGACGCGATGCTCGCTCTGACCGACAGGCTCAACGGAGCCGAGTTCCATGCGGATGCCGCTGCCCTGCTGCACCAGGTCCTGGATCCGGTCAACGGCCTGCTGGAGCGGCTCGGCGAGTTCTTCGAAGCAGCCGGCGAGAAGGCCAAGGAAGCCGAGGAGGACGACGGCTTCGACCTGTCCTACGACCTCGCCGACGCCGCAGCCGAGATCCGCAACCTCGGAGAGATGCTGCACGTGGCCGAGGACCGGATGCGGGTACTCACTCCCCTTATGCCGGCCCTGCCGCTCGCGTCCGCCCTTGACCGTCCGCCGTCCCTGCCCCCGCGAGCCCTCCCGGCGGCGCAGCCGCGGCACACGCGCTGACGCCGGACCACCGCCTCCCTCCAGGAACACATGACCTCACCCCGCACCGACCTGTCCACCTTCGCCGCTGCCCTTGCCGCCCGCCTGCCCGGTACCTGGACCAGCGAGTACCAGCGCCACGCGCGGTACGCGGACCAGTTCCCCTCACCGATCAGCTCTGGGACAACAGCCACGTCAACTACATCGTCAGCCAGTACGTCCTCACCCACGACGCTGTCCTCCACGGACCGGTCGACCAGCGGCTATATGTGGCCGACCGGCCCCGCTACCCGCACCAGTTCGTCGTCGCCCCGCTCGCCCCCGACGGCACGCACATCAAGCCCCACCACCTCGACGCCGTCGAGGAGCCAAATGGCATCGCCGTTCCCAAAGACCCCGCGCGGGCGGCGGCACACGTCACGCGGCGGGTGCTTCCCCGCTACGAACAGGCCCTGCAAGAAGTACTAGACAAAGCGGCGGCCCAGCCCGACCCTCCGCACCGGCCCGGCCCGCCACAGGTCGACCAGGTCCTCACCCTGACCCTGTACGGCGACGGAGCCCTCGGCGCGCCGTACAAGAGCGTGCCGGTCGGTGCCCGCATGACGCTGTACGCCCACGGATTCCAGTACCTCCCGCACCAAGGCGCTTTCCTCCTGCCCACCGCGTACGGGGACAGCGGTCGCGCCCTTCGCGTCCACGGCGTGGTCCAGCAGCTCACGGCCAAGGGCATCGGTGTGAACCTGCGCCACTCGGCGCCCACCACCAGTGCCGCCCTTCCTCCGGCCTCGCCTCAGGCCAAACCCTCGACCAGCCGCACTCGCTGATCCCCCTTTCCCCTGTTGATCCTTGGAGCCTCTATCCGTATCGCCCGCCCTGTCCTGCCGCTGTTCGTCGGCGCCGCCTGCCTCGCCCTGGCCCTCACCGGCTGCTCTGAAGACAAAAGCCCCACCCAAGCCCGCCAGACGTCCGGCGCCAGCACCGCACCGAACCCCGCACCGGCCCTGAGCGCCACACACGCCCGCGACGTCATCGCCCACTACTCGAAGACCAACAACGAAGCCAACGCCGACCGCAACCGGCGCCTGCTCGACACGGTCGAGAACGGCCCGCTGTACGCGATGTCCGTCTCGGACTACACCGAAACCGAGGGCCTGCCCAAGGCCGACCGCAAGCCGTACAAGCCGTGGTCCTACGACACATCCAGCGCCAAGCTGTACATCCCGCGCCTGGCCGCCGGAGAGAGCCGCTGGTTCGCCGCCGCCCTCTCGGAGCAGAAGGGCAAGGCCCCTTCGCGGCTGGGGGTGTTCGCCGAGCGCCCCCAGGACAAGCGATGGGAGTTGGTGTCCGTCGTCGACCTCGACAGCCCGAAACTGCCCGACATCGCCCTGGACCGCGACGGATACGCGACCGCCGTCGCCGCCGACGGCAACAAGCAGCTCGCGGCCGGCGCCGACCTCCTGCGGGCGGGCGTGCTGGACAACTTCGCCACCGGAGGCGCGAACACCGGGAAGAAGATCTTCACGCCGACCAAGGCGAGCAAGGAGCAGATCGAGGTCCACGCCAAGACCGGCACTCGCTACGGGAAGCAGGGCACCACCGTCTTCGCGGGCGCCAACAACCGCTACAAGGACGCCTACGCCCTCAAGACCACCGACGGCGGCGCGCTGATCCTCTTCTCCCACACGCACACCCAGACCGACGCTGTCGCGTACTCCGGTCTGCAGATCAACCCCGGCAAGGACGACCGCGCCTGGCTGCACGGTGTTCCGCGCACCTCCATCCAGTACACGTTCGTGTGCAACGACGCTGCCACCGTCCCCGCGAAGGCCGAGCCCTCCCGCCTGATCGGCTACACCTGCGCCCGCACCGACGCCTCCGGCCCCCCGGTCGCCTCCTGGTCGCACCGCGCCTAGACACACACGTGCGCGCCACTTGATGGCAACGAATGTCCCTGCCCCGCTTGGTCGGTACTGGAGTTCTCTCTGTCCACACGCTCCTTCATTGCCCGCCCCACCCTCGGCACGGGGTACACAGGCATCCACGTCCAGCTCGACGGCATGCCCAGCCACCACCTGCCCCTGCTTCTGGCCGCCTACCAGCACAAGTTCGGGCGCAACGTCGAGGCCATGTGCCGGCACCTCATCGACGACGTCGCCGTCGGCTGGGACGAACTCGGCACCGATCTCCTCGACGGCGCCCCGTCCGCCCTCGTGAACGCGCTGACGGATGGCGGGCACAGGCCCAGCCGCACCCTCGACCACCTGATCACCCCGGACGGCTCCCCGCCGGTCCGCATGTCGGTCACCGACACGACCGCCGACCAGCAGGACATGCAGTGGGGGTACGTCCTGCACAAGGAGGGCATCGAGGTGATCAGCCTTCTGAACGAGGACCTCGGCCCGGTCGTGGACTGGGCCACCGACCCGCGCACCGCCTTCAACGACCACCCGGCGGCCTGGTCCTGCCTCGACCCCGCGCCCATGATCCGGGCATCGCGCACGCCTCCCCGGAGTGCTCCCGCCACCGCCCCGGCGAAGGCCGGTACCTCGCGTCCCGTCACGCGCCGCTAGTTCCCCTCGTACTCCCGGAGCCTTCCCTGCCCCCGACCACCACGCCCCTGATCACCGTCGTCATCGCCAGCCGCCTGCGCGAAGACCGGCTCGACTACCTGGCCGCCATGCATGCCAGCCTCACCCGGCAGTCCGTGCCGTGGGAGTGTTCTTCGCGCTCTGCATGTCTCATGAGACAGGTGTCGATCAAGGGCCAAGTGCTGGGCCTGGGAAACACTGTCGCTCGCGAAGCCACGAACATCGCCCCTCATCAGCCGCCTTGCGGACCGCGACCGGGGGTGTTCTCGGTTGCTCGCGCGACTTGCTGAGAGTGGTCGCGCAGGTCCGGTTTGCCTCTGAGCGACGACTCAGTACGTACCCCCGGCTTCGACAGCGGACCGGACAACGGAGAGGTTGCCGATAGACCTGCGTGGGGTGCGGTCCGTAGGCGATCGGCGGCGGCGAAGATCGCCAGCCGTTGGCGGTTGGCTTCGCGCGCGAAGCCTGAGGTTCACGGTGCTCGTGTCGGCGCACATATGTCGGGCCCATCAGCGATAGGCGGCAATGGCGGTCAGGTAGATGCCAAGTGCTGTGGCTGTGGCCCCGGCACCGGTGAGAAGAGCCTGAGGGACGGCAGTACCACAGCGGCGAGCCAACAACCCTGCGAGCGTCCCGCAATGGAAGGCAGTGGACGTCGCCAGCAGGAGGGACAGAATCTGCAGTGAACTCATCACGGCTCTCCGGTATGTGAGTGGCGGCCCTGGGGCGGGCGGTGCTGGAGGAGCACGACGTTGGGTGTCAGGGGGGCCGTCCAGGAAGCGTCTGGGTGCCCATTGGACACAACGAGTCGAAATGGGCAGGCAAGAGCCCGGCGCGGGCGGGACGGGGTGGCATGTCAAACCGGCTGTCCAGGAGACAGGCTGGACACCCTTGGGCAATCCGTGAAAGTTGGTGGGGGTGACAAAGTCTTCGGAGCAGACGCGGTATGGCGAGCTGATGTCCGAGTTGGCCTTATTGCTCAGCGGTAGCCTTGGGGAACAGGTGTCCAACCGTGCGCTGGCGAACGCGGTCGGAGTCAGCCGGACCACGGTGGGAGACTGGCTGCGGGCAGAGCGCTTCCCCCAGCAGATGAGCCAGTTGTTGACGTTGGTTCGCACCGTGCGAAAGCACGCTGAGCATGCTGGCTTGATCGCGGATCCGGTCGTAACTCGGATGCTGGAGACGCAGCGTTGGGAACACGCCTACAGAACGGAGGCCACCCGCCGAGCACAAGGCACTCAGGCGGCATCTGCTGCTGGGCAGGGCAGGGCGGCGCTCACGGAACTACGCCCAGGGCATCCGTTGCAGGAGATCATCGATCCTTTTCATCTGGAAGTTCACCACGCGATCGACCACCCGGCCGCTGGGTTGCCGACGTTGCCGGCGTACATTCCGCGGAAGCACGACCGGGCGCTGGCCGAGGTGGTTGAGCAAGCTGCCGCGGGAGCCAGCCGCGTTGCGGTGTTGGTGGGAGGATCCTCGACGGGCAAGACCCGCGCCTGCTGGGAAGCCCTGTCCGTCCTGCGTCAGCGGAGCGAGCCCTGGCGATTGTGGCACCCGATCGCCCCCACCCGGCCCGACGCGGCCCTGACAGACATAGCCCACGTGGCCCCCCACACGGTGATCTGGCTCAATGAGGCCCAGGAATACCTCCTTACACCGGATCAGCGCGGTGAACAGTTCGCTGCGGCATTGCGCAGCCTGCTGCGCGACCGGAAACAGGGCCCGGTACTGGTGTTGGCCACTCTGTGGCCGAAGTACTGGAACACGCTCAGTACTCGTACAGAACCCGACCGGCACGCCCATGCCCGAGCCTTGCTGGACGGGCATAAGATCAAAGTTCCAGACGTGTTCACTGCCGCAGAGCTGAGCGCGCTGGACAAGAGTAGTGATCTCGATCCCCGCCTCCGTAAAGCCGCAGTGCTTGCGCACGATGGGCAGGTCACTCAATATTTGGCTGGAGTGCCGATCCTGATGGATCGCTACGAAGAGGCGATCCCTGCCACCAAAGCCCTGATTCATGCCGCAATGGAGGCCCGCCGCTACAACATGGGGCCTCAACTGCCTCTGGCGTTCCTGGCGGATGCAGTGTTCGGCTACCTCAGTGATCAGCAACTGGAGCAAACCGACAGCGACTGGCTTCAGCAGGCGCTCGACTACGCTGCCACCCCGTGCAAAGGCATCCCCGGTATCTTCACACTCGTCAACCCCCTCGTCTTCGGTCACCAGCGCGTAAGCGGGCGCCAGGGCAGAGTGCCGTCATCTGAATTGACGCTCCAGGTAGGCCAGGGCATTTGGTATCGACTGGCCGACTACTTGGAGCAGCATGCCCGCCACCTCCTCACGGACGAAGTTCCGCCCGTCTCCTTCTGGACCGCAGCCGTTGCCCACGCGGATCCGGCTGACCTTGTCCACCTCGGGAACGCCGCCTGGCAACGCGGTCTCTATCGCGACGCCGCTCAACTCCATAAGCGCGCCGTCTCCCACGCCCAGCCCGGCGCCGTAAGGGCCCTCGTCGAGAATCTGCTGTCCGTGCACCCGACCGACCATCGACCCGTCTACTGGGCTGCAGCCCACGCTGATCTCCGTGACCCGGCCGACATCGTCGTCTTGCTGGAACAGCTGAAGACGATCGGCGCAAGCGAGCAGATCACCGCACTACTTGACAGAGACCCCGCATCTCATGTTGTCCTCGACAACCCCTACACCGTAGTCCGCCTGTTGCGTTGCCTGAGGCGTCTCAATGCTAACGAGCAAAGTGCCGTCCTGGCGCAACGTGCGGCCAGGTGCGTCCCCGTTGAGAGTCAATTCCAGGCAAACGGAGTGATCGAGTTGCTGGACACCCTGCAACGGATCGGTGCCGGTAAAGAACACAGCATCTTGGCTGAACGTGCTGCCGACTACCTCGCCTTTTCGGAGCGGGAGAATGCGACCCAGGTCGTGGAAGAGCGGCCCCCCGCTCCGACGGACCTGGCAGAACAGCACCCCTCACCGGGCGAACCAATCTGCATCGATCTCGACGACGCGCACACCGTGATCAAGCTGCTGGACAGTTTACAAGAATCCGATATGAACGAGCCGGCCGCCTGTACAACAGTCGAAGATCTCTATGTCCTGGTCGTGCGGGCGGAGAGTCTGTGGAAAATTGGGCAACAAGAACGGGCCCGTGCTCTAGCCGATCAAGTTCTTTCCCAAGTCTCGGTTGATGAAGTGCGACTTGTAGGCCATGTCCTGCTGTGCCTATCGGCACTAGGTATGCGCGAACAGGCTCGCCGTCTGGCGCAAGGAGCCGCCGCAACCCTTTCCCTCGAAGATGAATATGCCGTTGGCTGGTTGCTCAGGATCCTGCCGGACCTTGGCATGCATGAAGAGGCTCTCGTTCTGGCTCGCCGGGCTTCCGCTGACTTCTCCGTTTGGTCAGACCACACAGTGTTGATGTTGCTCGACTATCTCCGAGAGATCGGCGCCGACAGGCACCTCGCAATGCTGTTGAGCCGCGATCCTGCCTCTCACGTCTACTTGAAGGGCAAGGATCAAATATCCGCTCTGCTGAGCGCACTGCATAGGGCGGGTGCCACTGATCAGGTACGCACTCTGCTTGAACGGCTGCCGACAGAGGGGCATTTTAGCGAGTTCATGCAATTCAGTGATCATCGTTGGCAATTCAGGTTCGGACGAGAGCCCAACAAGAGTGCTGCTGCTGCCTGGACGTGGGATAGCTTGACGTGAGCCACGAACAGCTTGCGTGACGGGCCCACGTCAGAGAGAACCCATCCGCCATCGCAGCACTCCGGAGCCAGGGACAGTTGCGTGATCACGTTTCGTCCGGAGTGTCGTGCTGGCCAGTCTTTGGAGGGGGCATCCCGGTTCGGGCGGGGGCGGACGCAGTGCAGGCACGGTCTCAGTGATCATGTGAGTGTCGAAGTCCCATGAACACCTGGCGAGTCCGTGCCTGCTCCTGCATCTTCTCCCATACCCACCGCGCTGGCCCAACTGGGCCGGACTGCCGCGCCGGGCCCGCTGGCGGACGCGGTCGCACTGTCTGGCTTCCTGGATCTGGTGCCCGACCCGCGAGGCGTCCGTGGCCGCCGCTACCGGCTGTCCGCCCTGGTCGCCGCGGCCGCGGCGAGCGTCCTGGCCGGTGCCCGCTCGCTCACCGCGATCACGGAATGGATCAGCGACGTCCCCGCGTGGGCCTGCCGGCTTCTCGGCTTCCCCACCGACCCGCTCTCCGGCACCGTGTCCGTCCCGCACCCCCACACCCTGCGCCGTCTGCTCGTCCAGCTCGACGGCGACGCCCTGGACCGGGCGATCGGCGACTTCCTCACCGCCCGCGCCATCCCGGCCGGCCCCGGACTGCGGGCGATCGCTGTTGACGGCAAGGCCCTGCGCGGCTCGCGCACCCACGTCACCGGGCACGTCACCCTGCTCGCCGCGATGGACCACACCGGTCACGTCCTGGCCCAGCGCCAGGTCGCCGACAGGTCAAGGCCAATCATCCCGGTCTATTCCACCGCGTCCGCCGCCTGCCCTGGCGCGAGATCACGCTCGACCACTACGACCGCACCCGGGCCCACCACCGCCTGGAGATCCGGCGGCTGAAGACCGCCGGCTTCGCCCACCTCGACTACCCCGACGCGCGCCAGGCCCTGCAAGTCGTGCGCTGGAGGGCGGACTTCACCACCGGCACGCTCACCATCGAGCGCGTCTACCTGATCACCAGCCTGCCGCCCGGCGCGGCTACCGGGGCCCAGCTCGCCGACTGGATCAGAGGGCATTGGAAGATCGAAAATCTTCTGCACCACGTCCGCGACCGCACGTTCCGGGAGGACGACACCAAGATCCATGCCCGCCATCTCCCGCGCATCATGGCCGGCCTGCGCACACAACGTGCCCTGACCAGGGCGCCCCCCTACTTCCCAACCCTTTTGAGGAGACCAATTTATGGCCGTCCGAACCAAGTGGACCGTGGAGCACGCCTGCTCCCACCGCGTGGATCATGACCTGTCCAATCGTCCCGCCGACAAGCGGGCTGGGTTTGCGCGCTGGCTCGCGGCGAAGGACTGCACCGACTGCTGGAAGGCGGCACGCGACGCCGACAGCGAGTCCAAGGAGGAGTGGCTTGCGGCGAAGCGCGCCGAGGAACAGGAAGCTGCCGTCGCGTGGGCAGAGCAATTCAACATGCCGCAGTTGGAAGGACCGGAGAAGGCTCTGGCCTGGGGTGAGCGATCCCGCCACCAGCTGATGACGGCCGCGCACACCGCGCTGGTCATTGAAGGGTCCTGGGACGAGGCGGACTGGGCGGAGCTGGAAGAGAAGGCCCGCGCCATCACTCGCGCCGGATGGTGGATCGACCAGCGCGAAGCCGAAGGCACCGACGTGCTCGAACTCCTCGACGCTGCCACCGAGTCGGACCGCGGAACGGAGAACCCGTTCCGCTGAGCGCGGGGCAACATAGCCGGGAAACGCCGGTTAGCCAAACCGGCGTTCCTCCGGACCATTGTTCCTCCCACCCCGCCAGCGATTGCGTGGAAGGAACCCATGTCCCATCCCCCGCCCACCTCGGCCTTCGCACCGACACCCGACCCGCTCACGCCCGACCGGGACATCACCCACGCCCACTTCCAGGCCGGTGACACCGTCGTCGTCCTCAAGGGGGTGGCCGGCGGTGAACTGTGGGGCGACGCGATGCGTCTTGTGGCCCCGTCCTGGCACACCCCGACCGACGAGGACGGGTGGCGTCTGCGGGATGCGACCGGCGGCGCCCAGTCCTACGTCACCGCCCATCCCCGCTACCTCGTGCACCTCTCGCGGCGCTGCCCGGATTGCCTGATCTATCTGCGGGCCATGGAGGACGCGCTGCTGCCCCGGTACGCCGACCGCAACGAGCTGATCGACTGCGGCTGGTACACCACCACCGCCCTGGGCCAGCTCGTGCACATCGCCGACATCCGGGGCGGCCGGTGATCCCCCGACTCCACGAGCGCACCCACACACCGCACGGCCCGCTCGCCGAGGCGCTGGGGCGGCCGGTCTCGCCGAACGAGGGCCTGACGGAGTACACGGTCGTCGCCCACTGGCCCGGCCTGGACTACTTCACCCTGGACGACGAGCAGAAGATCTGGACGTCCGCCGAGTGGGCCGAGCACCTCGAAGACCCCTACTTGGAGCGTCCGTTCGCTGTTAGCCCGGACGACGACCGGCGCGCGATCCTCCACCTCTCCGTCCGGCTCCACCCGGACGACCGGCAGCTGACCGGACCAGAGTGGGCCGAAACCGCCCACCGGCTCGCGCGGGCCGCCAGTATCGAGATCCCCGGCAAAGAGCACGGCTGCCGGTGGATCGCCGTACAGGCCCAGCCCCAGCGCCTCGACCTGATCGCCAACCTGATCCACCTCGACGGCGCCTGGCACACCCTGCCCACAGACATCCTGCGGCGCCTCTCCGAGGAGGCCCGCCTCATCGAGCAGGACCTCCACCTGTTCCGTGTTCGCACGGGGCCCACGGCGCGGCCCGCCATCCGTACGGCGCCTACGGCATCAGCGCAGCTTGCGAGCATCCTCACGCAGCTGGCCGACGAACAGGCCGGCCCGCTGGCCGCGGTCCGCGGGCTCGTCGAGCACACCGCGTACCGGATCGCCCGCCAACCCGGCGCCGCCAGCTCCGACACGGCACACCAGCTGGAACTGATCGCCCGCCGCCTCCACGCCATCCAGCAGGACCTGGACACCACCGCAACCCACATGGTCCAACCCCGAGGCGCCCCCGTGCCGCCCGCAGCCCGGCACACCGCCCACCGATCGCCGTAGGAGAAACGTCTCGTTGCCCCGTACCGACCGCTTCCTGGACATACGACGTGACCGGCACTCCGACGAACTCCTCGCCCGCGGCGGCGACTCCGAGGCGCACAGCATCCTGCAGCGCACGGGATTCATCGCCGTTGTCCGAGTCCACGAGAGCTACCACCGAACCCCCACCGGCCTCACCGGGGACGACGAGTCCCGTCTCGCCACCGAAGCCGTAGCTCGCCTCCGGGCCACCGGGTATCACGTTGACTGCGACGAGGACTTCGACACCGAATCCCGTCCAACCAGTTACCTGCCACTGGGCGCCTCTGTCGCTCATGTCGCCGAGCGCATTCGCCAGGCCACCACCACGGACGAGGCAGCCGACGCCCTGATCGAGCTGACCGCCGCCCACGACGGCATCCTCGCCGCGCTGGAGGAAGTCCTCGCCGCCACCGCCGACTTCCACGACGGGCTCGGCCAGGCGGCCGTCCCTCACATCGCCATACGGCTGCGCCATCTTGCCGACGAGCCCCTACGCGTCATCCGCACCGATCTCGGCGACACACGCAACGCGCTCGCCGACCGGCACGCCCCGCACCCCGGTCGCAGCACTTGCACCGAGGAGGTCCCCACCACCGAACGCGAGCGCTCCGCCGTGTGCGCCTGCCCCACATCGCCACGCACACTCCCGGCGCCGCCACCCCCGGTGGCCGCCGGGCCGCGCCGCTGACCCCACTCGCCCAAGGACACCATGCACGACCACGACACCTCCGAACGCCTCGCCTCGTACGCCGACGTCCTCGCCGGCGAACTCCCCGGCAACTGGACCAGCTCCCACCTCCCGCCGGACGCCAAGGACGATCTCGCCGAACTCGCCGACCGCATCTGGGACCTGGACCTGGTCGCCGCCTCCCTCGCCGAGCGCCCTCTCCAGCAGGCCGCCGTCCTGAGCCGCCCGGACGGCGCCCAGTTCGTCCTTCTAGAACGGCATGACGAACGTGACGGCTTCCTCATCGCCGCCATCGCCCCCCAGACCCTGCCCGACGAGGCGTACCGCGCCGTCCCCGAGCCCAACGGCATCGCCCTGGCTGACGACCCGTTCCTGAGCGCCGAACAGGTCGCCCGCGATCTCCTCGACCGCTATGACCGCGCGCTCGCCGAGGTCCGGCACAACGCCCTGGGCGGAATCCAGCCCTCCCAGCCGGACCGGGTCGTGCTGACCTGGCAACCGGACGGCAGCGTCGCCACCGCCCCCGCGGACAACCGCGCCAGCGCCGTCCTCGTGGCCAACGGCTTCGTCCAGGACCCGCAGAGCGGCATCTACCGCCTGGGCGGCGACGACACCCAGGCCCAGGCCCGCGCCCTGCGCGAGATCGGCCCGCAGCTCGGCCAACTCGGCATCAGCACCGCCCTGCAGCATCCCGCAGGCCGGACTGCGCCCACCTCCGCCCTAGCAGCCATGCCGCCGACACCGGCCGGCACGCGCACACCGGCCACCCGATTCCGGTGAAGCAATCGGAGCCCCATTACCGGGTGCCGGAGTACCCCACACCATCACCTAGGTTTCAACGCCGTTGACCCCGAAGAGAGGCACATGGCCAATTTGGCCGACGAGTACGGCACGGACGTCGAGATTTACGTCAAGGCCCTGACGACGACCATTCACGCCGACACCCCTACCGACACCCCTACCGGCGCCCCTGCCCAACTCCACGACCTGCTGGAGCAGCTCGGTCTGGAACGCCACGAACTTCGCACGGGCGGGCCGTTCTACATCTGGCACACCGTGCCCGAACACCTCGGTGCCGACGAGCAGAAGCACTTGGCGACCCGCGCCATCCCCGCCCTTCTCCTGGCCGGTTACGAGGTGAACTTCACGCCCGACGTCTTCGAAGAGGCAGCCTACCGGCAGGCCGTGCACGACATCCGCACCCGAGCAGCCCGTCCTGCTGCGCAGCAACCGGTGTCGGCCAGCTCCCCCTCGCGCCACGCTCCGGCCCGGCGCACCCCGTAAGTCCGCCCCGGCGGGGTACGGAACCCACCGGGGCGGCACCCCCCCACCCCCCCCCCCGACAAAAAAGACCTCACCCCAAAAACGGCCCACACCTGTCCCGAGACCACCCCCCCCCCCCTCCCCGA